>CANKLD010000001.1 GCA_947483095.1 Bacteroidota bacterium
CTCGACCTCAGGGTTATGAATTGAGTTTTTACTCGATTTTTACCCACATTTATATGCCAAAAAAGATGATTTCTTTAAAAATGGTGTACGGTTTGGTGTACTGTTTTGTGTACTGTTTTTGAATTAAATTTCGAGTGCAATTTAAACTTTTTTTTATTTAAATTATTGTTTTTTCTTAAAAAATCAATTTTGATTTTATTGATGTGTTTATGAACATTACACCTTACTTTTTAAAACATATTTCGTTTATAATGGAAAAAAAAGCCCAAAAATAACATTTTAGTGGAAAATAAAGCATAGTTTTGCTTACATAAAGTAGAACTAATGGAAAATTATATCCCAACGCACCTACAAGAAATTATTTATTCTTCGAGTGATAAAAAAGTAAGAAAGCAAATTGCTTTGCTTGAAAACACCGGTAAAATTAAAAAAATTGCTCCTCGTATTTTCACTTCTAATTTTGTTGATACCGATGAGGTTATTATCAAAAGGAATATTTTTTCAATTCTTGGTAATTTATATCCTGGTTCACTATTAAGCCATCGTTCTGCAATTGAATTTAAACCAACCACCACAGGTCAAATATTTGTTACCTATACCTATACCAAAAAAATTGAATTACCTGGAATATCAATTCGTTTTATGGAAGGTATTGGAGCAATTGAGGGCGATAATTCATTCTCAGGAGAACTATTTGTTTCGCAGCAAGAAAGAGCTTTTTTAGAAAATCTTCAATCATCAAGAAAAACAGGTCCAGAATCTAAAACGATATCAATTTCTGAATTAGAAAATAAACTAGAGAAAATCGCACAAGTAAAAGGGGAAGAGGGACTAAATCAGATTAGAGATAATGCAAAAGTAATCGCCGAGAAATTGGGTATGCAAAAAGAGTTTGAAAAATTAAACAAACTTATCAGTGCGTTATTATCCACTCAGCCTTCCAAAATATTATCATCGCCACGGGCAATTGCTCGAGCATTTGGAAATCCATATGACCAATCCAGAATAGATTTGTTTGAAATACTATTTTTAGAATTAAAACAAAGAGAATTTAAAAATGCAATCGATAAAAACACTTCCAACACTGCTTTCAAAAATTTTGCTTTTTTTGAATCCTATTTTTCAAATTATATAGAAGGAACGCGATTTGAAGTAGAGGAGGCCAAAAACATCATCGAAACCGATACACCAATGTTCAATCGAGATGAAGATTCTCACGACATATTAGGAACGTATAAATTGGTCAGTAGTAAAGTTGAAATGAATATTACGCCAACTAAACCTGAAGAGTTCGTCGATATTCTTCAATACAGACACCGATTGCTATTGGAGGCTAGAACATCAAAAATGCCGGGTGTATTTAAAGATAAAAACAACCGTGCGGGTGAAACGTTTTTTGTGGATTTTGAATTAGTAAAAGGAACTTTAATAAAAGGTTTTGATTATTACAAAGCACTTATAGACCCATTTGCAAAAGCAGCTTATATTATGTTTATGGTTAGTGAAATTCACCCATTTTTAGATGGTAATGGAAGAATTGCCAGAGTAATGATGAACGCTGAATTAGTAAAAGCAGAACAAACTAGAATCATAATTCCTACAGTATATCGAGACGATTATTTAGGTGCATTAAGAAGATTAACAAGGCAACAAGACCCCTTGGCTTACATAAAAATGTTACAGCGTGCACAAGAATTTAGTGCAACCTTAAATGCAGGTACGTTGGAAGAATTAGAACTGTTATTGGAATCATCTAATGCTTTCAAAGAACACGATGAAGCTAAATTAAAAATAATAGTACAATAAGAATGTGATAATAACTAGTCTTACCACTACAAAACAAAAAACTACTGCAGCAAACCCATATTAATAATTGGGTAATTTTAAGAATGCTCAAGCGTAGGCCTCCAAAACAATTTAATTATGAGGCCAGCGAATTATTTTTTTTGGAAGTAAACACATTTTTTAGTAGATAATCTATCGCGTCTTTTTTGGTGAATTGAACCTCATTTTTCTTTTTCCTAAATGCTATTTTGAGTTGCTTCTCCTTTTTAGAATTGTATTCGGTTACTAATTGGATATGACGCTGCTTTTCCACTTCTGGAAGAGCAAGAAAAACGTCATATACCGTATTAGCATTCATCTATTTGTCCGTGGATTATTATTGTATTTTTCTATTATAGTAAACTTCACTATCATTTTCTAGATTGGCGTAGCGTAGTTCTGTAATAATTTTTCTTTTTTGATGAAGAAGAGCATTAACTCTATTTAGTTCTAATTTTAGACCGCTAATAATTTTAGCCATTTCATCATTATCCTCTTGAAGTTGTAATATCATTTCCGACTTATCGACTTCTTTGTAAGCGTTAATAGACATCTCAAGTGTGCCGCATATCCATTCAGAAAGGGATAATTTAAGTCTTTCTGCTTCTTGCATGAATTTTGCTTTTTGGCTAGCAGTAACTTTTGTGCTAAGTGTAAAGTTTCTGTTTTGATCATTTTTTTCCATTTTTTTACTTTTTTATTAAATTAATTTTATGTTTATTTCCATTACATTTTTCATTTCGAAAGATTTGCTTGTTTCCAAGTTTTATTCCATCGATTCTTTCTTTAAAAGTAGATTTGTTTAATGGTCTGTCTCCATTTTCCGAAATCCATCTTTGATATTTTTGGTATAGTTCGTTAAAAATCATCCCTTTTTCAATATTATTGACCACTTCAAAACCTTCATTAGTTAAAAACTCAAGCACATGGTTGCTCTTTGTTTTAAATCGTTCAAGTGCTTCATTATTCGCTTTACACTCAGTTAAGTGTTTGTTTTTAAGTAACCTTTCCAGTCCGACCAAAATCCAATTGAACACCCCGGGTAATTCATTTTCAATTATTTTAACCGGTAGCTGTCTGTCTTTTTTTTCTTCTTCAATTGTTACATCAAATTCAATTATCTCGAATCTCCTATAAAATCCATGGACATTTTCTGGAGTGGTTGGAAGCACATTCACATTGAAAATAAATTTTGTATTATTCACAAATTCAATTGGTCTGCCTGCAGGATGACGTCCAGTAACTCGTTCTCCAGATACTAATTGCTTGAATACTCCCGTATTGTCAAAAGCTCCTTTAGTATCGCTACAGTAATTTAGAAGTTTGTCTTGCAGGTTTACAAGGTAGTATTCCCCCTTAGACTTGTCAGTTAATTGCGGTATGGAATAAGAAGCGATATTTTCTTTTCCCAAAATCGCATTAATCACTCGATACAAGACTGATTTCCCATTACTGCCTTCTCCATACAATAGAAGGCATTTCTCGAGGTTGCAAATGTCGTTTGGAGTAAAAATATATCCTAAAAACTCTTGTAAGACCATTCTCTTTTCTTTATCTGGTAGGCAATAGTTTAAATACGAATCGAAAATAGGACAAGTTGCCTCTGGCAAATATTCAAAAGGCAACACATAATGCAAATTATCATTTTTATTGTGTGGGTTGAGTTTTCCAACTCCTTTACGGAATTCGAAAGTACCATTCTGTAAATTAATACTGGTGAGGTTGTTGTCAGTGGTACTTTGGACAAAATTGTTATGAGTAAATTGTTTTATTAAATCGGTACCAAAGGTGTGGTGTTTGTACAAAAGTCCGGTTAAACCCATTTTTTCGGCTACATTACTTAAAAAGCTGGTGAACCTTTCATAAGTTATTTGTTGCCAATATATAGCATTGTAAATGAAGATTACTTTGTTGTAAACTTTCAAATCCAATTTTTTTTCAAGGACTAATTTCTTAAAAATGTTAATGACAAGCACTGAATATTCCTGTTTTTTTAACTTCGGAAAGGATGTTCCATTTAGCAGTTTTTCGTATTTAATATAGTCTTTACTTTCTTCATCAATTGGGTTTCCTTCTTTATCTAGAACTTTCTTTTTGAGCTTATTGATTTCATTTTTCCATTGGACCAATTTTGGCTCTTTCTCCAGAGAAAAGTCCACAACTTCAACAGCATCTAAAAGAAATGCTAAACTTTTTTCTTGTAATGCTATTTCAGAATCAAAGTGTTGGTCGGCTTGGTCCTCAACAAGATTCGATTTGGAGACAGTTTTTGAAGATTTGTCTCGTTTTAATCCATTAACATCAAGACTAGGAGTTTTTTTCTTTCTCATAGTCTAGCTTTTAAAGATTTTTTTTACGAGTAATTGACTGTTATTCCCTTTTATAAGACTGGGTTGCTCTAATAGTTCCTTTTTTCTTGGAGCATCTTTTTCAGTATGTAAAAATACCGAATAAGGTATTGGTGTTAATTCGCACATGATTAGTTATTTAATTGCTGCGAATTAACGGAAAACTATTAAGGGATATTTTTCAGATACGTGTCTGGACGTGTCTAGAAAATATTTTTAATAATTTTCATCAATATATTTAATTATTTCAGGGTTGTTGTTGGATATTTTTTTTACTAATTCTTTCCATTTAATCCCAAATGTTTTATTAAGCGATAAGTTATTATTATTGTAGATATCTTTAAAAGCATAATAAAAACTAACACCACTACTATTACATCTTAAAGCACCAATTTTTGCAATCTCTGATTTAATAAAAGTTCCTTCAACGTCCATTGGAGGTTTTTCTCCCGATATTTTTAATTCAAACCAATATAACAAAGCATACCATTTCTCTGATATTTTTTCTGCTTTTGGAGTATGTAATGATTTAATAAAATCTAATTTACCAATTAAAGTAGCTAGAATATTCAAATCTTTTGGTAAAAGGCCTCCCATAAAATCGGAAGTTGTTTTTTGAAAAGGTTCTTTTGATAACCTATCTATAATTGCCGTCTCAAACTCCTTTTTTAATTCAGCCATTGGTTTAGGACTTCCTTTAATTGTATTTATAAATAGAGCATTCATATCGTCAAATGATTTAGCTCTTAATTCTTCGAATAATTTTCTTTCCTCCAGTGTAATTTCTTTCCAATAGTTATGTTGGTTAAAGACATAATCATACCAAACTTCGTAGGTCGATTTTTCTTGTTTATTTTCCTTCATTAAAATTTGAACAGCATTTTCTTTGGTTTCCCCACTAATTTCTTTTTGAGAAAAAATAAATTCTAGGTAATTGTCAATGTCTAAATCTTTAATATCTGAGGTAATTATGAAGTTTTGATTTTTAATTTCAACAATACAATTCTTAATAAGATTAATTTGGCTGTACCATAACTCCTCTTTGTATTTTCCATTTGTGATGGTTGATAAGTTAATATTGAAATGGTCTTTTGATAAGTTATTAGCTAACTCTAATTCTTTTTCAAACGGTTTTTTATTTGATTTCAGTAATTCTATAGTTTGATATAACCGATATCTTTTTTCTAAAAATTGAGATTCAATTCTATTTTCCAGTAAAGAAATCGTTTCATTGCAATTTTCAAAGAATTCAACTTCTGAAACAAAGTTTTTATTTTCTGCTTCCTTTTGTTTTTTAATTAGAAAGCTTTTTAATACTCGTTCATTTTTTAATATGCCGCTAAGTATAAGGTCTAAATATTGGATTTCTTTCATTAAAATGTTTTTATTTATTTGATAAAGTTAATAAAGTTAAAATAGTTAAACTTTATTTAGTCAAAAAAATAATTTCATAGGTGAGGATAAGCTAAAGTTACCCTCGTAAAAAGTTAAGAATAGAAACCTTAATTTATTTAAAATATACGAAAAGTTCGTATCTCTGTATCTCTTCAAATTAAAACTGTATTTAAAAGACAATTATCAAATGCAGCAAGTGCATGGCAGACCCAATCACCCACAAACACAAGGAAAGATTGTACGCTATCACAGAACCATTATAAACGTTGTGAAACTTTATAATTACTTGGCGCCAGAAAAATTAGAAGCTGCTTTACAAAAGTTTGTTAAACGATACAATAATGAGTGATATCATGAATCATTAAAAAACTTAACACCTGCAGATGTGTATTTGGGAAGAGGTGAAATGATATTAAAAGAAAGACAAAAATTGAAGAAAATTGCAATTATTAATCGTAGAAATGAGTACCAAAAATTAAAATTAACAAGAAATCAAAAAAAACATTTATCTTTGAATTATTAACTGAATACTCCCTTAGGAAAAGTTCACTTTAGTTTGAAAATATAAAATTATGAATACTATTTACAAATTAAAATATTCAAATCGTTATAATATGTTATTTCTATTAGTTTTTCTATTTAGCTTTAACACTTATACGGCTTTCTCCCAAGACTATGGGTTAACATTTAATGGACAGAATCAACCTCTTGACGAAAGAACAGGTCTTAATTTAACACCAAACGGATTTGAGTCTTTTAAAGATGAATTTGATATCACATTCGATATTAAAATTGATTTAATGCAAAAAAGTTTATTTGGTTATATTTTGAGAGTAATTAGTCATAAGAATCAAAATATTGATTTAATTATTTCCAACAATCCAACATCAAATAGTACGGTTAGAAGTTTAAATATTATAATTGGTACTAAAAAATCGGTGGTTCCAATTAATTATACTCAATTTAATAAAAACAAATGGATTAAATTGGGATTGAAGTTTTCGTTAACCCAAAAAACGCTGTTGTTTTCGATTCAAGATGTTGCGGTACTTAAAAATAATATAAGTTTTAAAAATACAGACTCGTTTAAAGTTATTTTTGGGGCTAATAATTATAAGCAGTTTGCCTCTACAGATGTGCCAGACATGAGTATGCGAGACATCAAATTATATATTAACAAAAAACTTAAGTCCCACTATACTTTAAATGAAATTAACGGAAATTTTGCTCATAACAATTTGTTTAATAGTAAAGCGGTCGTTACCCATCCAAATTGGATACTGTATAGACATCAAGAATGGGAAAAGGTTTTTGAGAATGAGGTGTACGGGACTCAATTGATAACATCTGATACTGTTAATGATATTCTTTATTTACTTAGAAATAAAGAATTATTAGTTTATAATATTGAAAAGAAGGAACCAACAATAATTAAATATAAAAATTACCCCATTTATTTAACCCCAGATCACAGGGCTGTTTATAACTATCAAGACAAAAAAATATACTGCTACTTAATTGATAGAAATGTAGTTTCAAAATTAAATATTCAAACAGGAGTTTGGGAAAATGAAGCTGTTTTTAATAAAGTACCACATAAACAAAAATACCAACATCATAACAGTATTTATAGCACGGTTGATAATGCTATATATGCTTTCGGGGGTTATGGCCAATATACCTATAACAATGAAGTTAGGCGTATTGATTTAAAACAAGGTTTTACTGAAGTTTTAAAAACTAACGCCTCTATATTTCATCCTAGATATTTGGCTGGAATTGGCGAACTTAACGACACAATCTATATGTTGGGTGGATATGGCAGTGATTCGGGAAGCCAATTGTTAAATCCAAAAAGTTATTTTGATTTATTAGGGTATGTTATTAAGGAAAAAAAATTCATCAAAAAATTTGAAATACCGCATGTTTTAGAAGATATGATTGTAGGGAACAATATATGGATTGATAAAAAAAACAGAGATTTTTTTGCATTAATTTCGGATAAAACAAAATCTAAAGGTTATTTACAAATATTGAAAGGAAATATTGACAATTCTAAAGTGCAATTAGTAGGAAGCAAAATACCTTATGATTTTTTAGATGTGAAGTCTTTCGCAACTCTATATTATTTTCCAAAGAAAAAAAAGTTTTTTGCATATACCTCTTTTTTAACGGATTCAATCAAGACACAATTTAAAATATATTCTATTGAATACCCTCCTATAGTTAAAAAAGACATCCTAGCTCAATCCGATATAAAAAATGTTAAAAACATCTTTTATTACATAGCCTTTCTGTTGCTATTTGTATTAGGACTTGTTTGGTATTTTTACTCAAAAAAACACAAAGCCAGAATTATTGTTAAAGTGAATGAAAATGATACAGTCCATTTTAATGATTCTATTTCAAAAGTTAACGAAATTGATTTTGAACCAATTTCTAGTGACGTGGATTATCAAATAATATTTTTTGGAGGCTTCCAAATTATAGATAATAAACAAAATGATATTACAAATAAGTTTTCACCACTTTTAAAAGAACTGTTTTTATTAATATGGTTGTATAGCCTTAAAAATAATAAAGGTATATCTCCTGAAAAATTAATTGAGATCTTATGGTATGATAAAGACATTAAAAGTGCTCAAAATAATAAATCTGTTAACATAGCTAAATTAAAAGGGTTGTTGAGTGAGGTTGGGGGTTGTAAATTAACATGTGATACGGGATACTGGAAAATTAAGTTTGATCCTAAAATACTGAAAAATGATTATTTTGAAGTAATGCAAATTATGGAAACAAAAAGAAAGGAAATTAAAAAAAATCATATTAACCATTTGATAAAGATTACCAAAAAGGGCTCCTTTTTGCTTAATTTAAATTATGAATGGTTGGATAGTTTTAAATCTGATGTTTCGGATAGAATAGTTGATACTTTAGTCGATTTTGGAGAAAATTTTACTATTGAAGAAGAACCGGATTTCATAATTAACGTGGCTGATTCTATATTTAATTTTGACTCAATAAACGAAGAAGCAATGTTTTTCAAATGCAAAGCTCAATATATAATGGGTAAGCACAGTTTAGCTGAAAGTACATTTAAGAAATTTATAAAAGAATATGAAATTCTTTACGGTCAAGAATATGAATATTCTTTTGTTGAAGTGCTCAAAATGAACTCAAAAAAAAACTAGATTCAAAATAATTAAGTAGCAATCATACTATACTGTTGTGTTTTAAATCAGGACAATTAAAGTAATAGTTTGATTTTGAGTTACTATTAACACTATTGTTTTTTTACTTTACTACTTTTAAACTTTCAACTTACTTAATCGTAAAAATTTAATAAGTTATAATTGAATATTTTTTTCATTAATACTTTATTAATGTTTTATTAAGTAGTGGATGTTACTATTGCATATATTCTTCTAGCGCAGTGATGATATTCATATTGTGTTTTATTGATTTAAAATAAAGCAACCCTATTTTATTTATGAATTCAAAAAAAATTCTATCCGTTTTTATATTGTTTTTAACGACAAGCTATTCAAATTCAGTCTTTTCACAAAACCAACTTGATTACAAAGTGATGATGGGGTATCAAGGATGGTTTTTAGCTCCTGGTGATGGTTCTACGACAAATAATCCTTGGAGTCACTGGTTTAAAAGCGGCACTACCCCTGACGCCGCAAATTTATCCGTAGACATGTGGCCTGACATGTCCGAATATACAGATAAATTTAGCACCAATATGACCTATGCTGATGGCTCAAACGCTCAATTATTTTCTTCGTATAGTTTAAGCACGACGCGCAAACATTTTGAGTGGATGAGCAACTACAACGTGTATGGTATTTATTTGCAACGTTTTTTAAGTGCTGTAGATGTTCAATCTTCAGGTTCATTTGGAGCAAAAAACAAAGTATTAGAAAATGTAATAACTTCGGCCACAGAATACAACCGTAAGTTTGCAGTTATGTATGATGTTTCAATAGGTGGTAATATAACTGACGCTACCATGTATGCAAAAATTGTAGCAGATTGGGAATATCTTGTAGATACGTACGATATCTTAAACAAGCCAGAATATGTAAAACAGAATGGAAAACCAGTAGTAGCTATTTGGGGTATTGGTTTTAAAGATCGTGGTTTAACAACGGCGACATCTCAAGCCATAATTGATTATTTCAAGACCAATGCAGCTCCTAAATACCGTGCTTATGTTATGGGTGGGGTACCTGAAGGATGGAGAACAAGAAGTGGAGCTTCAGAAACGGGAGTGGGATGGACAGCTGTCTATAACTCTTTAGACATGATTAGTCCATGGTCAGTAGGAAGGTATTCTAATAATAGTGGTGCGGATAGTTTCAAAACCAATAATATAATTCCGGATTTAGCAGCTTGTAAAACTAATAATAAAGACTATATGCCTGTTATTTGGCCAGGATTTTCTTGGCGTAATTTAAAAAACGAAACATTAAACGTAACACCACGCAATGGGGGTAAATTTTATTGGCGCCAGGCATATAATGCTGTGCAAGCGGGGGTGAAATTTATTTATGTAGCCATGTTTGATGAAGTTGATGAGGGTACTGCTATGTTTAAAATTACAGACGTAACCGCAAAACTTCCCATTCAAGCTAATGATAGACTGGTATCTTTAGATATTGATGGCGTTAATTTGCCAAGTGACTGGTATTTAAAATTAGCGGACCAAACCCAAAAAATGTTGGACGGAACCATTCCTTTAACTAGTGATATTCTGCTTACACCTCCAGTTACATCAGCAGGTAATGGTGCTGAGTTTATAGCACAGCAAAATGTCCCTGCTCTGCTTAGACTTAACCAAAAAAACACTGTAAATGTTACTATGAAAAATATAGGATTAACTACATGGACCAAGGCAAGTGGTTATAAGTTGGGTAGCCTAAATACGCAAGATAATAGTGTGTGGGGTTTTAATAGAGTCAATTTGTCTGATACCGATGCTATATTGCCTGGTCAAGAAAAAACTTTCGAATTTGAAATTACTGCTCCTAGTAGTGCAGGATATACTAATTTTCAATGGAAATTAATAAAAGAAGGTGTTGAATGGTTTGGGGGGCTAACCCCAAATAAAACAATAGCAATTGGCGCCGAAAATTATTTGGACGATTGTGACACAAAGACAAATTGGAGTTTATGCAACTGCACGTTAGTTCTTAACAGTTTAGATAAAAAACAGGGTTTGAGTAGTCTTGAATTTACGGGTCCCGAAATTATAGAATTTTCAAGGGTGTTTTCTCCAGCATACAATACCGTTGGCTCTAATACGGGAGCTACATTACAATTTTGGTACTATGTTTCGGATGTGTCCAAGTTAACAACTAAAAATCAATTAGAAATAGGGAGTTCTGGAGTTCCTGATACCAATGAGTATAACTGGACACTGACAGGCTTAGTAAATGGTTGGAATTTAGTTCAATTAAATACTACAACCGCAACTAAAATTGGAACACCAAATTTGGGTGCCATAAATTGGTTTAGAATATACGGGCTAAAGACGGGGAGCGTAACCACTAGAATAGATGATATAGGACTATTAGGAAATTAAGCAGTAGCTATTATACTTAAAAATGATTATTATGAAGTCATTCAAATTGTGGGAACTAAAAAAATGAAATCAATAAAAAGCATATTAGGCATTTATTAAAAGGTAGTATCCCATAAAGTATGTAAGTAAAAAAATTAGGGTTTTCACAAACCCTAATTTTTTTTACACGTATAAGATTATTTCTTAACTTTCTATGATGACTAAGTTAGCTTATCCAAAATCAAGTTAGCTATAATTTTGAAAGTAGTTAATTAACAACAAAGTTGTTGTTGTTATGGCTTTTATCTTGACTTTAATTCATTGGTCATTGAATAAGGGAAATCACTTGCGTTAACTCCTTTGCTCTTATTCGGTTCCGATGACATTGTTAAATTAAATGTTCCACCATTTGTAATGTCAGAATGATTCAAATAGGTTTTTGTGTGTGTTTTGCCATTTAGTTTTGCTTTTTGAACATAAAGATTTTCTGCGCTATTATTTCTAGCATTTATTACAAATGTTTTACCGTTTTCAAGTTTAAGTGTGATCTTTTTAAAAAGGGGTGCTCCAAGTACATATTGATTCGTTCCTGGTGCGACTGAATACATTCCCATAGCCGAAAAAACATACCAAGCCGAAGTTTGTCCGTTATCTTCATCGCCGCAGAGTCCGTCAGGTGCCGGTTTGTACAATTTATTCATAATTTCTCTGACATGATATTGTGTTTTCCAAGGTTCACCAGCATAATTATACAGGTAGGGCATGTGTTGTATGGGTTGATTCCCATGTGCATATTGCCCCATGTTCATTATCAACATCTCGGTAATTTCATGAATCTGTTTTTTGTAATACGAATAATCAAAAGTAGGAGGTGCTACGAAAACGGAATCCATTTTTTCAATAAACTTAGTTTTTCCACCCATCAAATCAATAAGACCTTGCACATCGTGAAACACACACCAAGTCCAGTGCCATGAGCATCCTTCGGTAAAGGCATCTCCCCATTTATCAGGTTGGAAAGGCGATTGGAAAGTACCGTCTTCGTTTCTGCCACGCATAAAGTTTACCGATTTGTCGAATACATTTTTATAGTTTTGAGCTCTTTTTGCAAAGGTGTCAATTTCGGATTGTGGTCTGTTTAACGCTTTTGAAAGTTTCCAAATATTGTAATCCGCAAAGGCATACTCCAATGTTCTGGCTACATTCTCTTTTTTCCCCACATTATAGGGTACGTAGCCTAATTTGTTGTAATAATCTACTCCAAACCTCCCTACAGAGCTTAAAGGCCCTTCGTTTTGGCTATTTTTTACTATAGCTTCGTAAAGCGTATTTATCTCTTTATTCGGAATGCCTTTCAGGTAAGAGTCCGTAATAAGAATGGCTGAATTGGAGCCAACCATACAATCTCGATGACCTGGGCTAGCCCATTCGGGTAACCAGCCACTTTCTTTATAGGCATTTGCCAACCCTTCCATAATCTGGCTATTTAGTTCCGGAAATACAATAGTTAATAGCGGAAATGCTGCTCTGAAAGTGTCCCAGAATCCATTATCGGTAAACATATACCCATCCAACACTTTTCCGTTGTAGGGGCTATAGTGAACAATTTTATTGTCTTTGTCGAATTCGAAAAACTTGCGTGGAAAAAGCATGGTACGATACATAGCTGTGTGAAAGGTGGTCAGTTGCGCATCGGTACCGCCTTCAACGGAGATTCTGCTTAATTGCTTGTTCCATTCCGCTTTGCCCTTTTGTACTATCTGGTCGAAAGTGTTATTTCCAATTTCTCTTTCAAGGTTAAGTTCCGCTTGCTCCAAACTGATAAATGAAGAAGCAATTTTAAGATTTACCTGCTCGTTTGCTTTTGTTTTAAAGCGGATTATACTTCCCGAATGTTTGCTTTCAACTTCCAATTTATCCTCCAAAATAGTCCCGTCTTCTACTGTAAAGGATTGATCAAATTCCTTATCAACATAAATTACAAAATAATTCTTAAAATTAGACGGAACTCCACCTGAAGCATTACAGGCATAGCCAATAATTTTACGTTCCTTAGGAAAAACCTTGATATAAGAATTTTTGAAAAATCCATCTACAATTAAATAGGCTTTATCTGTTTGTGGATAGGTAATTCTAAAGCAAGCGGCTCTTTCAGTAGGTGTAATTTCTACTGTTGTATTGTAATTAGCCAAATACGCTTTGTAATAATGAGGATTAGAAACCTCCGCTTTGTGAGAATACCACGACTCCCGTTTTTCTTCGTCGAAAACCAAATTCTCGGTCGTCGCAAAAATCGAAAAAGCACCATAGTCATTGATCCATGGTGATGGTTGGTGTGTTTGTTTAAAACCTCTGATTTTAGTAGCAGCATATTGGTAACACCAACCATCGCCCATTTTGTTGGTTTGGGGTGTCCAAAAATTCATTCCCCAAGGCATAGCAATGGCCGGATAAGTATTCCCATTCGACAATTCCTTTTTTGAATCGGTTCCTACTAATGGATTAGCATACTTGGTTAAATCCATAGATACTTGTCCATTGATTATTATGCTTTTAGTTAAAAAAAATAATATTAAAAATTTTAACCTCATTTTAGTTTTTTTATTAAGATGTATTATTCTGTTTTTTTGCAATTTTATTTGGGTAGAATAGTAAGTATTGAGTTACTTTTTTTATTCGTTTATCCCCCAATTTTTATTTGGTTGTTTCCCCAATGCCAGTTTAAGAGTACCTCCTTTTGCGAAAATTTCATGAGGAAAACAAAATTTTGTCCAGTTTTTCCCATTTAGTTCAGCACCCTGAATGTAGTTGTTTTCAGGCAAATTATTCTTTGTTTTAATAACAAAAGTCTTTCCATCATAGTATTTAGTATTTAACTGTATTTTAATTTCATTAAATAGTGGTGAAGTAATTTCATATTGAGAATTTATCGATGCACCACCATCCATTTGAAACAATCCGATGGACATCAATACCCCCAAAGCGCCCATTTGTCCTTGATCTTCATCGCCATTATATCCACCATAAGGTGTAATACCACCAAATGCAGTTTCTCTTACCTCACGTACCCACTTTTGTGTTAACCAAGGTGCACCGCTGTAATTAAACAGATGAGCCATCTGACACGAAGGCTGGTTTTCGTAATCTACCCAGCTGATAGCATGATTGTTATGGGGCGCTACGAATTGGTTTGGTTTGGCTTTAACAAAACAACTATCAAGATATTGAGTGTATTTCTCTTTACTTCCCACTAACTTGATCAACCCGGCTAAATCGTGAGGAACAAAATTAGTATAAATGGCTGAGTTACTTTCACAAAATCCAGGCGAATTAAATGATTCGCCAATGGGTTTAAAATTCGCAATCCAGCTTCCGTCGATGTTTCGTGGGTGCATGAACTGCGTTTGTGGATTCCATAGGTTTTTGTAATTTTCAGCACGTTTATTAAACATTTCAAAATCCGAATTTTTACCAAGTGCTTTTGCCAATTGACCAACACACCAATCCTGATAGGCATACTCCAAAGTCATAGAAGCGCCATCAAGATGCATTCCTTTGCCTTCAATACCTTCGGGTACATAGCCTCGTTCGAGGTAGTAAGACATTCCTCCGCCTTTGGAGTTTCCCCCAATTTCGTATCCGGCACGGTCGCGTATTCCACCTAAGAATGCATTCTTGTAAAGGCCTTCGTAGGCTTTTTGTACATCGTAGTTGCGTATGCCTTTGTTATAAGCCGAAGCAAAGAAAGATGAAGCAGGGTCGCCTATCATGACAAAGGTGTAATTTCCTCCCGATGGACCTCGGGGAATTAACCCCCCATGCTTATACATTTCCACCATACTGGCACAAAATTCATCCATAATCTCAGGATAAACCATCGACCAAAGGACATTCAGGTTCCAATGACTTCCCCACCAGGCATCAAAGTTGTATTGATTGTGTTTGGGCTTCCCGTTGGCTCCAAGCTCAATCTGACGAATAACTGGAGAATTTCCTGTCATGTCGCAATATTTTCCATCTACATCACTACTAATTTTACGACCAAGTAAAGAATGCCAGAGATCGGTATAGAATTTAACTTTCTGATTTTTTGTACCGCCTTTAATTTTTATACGGCCCAAATAATTGTTCCACTCCTTGTTCGACTCAGCAACAACTCGGTCGAAATTCCAATGCCCTATTTCGCTTTTCATATTCAAACGGGCTTGTTCAATACCCGTGTACGAAATAGCTACTTTCATTAACAATGTATTGCTCTGATTTTTATCGAAATTGACATAGGCTCCAACTCCCTCACCTTGTATGCTTTTCGATTGCAAGTTGGGCAATTGTCCTTTTTCCCAAGTACCAAATTTTGATATTGGTTGGTTGAAGCGTGCTACAAAATACACATAGGTGGGTTTTGACCGACGAATATTAGAAGCCATTACACTGTAACCAGCTATTTCATAATCATTTATTTTTTGTACCATAGCAAAATCCATAGGTCCTTGTCCCAGATGAGTGCCAACATCGAAAATAACATATTTGGTAGTATCTTTCGGAAATGTATATTTATGAAAGCCCACTCTGCTGCTTGATGTTAACTCTGCACGGATATTATAATCTTTAAGGTAAACGCTGTGGTAGCCAGGCCGAGCTACTTCGTCACTATGGCTAAAAGAAGATTTGTAAGCCTCCATTCCCAAATGCCCTTTGAATTTACCAACAGTTGGCATTACGGGAATGCCTGACAATTGCCATTCGTGCACATGCGAAAAACATCTTACTGAAAGGGTGTCATAAAGATATCCTGCATTCCAGTCGCCTTTTACCCAAGTATCCGGGCTTAAGCTCACCATGCCAAATGGTCGGGCAGCAGAAGCAAAGAAAAACCAACGAGATTTATGTGTATCAATAAAAGGATTCACATAATTAGTTAAATCACTTGCTATTGATTTCGAAGTAACAACTTGGACAACCATAGAAATAAAGAGTATACTCTTTCTATATAAACGATATTTCATTTTTACTTTTGATGTTTAATTCGAGATTATACAACTTAGTTTATTATTGATACTTGTTTATTGTACGATCAGTTTTGTAGTACTTATTTTTTGCCCCGATTGTACCGAAACCAGATAGACAGCGCTTTTCAACCAGCCAGTAGTATTTATTTCAATTAAATTTTTGCCTGAAATATCGTTTTGATATACTACTTGCCCCTGAAGATTGTAAATTATTACTTTGAAAATTTCAGAGGTATTTGCACCATCTACTTTTATAGATAGCTTGTCGTGTTTCAATGGATTTGGAAAAACACTAACGCCTGATAAAAAAATATTTGTATCTGTGTTTAATGTCCCATCAACAATAATTTGATCAATTTTAGTGGTAACACTTGCTCCTTTGAAGCGATAAATACGAAAATAATTGATGGCGCTCAAATCGGGAGTGCCACCCGTTATTACTGCAGTACTAAAAGGCAATGTTACCAAGTTCCATCCATTTTGCAAGTTTCCAATATCAATATTCCAGTTAAATTCATTTTTATCAGCTGCTCCACCACTGCCTAGTTCAACTTGATTACCTGCAGCAAATGAGCTTATGTCCGATACAAAATACCAGAATTGCAGATTTCCGTTTGCTATGGCCGAACCGGTATTAATAGGTGTAGAAAAAACTTTTATAAAATCATTTGTATTTGGTCCAACCGATTGTAGACAAGCAGCTCCTTCTTTCTTGTCGGTACTGTTTACCGTTACTGTGTTCGACGATGTCCAGCCACTATTTGAATCGCAATTAGAAATAATTTTGCTTACGGGGCGTGGACTTACAATTATAGCAGCAACAGCCTCTTTGCTGCCATCCTGAGTAGTTACTGTAATAGTGCAAGTGCCAGGTGCTACTGAAGTAACCAATCCAAGCGAACTAACGGTTGCCACATTGGTATTACTCGAGACCCAAGTTGTATTTTTGTTCGATGCATTTACGGGTGATATAGTTGCCGTAAGTTGCCGCACGTTATCCATTGCAATTGTTGAAGTAGTAGGAGACACCGCTACACTGCTCACAAATATCTGATCAGTTGCAGTAATGGCAGTAGTAGCAGTTTTTCCACCATCCTCAGTAGTTACTGTTATAGTAGCTGTCCCAATCGAAAGAGCAGTAACCATTCCTGTTGCACTTACGGTGGCAACTGCTGTATTATTCGAATTCCAAGTTATGTTTTTGTTCGATGCATTTGCTGGAGCTATTGTTGCTTCTAGTTGCTGAGAGCTACCTACGCTTATAGTTAATGTAGGCGGTGATAGAACTATTCCTGTAACCGGAATATTTACAAGACTACCATTTCCAGCCCAAGTTGCCAATTTGGTGTAGATATTTCCGGTTCTTTGTTCAGGTATGGTGATATTTGCGACAGCGTCAACACCCAGCCTGTCTTCCAGTTGTTTGAAATACAGACTTCGTGTACTCACATGGAAACCAGCGGATCCTGATTTTTCCCAATATCCACGAAAAATAAAACCAGGGTATTTAGTAGGACTAAAAGTAGCGAAATATTCAGTGCCAATACTTCCAATTAAAAAATTTTGAGATCCCCTAGAGGCGTCATTTACATAACCCTTGCATTCGAGATTCCAACCAACCGTTTGTGCTCCACACCAACCATGACCATTAGATAAATCAAATAGATTAATTGCCATAACAGAATTAGGTGCTTTTATATTGTCGAATAATGTGCCCGTAGCCCAACGATAATGTGGGCCCAATACATTCTGCCCGTTTGCGCTATAGCAATCTACAAACACATTAGGACCAGGTATTCTGGCGTGAGTCACAAAATCATGTCGTCCGTATTCGGAATAACAACGCTGAAAAAGAACGCGTGTAGAGCCTGCATCCAAGCTAAAGCTATAGCGCCATCCACCAGAAATGGTTCCCCGTGGGTCAATATAAGCACATTCTTGAACGGTGAGATTCATCACTCCCCAAGTCATTACAGCCGATTCGGATGTGCGAGTTACTGTAACACCATGAATCCAACTATTATCCAAAAATCGGGGTCTTATCCCTACCCGCAATCTATTTCCATTACCTGACACCCCAGGACTCCCTCCATCTTGAATACCCACGATACGCAAATCTTCAACACCGCATTTGCTTAATCTTCCGGTTGTTGTGTATTTTTTTATTTCTCCTCCACCATATAAGGTCTGCATGGGCTGCATTACTGAACAGTCGATGGTGATTGTATTGCCATTTTTTGCGATTATTTTACGTTTAAATCCAATGTTGAAAGCTCCGGGTGTTGCATCCCAATAATCACTCCCAGGAGCGGTCGGCGGATCGACAATATATCCATCTTTGTCCACTTTGAGATCAGAAAACCAGGTAGCATTCGGAGTAAATCGTACCATTATATTATCTCCAACAGCAAAACTACTTGCATTGGCTACCGTAAATATTTTTGCACCAGTCCCTAAATACCCATCGGTAATGCGAGTCATAATAGTCTCGGATGTGGATTGTGATACTGGCTCAAGGGTTATCATGGTGTGATTCAGAGCGAAATCTGAATAAAGAATTGTTCCATCAGCTCCCTGGCCTTCGCCACGTAAAACTACTCCGCTGGCCCAAATTCTCAATGCATAACCCATTCCATCAGTGAGTACAGGAATAGCTCCATCATTCAATCTGTAAGTCCCTTTTTTAAGCAATACCGCTCCTCTAAATCCATTAGCATCAAGAGGCATATTACAAACCTGGTCAATAGCTCCCTGAATTCGAGTTCTGTCTTCGCCTGAAGGGTTTGGATTCAATGTGATTTTTACTGGCACTTCCCCTACTGGCACTCCGACAGCACCATCCATATAACCAACATTCGAAAAATCAGGTAAGGTATTGGTATTATTTACATCTGTTTCGTAATTATTTAGATAAGTTGCATAAACAAGTTTTCCGTCTGGGCCAGGATAAACCAAAGCTGATTCTTGCGAATAACAACTTAATGCAGTTAAAAATTGAAATACAAAAAATAAATGTTTAATGTTTGTCATAAAAGATTATGTATTGAATAAAGAATGAATAATTAGTAAATATAAAAGCAATTAATTAATTTATGATTAATTTATGATTAATTTGAAAGGGTTTTTGAATAAAAAAGGCAATCATTAATTTTTTAAAAAAATTAATGATTTATTAATGCATTGTTAAGTATTGCAAACTATTATTGCGAATATATTGTGTTTTATTATAAAAATTAAAACACAGTGTTGCCATTTATATTGTATTTTTACTTATATAAAATATTCCAATCACAATTGTATTATTTATGAAATCAAAAAAAATTGTTTCTTTTTTTATATTGTTTTTAGCAATAGGGTATTCAAATTCAGTCTCTTCACAAAATCAACTTGATTACAAAGTGATGATGGGATATCAAGGATGGTTTTTAGCTCCTGGAGATGGTTCTACGACAAATAATCCTTGGAGTCACTGGTTTAGAGGCGGCACTGCCGCTACCCCAGACGCAGCAAATTTAACTGTAGATATGTGGCCAGACATGTCTGAATATATAGAAAAATTTAGTACCAATATGACCCATGCAGATGGCTCAAACGCTCAATTATTCTCCTCCTACAGTTTGAGTACTACACGCAAACATTTTGAGTGGATGAGAGACTATAACGTGCATGGTATTTATTTGCAACGTTTTTTAAGTGCTGTAGAACTTCAAACTTCAGGTATGTTTAGAGCAAAAAACAAAGTACTTGATAATGTAATTAAATCGGCTGCAGAATACAACCGAAAGTATGCGGTTATGTATGATGTGAGTGGAGTAACTGATGCTACTATGTATGCAAAAATTGTAGCAGATTGGGAATATCTTGTTAATACCTATGATATCCTTAATAAGCCGGAATATGTAAAACAGAATGGAAAACCAGTAGTAACTATTTGGGGTATTGGTTTTAAAGACCGCGGTTTAACAACGGCGACATCTCAAGCCATAATTGATTATTTCAAGACCAATGCAGCTCCTAAATACCGTGCTTATGTCATGGGAGGTGTTCCAGAGGGATGGAGAACACTCAGCGGATCTTCAGAAACGGGTACTGATTGGTCAGCCGTTTATAACTCTTTAGATATGATTAGCCCTTGGTCAGTAGGAAGGTATTCCACTAATAGTGGTGCGGATAGTTTCAAAACCAATAATATAGTACCTGATTTAGCAGCGTGTAACAATAATAATAAAGATTATATGCCTGTTATTTGGCCAGGATTTTCTTGGAAAAATTTAAAATACGAAACATTAAACCCTATAAAACGTAATGGGGGTCAATTTTATTGGCGTCAGGCGTATAACGCTGTTCAAGCGGGTGTAAAATTTATTTACGTAGCCATGTTCGATGAAGTTGATGAGGGTACTGCCATGTTTAAAATAACCGAGACTAAAGCAAAACTTCCTGTTGAGGCTCAAGATAGACTAGTATCTTTAGATATTGATGGCGTTAATTTACCAAGTGACTGGTATTTGAAATTAGCGGATCAAACCCAGAAAATGTTGGATGGAACTATTCCTTTAACCAGTGTTATACCCATTACACCATCGTTAGTTACTGCAGCAGGTAATGGTTCTGAGTTTATAGGACAACTAAATGTTCCCACAGCCATGGGACTTAGCCAAAAAAGCACTGTAAATGTTACTTTTAAAAATATAGGATCAACTGCTTGGACCAAAGCAAATGGTTATAAATTAGGTAGCCAAAGTTCTCAAGATAATACGGTATGGGGTTTTAGTAGAGTCGATTTGTCTGATACAGATGCTATTTTGCCTGGTCAAGAAAAAACATTCCTATTTGAAATTACGGCTCCCAGTAGTACAGGATATAATAATTTTCAATGGAAATTAATAAAAGAAGGTCTTGAATGGTTTGGCGCCTTAACTCCAAATAAAATAATAGCAATAGGTCAAGGTGGAAATTATTTAGACGATTGCGACGCAAACACAAATTGGAATCCAAGTTCGCTAGTTCTTAATAATATAAATCAAATACAGGGTTTAAACGCTCTTGAATTTACGGGTTCTGCTACTCCAGAGTATTCAAAGGCATTTCCTACACCATACAATACCGTTGGTTCTAGTACAGGAGCTACATTGCAATTTTGGTACTATGTTTCGGATGTGTCCCTGATACAAACTAATAATTATGTAGAAATTGGAAGTTCTGGAGTTCCTGATAGCAATGAGTACCAGTGGACATTGACAGGCTTAGTAAATGGATGGAATTTTATTCAATTAAAAACTGCAGACGCTTCAATAACGGGTGGTACACCAAATTTGGGTGCCATAAATTGGTTTAGAATTTACGGAGTAAAGACTGGGAGCATAACTACTAGAATTGATGCCATTCAACTTCTAGGAAATTCTATTTTGTCAACGGATAATTTTAATAAAGAAAATAGCCTTAAAATCTACCCAAATCCTGCTGATTCAGAAATATACATTAATTTTTCTCTACCTGAGCCATCTGACGTTGGTATTTCTATAATTAATTTTACGGGGCAAATTGTTTTACAAAATAGCGACAAGAAAAAATTAGATTCAGGAAGTCATACTATAAAAGTTGCTTTAAATATATTAAGTAAGGGAGTTTATCTAGCAAGAATAAAAATTAATAATCGTGTATTTGTGAGAAAAGTAATTATAGAATAAATTTTAAAAGGATTGAAAGTTATCAACTAAATACACTTTAACAATGAAACATTTTAGTTTTTCTATTTTTCTTTTTTTTGTATTTTATTGTGGTTATTCCCAATCAAAACATGGATTGCCCGGCAATTATCCTTCCTATAAAGGGTTAGTTATGGCTGGATATCAAGGCTGGTTTCGTACTCCAGAGGATGGCTCAGGAAAAGGCTGGGTGCATTATGGTAAAGACGGAAAATTTGATCTTCAAAATGTTACTATTGATGTTTGGCCCGATGTTTCCGAATATAAAAAAACATATACTACTTCATTTACCTATCCAAATGGCGAAAATGCAACTGTTTTTAGTTCTTTCGACAAAAGTACTACGGATTTACATTTTAAATGGATGAAGGAATATGGTATAGATGGGGTTTTTATGCAACGTTTTTTTGGAGTTGCAAGAGCGAATAAAGAACTTAATAAACCCCATGATATAATTCTAAAAAATGCTTTGCAGGCCGCAAATGAGAATACTAGGGCTATCGCCGTAATGTATGATTTATCGGGTTTAAAATCAAAAGGGGAAGATTGTTCCGCCATAATTGAAGACTGGAAGATGCTGGTGGATCAACTTAAAATCACCAATCAAGGAAAAAATCAAAATTACCTTTTTCATAACGGCAAACCATTAGTGGCTATTTGGGGAATTGGATTTCCCGACCGTCCATATGAAACAAGAAAAATAGGAATTAATGTTTTAATAGATTTTCTTAAAAACGATCCTGTTTATGGAGGCTGTTCTGTTTTATTGGGTGTTCCCACTTATTATAGAGAATTAAACAAAGATTGTCTTCCTGATCCTTATTTGCATGAGATTATTGCATCTGTAGATATTGTTATGCCCTGGATGGTGCAACGATTTACACCATTGGTTCACAATATAAAAGATCATTTAAGAGATCATATGATACAAGATATTAAATGGACAAAAGATCAGGGTATTGATTATGTCCCTGTAATTTATCCAGGTTTTAGTTGGCGGAATTTATCTCTAGCCAAACCAGAACTAGCCCGATATACCGCTTATGATGCTATCCCAAGATTAGGGGGTAAATTTTATTGGGATCAAATGACCGCTTCCATTGAGGCTGGAGCCAAAATGATTTATGTGGCTATGTTTGATGAAATTGATGAAGGTACCGCCATATTTAAAGTTTCGAACACACCCCCCAATAGTGATCAATCCCATTTTGTTAGTAATGGGGGATTACCTTCTGATCATTATTTATGGCTAACGGGACAAGGAGCAAAAATGTTGCGAAGAGAAATGCCGCTACAACAAGAAATACCCATTAGAAAGTAGTATTGTTTATTTAAGGATTATACTTTACCCTTGCCTGTTTTGGGTTGTCATAGTTTTTTTAGGAGTTGTCCTTTAAAAATAAACGGAATACCTACTGATTTATAGGTGTGCCTCTTTTAAAATAAAAGTAGTTGTCTAAAAAAAACAGACTATTTTTTTTGATTTACTTTTTTTTGATTAATATATTTAGAAATTAATTAAAAATTAATGAATAATTAATGTTTACTCGCTTAATTTGTTTAATAAACTTCTAACTATATAAATAACTAAAAAAAACAATTATGAAAAAAATTACAATTTTTACTTTATGCCTATCTTTATTTTTGGTAGGTAGTATGTCAGCCCAAGAAACAGTTTGGGTTTCTGCAACTGGTGCAGGAGCTGCTAATGGTACAAGTGAAGCTGACGCCTATGGCAGTTTTGCTAGAGCTCTACTTGATATAAATTCAGCAGGCGATGTATTAAGGGTTGTGGGAACTGTTGCTGCTGGATCTCAAAATTTAAGTGTAACAAGTACAACAACTGGAGCAGAATCAATCAATAAAAATTTTCAATACACCATAGAAGGTGATTTGGGAGGATCAACTCTAACTGGTACTAATGGCCTTACAAGAATGTTTACAATAAACGCTGCTTCTGCAGGACAAGATGTAACGTTTAAAAACATCACTTTTACCGGGGCGACTAATTCTACAGGAGCAGGCGGTGGTGTATTCTTTACTAATCAGCCGGGTGTTAATGTAACTTTTGAAAATTGCAGGTTTGTAGGTAATTCCTTGGCATCATCTCTTACACAAGGTGGTGGTGCTCTTCGCGTTGAGGTTTCTACTGTAACTATTACAAATTGCTTGTTTAAAGAAAATGAAGCTCTACAAAATGGGGGTGCTATTTCTGTTATTGCTGGTGCTAATGTTACCATAAATGGTAGTACTTTTTATAAAAACAGTACATCAACAACAAATCAAGCATATGGAGCAGGTGTTTTGTATGTTAATACTGCTACTACTGTTGTTACTGTGGATCACTGCACCTTTTTTGAAAATAATATAGGACATCCCAATCAAGATTATGGGGGAGCAATTAGATCTGATAACGGGAATACGACCATAACAAATTCTTTATTTTATAATAATAAAGTTAAAAATGGTGATGGTACCCTAGGTGGTCCATCAGACTGGGGTAGTTCGCCGTCTGGCACACAAACGTTCTCTAAATCTATAGGGCAGTGGATAAGTAGTAATATAGATTTTAGAACAAATTTTATTTCATTTGTAAAAGGCGGTCTTGACCCACTCGCTGCTGCTAATTTAACCTCTTCTAATTTGACCTATAATGATGCTCTTGGTAAAGTTACCTATAATGCTCCAACTACTGTTGGTGAAAATTCACCAATAGGTTTTGTAGCTGCTGGAGACGATGCAGGCGCATGGCAATCGGGTTCAAATTTATCGGTAAAAGACAATGAATTTGCTGCTAATTTTTCTGTTTCTTACAATTCTCAAACAAAAAACATAAGAGTACTGTGTTCCAATGCCGATTCGACTTCTTTAGAAATATATAATTTAATGGGAAGCAAAGTAATCTTGCTTACAAACGCGAGCAAAGAAGAAAACATCAATGCAAGTGCGTTACAATCTGGAGTTTATATTTTAGTTGTTAAAGGTTCAGAAAATAAATCGTTTGCTAAAAAGTTGGTAATAAATTAATTAGGCACTATAAAGTAATTTGCAAGTACAGGGTTTAGTTTAATAAACCCTGTCTTGTAATTATTAACATACAATTGATATTTTAATAGGTATTGAAATATCACTATGATTAAAAAATAAGTATTATGATAAAAATTAAATGGTGTTTGTTCTTATTCTTGTTTCCACTTCTAATTTTTTCCCAGGATAAAATTATCAAAGGGAAAGTGGTTGATAATGTTGGTTTAGGCATACCGGGTGTAACAGTAATGCTTAAGGATTCAAATAATGCAACAACAACAGATTTAGACGGAACCTATTCAATAGCTACCGGAAAAATTAAAAATGGAATTCTTGTGTTTAGTTACCTAGGATATACCCCTAAAAATATGATTTTTAATAATCAAACCAATACCATTAATGTGTCCTTGTTAGAAACGGAACAACAACTCGATGAAGTGGTCGTTACCGCTTTAGGTATTAAACGAGAAAAAAAATCGTTATCCTACGCTACCCAAACTATCGATACCCAAGATATGACAGAAGCGAGGTCTACCAATTTTTTAAATGCGCTATCGGGAAAAGCGGCGGGGGTTCAAATTGTAAAATCAGGCACTCCTACAGGATCAAATAGGGTAGTGATTAGAGGGCTTACATCAGTAACAGGAGATAATCAGCCTTTGTATGTGATTGATGGCATTTCTCTTGATAGTGGCCAGGGCGATGGTGGTGTTTCCGTTTGGAATGGAGGTTCTAAAAGTTCAAGTGGCAACTCTGACATTGATTATGGTAGCCCATTATCTCATATTAATCCAGACGATATAGAGAACATAGAAATCTTAAAAGGACCAAATGCCGCTGCGCTATACGGTTCGAGAGCCTCAAATGGGGTGGTTTTGATAACAACCAAAAAGGGTAAAACCAACAGTAGTTTAGGCGTATCCATCAATTCAAATTCATCCTTTACGAGCAATAGAGAATATCCCTATTACCAATATGTTTATGGTTCAGGTAGTGGTGGTAGATTAGTAAGTAGTGCTGCTGGTATTGATCCAGTCACCGGCTTACCTAGTGTAGCAGGGATTAATAACTATAGGGCTTATGGAGCTCTAATGTTAGGACAAGATATTTTGGGCTATACTGGAACACCGTCAAAATATCTTCCGAAACCTAATAACATTAAGGAGTTATATCAAATAGGATTTGTAAAAACCAATAGTATTGCCATTGATAAAGGCGGAGATCAAGGTTCTTTCAGACTCTCTTTTGCCAATACTTCTGGAGACCATGTTATTGAAACTATGGAAGTACAGAATAGAAACAACTTAACCTTTAGAGGATCTCAAAAAATTTCAAATACGCTTTCAACTGAAATGAGTGTTTTATACACCAATAATAAAGTAAAAAACCGGATGTACCAAAATGGAAGCGAACGGAATCCCGCAAATAATTACATGTACATGTTACCGGATATGGGTAGTGATAATTTACTTCCTTATTTAACGGCTGATAATGTGGCATATGCCTCCCCAGGAAATGGGCCATTTAAAAACCCCTATTGGAACTTATATGAAAATAGTAATCAAGATGAGGCAAATAATTTAATTGGAAATGTTACTTTAAAATGGGATATTACAAAGGCACTTAGTCTTAAATCAAAAGTTAATGGTTCCGTAAATCTTGTACAGGGCGAAGAGTTCAATAATATGGGAGCTGCTTATGATCCGGATGGTTTTTATAGAACCTTTAATAACCAAACCCAAAACTGGAATTATGAAGCAATTTTAAATTATAATAAGAAAATTAAAGATTTTTCTATTGTTGCCTTGTTAGGGGCCAATAGGTTTGATTTGTCCTCTTCTCAAAGACAAACAAGAATAAACAGCTTGTTAGTTCGTGATGTAAGGAGTTTGTCGAATTCTAATGGTATTCCAGAAGTAATAGAAATAGATGCTAGAAAAAGGATAAATTCAACCTTTAGTTCGCTTTCTCTAGGCTATAAAAACACCTATTTTATGGATGTAACTGCCAGAAACGATTGGTCTTCCACTTTACCTAGCAATAATAACTCCTATTTTTATCCTTCTGTAGGCGGAAGCTTTATTTTTTCAGAATTGATACCAAAAAATGATATTCTGACTTATGGAAAAATAAGGGCTTCGTATGCACAAGTTGGAAATGATACCAAACCCTATAATACGATAACAAACTATCAATATGGAGGACTGTACAACAGTTCAGCATGGTTAGCATCACAGACAACAAGAAACAATTCAAATCTTAAGCCTGAATTAACTTCTTCCAATGAATTTGGTATCGAAACACGCCTTTTTAAAAATAGAGTTTCCTTGAGCGCAACCTATTATGAATCCTCTACAATTAATCAAATTATTGCCGCTCAGACTTCATCAACAAGTGGTTTTTCCAGTCAATTTTTCAATGCAGGTGAAATACGAAATAAAGGTATGGAGGTTGTATTTTCAGGAAAAATTTTAGATAATTCTTTTAAATGGGCTGTCGATTTGAATTGGTCCAAAAGTGAATCTTTAGTCGTTTCATTAATTGATGGTGTAGATCGTTTGTCATTAAGAACATGGTTTAATGTGAACGTTTTTGCCGAAGTAGGGAAGCCATTAGGAGAATTAAGAGGTAATATTCAAGCAAGAGATCCAGAAACAGGCATACCATTAGTAAAGCCAAATGGTAAGGTTGAATGGACTACAAATGGAGTACTAGGGAATGCACAACCTGATTGGATAGGGGGCTTAAAAAATTCATTTAGTTATAAAGGTTTTGCTTTAAATGTACTTTTAGATGCGAAAATTGGAGGGGATATGTATTCTGCCACAATGCTAAAGACTGTTAATCAAGGAGCTCATGCAGACACTTATGCTGGTAGAGACGAATTTTTATTTTCAAGCGTTATTATGGGTGAGACCAACGATGAACGAAGCGGGAATGGACTTTACGGAAATTCTTATGCAGATAGTGATCGAATTAAAGGCAGACAGTATGCTGGAGCAGCGATTTCAACCACTGACGCAAATGGTAATTTAGTGGCGCTTCGTGATTCAAATGGAAACATAGTATATTCTAAAGCATGGATAAGTCCTCAGGAGTATGGCTTTGATGGATTGCAAGATCAGCAGCGTTTTACTTATGACGCTTCTTACGTTAAACTAAGAGAAATAACAATAGGATATACTTTACCCAATAAATTTTTAAAGGATACGCCTTTTAAACGAGCTAAATTTTCTATAGTAGGGCGAGATTTATGGACCATTTATAGAAATACACCTCAAGGGATAGATCCAGAAGCAGGAACAACTTCAGGGAATGGTCAAGGAATTGAATATGGTTCATTTTTGCCAACACGAACCCTCGGAATAAATATTAACCTAGGATTTTAATTAATACAAAATGAAAAAAAATAAATATATAAGTAAAGTATTTTTTGTAGCTTTTTTAGCAATCGGTATGTTTTCGTGTACTGATGGTTTTGAAGACATGAATAAAAATCCAAATAATTTTAATGTTGCAACACCAGAAGCCTTGCTTGCAGGTGCTGTAAAGAGCACTGTAGATCTTGTGGGTGGTGAGATGAATGATCAAATGTATAATAATTATGCCAGTTACTATGGAGGAAAAGGAGGTCAATTTCCCAAGTTTTTTTATACAGACACTGGTGTAGATCAATATTGGAGACGTTTTTATGTAAATATACTCAAGAATACTCAAGAAATAATTGATAATTATTCTAATGATCCAAAATATGCAAACCGGGTACACATTGCTAAAATTTGGAAAAGTTATGTCTATTCTGTGCTAGTTTCTACTTTTGGTCCAGTTCCTTATGTTGATGCTTTAGGATCAAATACTACTACAACTTACACGAGCGAGGAAGCTATTTATAGTGCAATATTAGAAATGTTAAAAGCTGCGGGTAACGGTATTACTGTAACAGGGGATAAATTAACTACCGATCCCGTTTTTAATGGTAACAATCTGATGTGGAAAAAATTTGCAAACACTTTGCGTTTAAAAATTTCATTGCGAATATCGGAAGGTTTTCCAACATTAGCACAAAAACATGGCCCTGAAGTTATGGCCAATGAAGCTGGACTAATTTCTTCCAATACAGAGAACATTGCCATGAAATGGGAAACTATTTTAGAGAATTGGTCGTTTAATTATAATCGTTATGTGAATATAGTAGCACAGGAGGATGTAGTTCCATTTGTGAATTTTCACTACATATTGAATATGAAAACCTACTATGATCCAAGATTAAAAGTTGTAGCTGAACCATCAACTAATCCCATTACGATCAAAGATACGCTCTTTAAGTCTGGATCTACTATATTAGACGATCCACGACAAAGAGTTGTTGTTCAATATAAGCTTCCTTATTTTGGAAGGCCTATCGGGGGTACAGTATCTCTTTCAGACTGGAATTTAAATCCTAGTAAAAACATTTTAAACGGTATAGCAAACAACCGATATAGTAAGCCGAGTAAGTTATTATTTATGGCTCAAGACATGAAATTTTATATTGCAACTTACGCCGAGCTCAATTTCATGCTAGCCGAAGCTAAATTAAAAGGATGGGGCGGGAGTAAAACAGCAGAGCAGTATTACTATTCAGGTATAGACGCTTCATTTCAACAATATGGAGTTTCTTCTGGGGTTGCAGTATATAAAGCAAGGGATGGTGTTAAATGGGGGACTTCTAGTATAGGAGATAGAGACTTGTTTGGTATTGTAACCAGTGGTATCTCAGCAGATCCTATGGACAAGATTGCAAGACAACTTTGGTTAACTTCATATAATCAAGGTCATGATGTGTGGTGTTTACAAAAACGCACCAGACTCTTACCATTGATACCAAATTTTAGCCCTGATACATCCTATGGAATTGAATTAGCTGATATCCCTGAAAGAATGGTTTATCCAATTTCTGAAATTGGTTTAAATAATGCAGGTTATGAAGCAGCCATCCAGTCTTTAGGAGGAAATCAAATGAGTACACCATTGAAAATGAATAAAGCCCCCCTATTTACATCACATTATTGGAATTCTCTACCAGCAGAATTTAATCAAGAATTTGCTCGTAAGTTTTATGGGGAATCAGAGGATGATCTTAAGACAGCAGGAATAACGTATACATTAATAAAAATATTATAGTAATAATAAAAATAATTATCATGAAAATTTTAAAAAATAGTGCATTATTAGTAATAGTATTGCTTTTTCTTTCTTGTACAGAAGATAAAGCCATCCTATTAGAAGATAATATATATAGTAAACCAATTCCTATTGAACCCGTTAATACGAATTACACTGTTGGGGCTATTTATACCAAATTCATTAGAAATCCTCTCACAATTGAAACGCCTTCAATAGGAATATATGATGGAGATATTGGGGATCCAATAACGTATTCAAAACATGTTGTACAAGCCCAAACAGCTGGTGTCGATTTCTTTATATTTGGCTTAAGGTCTTCCAATGTTATGGCAAGTTATAATATAGACAAGACATACATAGATAATTTGCAAATGGCTCCAAATTCCGGTGACATGAAATTTGCTTTTAGTTATAATTTTGCTAACATGGGATTAAGTAATACTAGTAGAATTGAGACTAAAGGTTTAGTACCCACTTTTTTAAATGATTTTAGGTTAATGGTGCCTTATTTCCAAAAATCTAATTATATGAAGATTAATGGTAAAGCAGTAGTTTATATGAGCAATAGTTTTAATTTGTTTTCAAATGACAATCCTTTACTATATCAACAATTAAGATCTCAAATGTCTGCGTTAGGGGTTGAATTATATCTGATAGGTATGCAATTAGAATGGACACCTACCTTGAGATTCTTTGGTGATCAAGTTACTGGAAAAGATAATAGATTTAAAGGTTGTGTCGATGCTTTAACCTATACAAATTATGCTAATATTGAATTTGTTTTTTATGACAGGTTAATGTTTTTTCACAAATATGTTGATTTAGCTTGGAGCTACCATAAAGAAACATTAGCTAAACACCAAATCGAATTTATACCTACTATTTCCCCATCCTATAATCCTAAAATTAATAATGTATCAAGTACAAATTATAGTATTGCAAAAAATGCAGATTGGTTCAAAGCCAATTGCAATATTGCCAGAAGAGCATCAGGAGCCAGTAAATTAGTTTTAATAGATTCTTTCAACGATTGGAATTTAGGTACCCAAATAGAATCTGCGACTACGTATGGAGAGGATTACCTCAAAATTCTTAGGGGAGAATTCAAATTATAATAAAAGAGATACCAAGTATTGAATTATTAAAAAAAGAGTAAAATCAAATTTTAATTAGTTTGATTTTACTTCTTATAAAGTAGTTATGAATACGAAAGTGGCATAATCAAAAAAGTGTTGCAAATATTAATGATGTTATGTAACCCGATTGAAAACCAATAGGTAAAGCAATTACATATAACCTTTAAAAAATAATACCCATAAATGATAAAATTGGCAATTATAATTGGATTATTTGGATGCATATATTTTGGCTTCGGTCAAAAAATTAATAGCAATAATTCGGCAAAGGAAATAGCAAATAATACAAATAAAAAGAAGATTGCATTAAATAGCTCCATAATTGGAAAAGTATTGTGCGGTTATCAAGGTTGGTTTAATGCACAAAATGATGGTGCCGATTTAGGTTGGAAACATTACATTGGTAAACAAGGCTTTAAACCCGGAAGTGCAACAATAGAATATTGGCCAGACGTATCTGAATTTGATAAAGACGAGCTTTATAAAACATCCTTTATTCATAAAGATGGAAAACCAGCTTATGTATTTAGTTCTGCAAACCCAAAAACGGTAAATAGACATTTTGAATGGATGAAAGACTATGATATTGATGGTGTTTTTGTTCAAAGGTTTACAACAGGGTTTAAAAATGAAAAATTAAAAAATAATTTAAATAAGGTTTTTGACAATTGTTTTATCGCCTCTAAAAATAATAATCGATTAATTAGTGTCATGTACGATTTATCTGGAAGCAAACCAGGAGATGTGGTTCAAAATACAATTAACGATTGGAAACGATTAGTAGATAATTATCAACTTAACAATCCTACAACCCCAAATATCTTAACCTATAAATCTAAAGCAATAGTTTCCATTTGGGGAGTAGGTTTTAAAAACAGAGAGTACACTTTTGAAAATGTAATAACATTGATTGATTTTTTCAAAAACGACCCAGTATATGGAAATTGCGTAGTGCTTTTAGGAGTGCCTACTCATTGGAGAGAACTTAAAAATGATGCGAATTCAGATCCTAAACTTCATGAAGTAATTAAAATGGCAGATATCGTTCATCCATGGACACCTATGAGGTATAGAGATTTAGCAGGTGTAGATAAACATAAACTAGAAAAAACAATAAAAGACAAACAATGGTGTGATGTTAACAATTTATTGTATATGCCCGTTGTTTTCCCAGGATTTAGCACAGGAAACTTAAAAGATAAGCCAGAAAACTTTGATATCGTTCCAAGGCTAAAAGGCGATTTTTTATGGAGACAAATCTACAATGCAATATCAGCAGACATAAAAACTATCTACGTCGCCATGTTTGATGAAATAGACGAAGGTACAGCTATTTTTAAAGTATCAAATAATCCGCCTGTTGGTGCCACTAAATTTATTAGCTATGAAGAAGGTGTGCCTTCAGATTACTATTTATGGCTCACAGGTCAAGCAGGAAAAATGCTGCGTAAAGAAATACCATTATCTGAATCACAACCAACGTATTCAAAAAAACAGTAAAAAACCTTTAGTTTTTCTAGAAAATGAAAAAATTTAACTACATATCCAATATCAATTATATAAACTTTTTAGTCATTGTGCTAGTGTTTTTTTCTAGTAATTCAGCCTACTCACAAGCAGAAAACATTGACAACTTAAAGTATGTAGACCCTCAAATAGGAGGCGTAGCTCCTTTTTTAGAACCAACAAAAACTAGAATGCATTTGCCAAATTCAATGGTTCGTATGTATCCTGATCGGAAAGATTATAAGGATGATCAAATTAAATCATTTCCGATGACCACCAGAAAACACAGATCCGATCCTCTTTTTTGTTTACTGCCAGTTTCAGGAAATGTATCTGAAAATTTAGTACCTATTTCTGCTTGGGATCAAGAACTAGAAATAGCCCACCCTTATTATTATTCTACTTGGCTTGAAGATTATAATATTACTCTTGAGTTTTCTCCCGGAGAAAAAACAGGGTTTTACCGTTTCAATTATGGTAACAAAGAAATCAGAAAGCTGTTTCTTAAAAAATTAAACGGGGGAGATTGGCAGCTTAATGAAGATGGGTCACTTATAGGCATAGAATCATTTGAAGGTATGAAAGCTTATTCGTATGGTGTTTTTGATATTAAAGGTGATTTTGCAAAAGTGAAAACAGGAAAAAACACTAATAATTCATGGATAACATGGAATAATACAGAACTCAAGCAGGTAAATTTTAAGTACGGAATATCTTTTATCAGTATAGAGCAGGCTAAAAATAATTTAGAAAAAGAAATGCCAAATTGGGATTTTGAAAAAGTTAAAAATAACGCAAAAGAAAAGTGGTCAAATGTTTTAAACCAAATTGAAGTAGAAGGAGGAACTGAAGCTCATAGAAGATCTTTTTACACTGCGTTATATCGTTGTTATGAAAGAATGGTAAATATTACCGAAGAGGGGAAATATTATAGTAATTATGATAAAAAAATTCATAAAGGAGAGCAAAATTTCTATGTTGATGATTGGGTTTGGGATACTTTTTTAGCATTACACCCGCTTCGATATATATTGCAACCTGATATGGAATCGGATATGATGGCCTCCTATGTAAGAATGTATCAACAATCAGGATGGATGCCTCAATTTCCTCAAATACATGGTGACGTTCCACCTATGAATGGTTTTCACTCCACAATTATGTTGTTAGATGCTTATAATAAGGGGATTAAAAATTTTGATATAAATAGTGCTTATGATGCCATGAAAAAAAATGCATTAGAGGGAACAATGGTGCCATGGCGTTTGGGAGCAGCTTCCCCTTTAGATAAATTAGCCTTTAAATTAGGGTATTTCCCAGCACTTCATCCTGAAGAAAAGGAAACAGAACCTTTGGTTGACAGTTTTGAAAAAAGACAAGCTGTTGCAGTTACTCTTGCCCAGAGTTATGATGATTGGGCATTGGCTCAACTTGCTAAAAAACTGGGTAAAGTGCAAGACTATGAGTACTTCTCAAAAACAGCAAAAAATTACCAAAATTTATATTGGAAAGAAAAAGGTTTTTTCATGCCTAAAGATGCAACCGGAAATTGGATAGATATCGATCCAAAATTTGATGGTGGTATGGGAGGAAGAGATTATTATGACGAAAATAATGGATGGACTTATCTTTGGAATGTGCAACAAGATATTTTGGGTTTGCAAAAATTAATGGGAGGTCGTGATACTTTTGAAGCACGATTGGATCAGATGTTTAGAGAAGATTTAGGAAGAAGTGTATATGCTTTAAATGCTAAATTTCCTGACTTTACCGGTATTGTAGGGCAATTTTCTATGGGTAACGAACCTAGTTTTCACATACCTTATCTTTATAATTTAACTAAGTCACCTTGGAAAGCCCAGAAAAGAATTCGAATGCTATTAAATACATGGTTTAAAGATAATATTTTTGGAATACCTGGTGACGAAGATGGTGGTGGGATGTCGGCTTTTGTTGTATTTTCTTCTATGGGCTTTTATCCAATAACTCCTGGTATTCCTATTTATACAATAGGTAGCCCGTTATTTTCTAAAATTAAAATTAACCTTCCAAATGGAAAAGTGTTCACCATTAATGCCCCAAATTGTAATGAAAAAAATAAGTATATTCAGAAAGCTTCTTTTAATGGAAAATCTCTAGATGGGCCTTGGTTTACACATGAAGATCTTATTAATGGAGGAACTTTAGAATTAGAAATGGGATCCTATCCAAATAAGGCTTGGGGTGCTAGTGAAGAAAACATACCGCAAATTTTCAAAACATCAAATTAATTTAAATTTAGGATGAAGAAAATAATACTGAAATAATTGTTTATCTCTTTTGAGATGATTTTAACAAATAAGTCAAATTCATAAATGCCAAAAATCCTTCAGATTCACAAAATAATTAAAATACCAATTTCTAATGTTGAATAAAAATCCGAACAGCAATACATTTTTATTTTTCATTAATAATTCATTCAATAATAAAGTATATTCAATAATTAACATAAATCTATTTAAATCATGAGTTCAGAAAATTCACAAACCAAATGGGGACAATTTATTCCCTTAGCAACCGTCTTCTTTTTTTGGGGATTTGTTGCAGCTAGTAATGATATTTTAATTCCAGTTTTTAAAAAAGCATTTGATTTAACACAAGGTCAAAGCCAGTTTGTATCCATCGCTTTTTACATTTCTTACACTGTTGGTTCTCTGATATATATGGGAGTTTCTCTATTGATTAAGAAAGATTTAGTTAATAAAATTGGCTATAAAAATGGATTAGCATTAGGATTAGTTATCTCAGCTCTTGGAACATTGCTATTCTATCCTGCCGCAAATTCAGGGTCTTATACCTTAATGTTAGGAGGCTTATTCATTGTAGGCTTGGGATTTTCACTTCAACAAACGGTTGCCAATCCATTGGCAATCTCATTAGGACCAATAAAAACAGGTTCGCAACGGTTGACTTTAGCAGGAGGAATTAACAATTTTGGGACTACCATTGGACCTCTAATTGTGAGTTTTGCTATTTTTGGTGCTACCGCCACTGGAAATACTGATATGAGCATCGAAAGCGTTAAAATTCCTTATTTAATATTGGGATTGGCATTCTTGTTAGTGGCCGTTTTATTAAAATTCTCCTCGTTACCTGAACATCCTGAAACAATAGAACAATCAGCAGAAGATTCAGTATCTTTAAAAAGTTCGGCATTGCAATATCCTCAATTGGTAATGGGAATGATAGCCATTTTTCTTTATGTGGGTGTAGAAGTTTCTACTGCCAGTAACTTGCCATCTTACATGGAAACTAAATTAGGTTTTGCTATTGGAGATATTGCTCCATACATCTCGTTGTATTGGGCTAGTTTGATGATTGGTAGATGGACTGGAGCGGTTGAGGCTTTTACTGATAATATGAAAACCCAAAAAATATTACGTTTCTTGGCTCCCTATTTGGCTTTCGGGGTCTTCTTGTTTGTAAATGCAATAGCCAAACATGACTTGACTCCTTTCTATGTTTATGGTTTAGTTATTCTAGTATTAATTGCAGCTGATATGGCCAGCAAAGGAAATCCTGCCAGAATGTTGTTGATTTTTTCTGCTTTAGGAATTGTAGCTTTGTTTATAGGAATGCTCACTAAAGGAATGGTTAGTGTATATGCATTCACTAGTGTTGGTTTATTTTGTAGCACACTTTGGCCTTGTATTTTTACTTTGTCTGTAAGCGGATTGGGTAAGCACACCAGCCAAGGAAGTAGTTTCTTGATCATGATGATTATGGGCGGTGGGATAATTAGCTGGTTACAAGGTTTTGTCTCTGAAAGCGTCGGAATACAAGGTAGCTATATTGTGGGGGTTTTATGTTTTACTTATCTGGCATTTTATGCTTGGAAAGTAAGTGGAATTTTAAGAAATCAAGGGATTGACTTTGATAAAAAAATTAGTGTAAATCATTAGTCCATAGAAATAAATCGTATTACATATAAACAAGACAAAAGAGAAAAAATACCAAATAGTGCCAAAAAATACATTAATTACATTCCTATTAGTTAATAAGTTTACCCGTTAGGTATAATGATTAAAAACTTCAGTCCGAGTTTTTTTTGAGCAGTAAAAGCGGCACAAAAAGGTATCGAGAACCATTTTTCTGAATTTTTTATTGTTCTCGATATGATCCCGCCCAAAAGTGGGATCACTCGAACTGACAAAAAAGTATCATTAAAAACGGATTACAACCAAAGAGTTACCATAATAAAAAATACTTATTTGAAGATCTATATTTCAAAAAGAACCAAATGGTGAAAAATTTAAAAAAAATTACCCTTATTTTTAGTGTAACGGTATTAATTGATAGTTGTAAAACAAAAAAGGAAGCAGTAACCAATACAATAAATAAAAAACCAAATGTACTGTTGTTATTTTCAGATCAACACAACAAAAAAACAATGGGGTATGAAAATCACCCGGATATTATTACCCCTAATTTAGTTAAGTTATCAAATGAATCTGTTGTTTTTGATCGCACATTGTACCACAGGCATTTGTGCGCCATCAAGAACATCATTAATGACGGGTTTATACCCAAGACTCTAGGCTTGCTAAATAATAGTGTTGCCACGTCAGTTATTGATGAATCGGTTTCTATGGCAACCATTTTCAAGTACAACAACTACAATACCTATACATTCGGTAAACGTCATTTATCTGGAGGAGCCGATAAAGTTTGGGATGTAAAGATGAATATTAACAAAGTTGATTATAGAAAATTTGGAGACATGTATTTTGATAGGAATAGTGACCCTTTAGAAATACATAATGGTATTGAAAACAATAAATATAAGAATTCTATAAAGCAGCTTCGAAATTATTATAGTAAATTTGAAAAAGCAGTTCCAGACATTGGAAAAAAAGAATTAATAAACAAAATATTACATAAAAATGACTAAACCTAATTTAATACTATTGCTAATTTTAGTTACAGTTAGCAATAGTAATCATGTTTTGGCTCAAAATAGTAAAAGACCAAATATCATCTTTATTATTACAGATGATCAAAGCGCTATAGTTCCAAAAGATTCGGATAAAGAAGTACAATCACATCCTTTTGGTTTTAACGGTGATAGCTCCGTACATACTCCAATTATTGATGGTTTGGCAAAAAACGGCATGGTATTCAATAGGGCTTATGTGTCGAGTTCCGTTTGTTCCCCTAGTCGATATACTATACTAACGGGACGTTATGCAGGCAGATCTGAAGGTCCTAGTTTTATAAAACAATACCCATACGGAAAACAGTCAAGAGTTGAAAATAATATCGAATTAGAAATCAATACGGATAATTTACCAAAATTGCTTCAAAAGGCAGGTTATAAAACAGGTTTTGTTGGAAAGAGTCATGTTATAGAGCATGAGTTATTAGAGAAAAAGAAAAAATGGGAAAATAACGGACTTAAAGACTACGATAAAAAATCAGATCCAAATGACAGTACGATTTCGAATGCCATGGCTCATAATCATAAAGAATGGTCTAGAATGATAAAAGAATATGGATTTGATTATGCGGAAGGGATTTATGCGGGTAATTTAAAGGAATTATATAATGATTCTTTAAATGTTCACAGTGTAGAATGGAAAAATAAAGCGGCTCTAAATTTTATAGATCAAAATAAAAAGGAACCATTCTTCTTGTATTATAGTGAAACCGTTCCTCATGGACCCGCACCCTGGATTAAGAAAAACGGAAAATTTGTTCATGGATTAGATGCCAACCCGAAATTTACAGGGGAAGGATATTTGGATACAGATTACAGTTATTTGCCCACAAGAGAAGAAATAAAAAAGGAAGTGAAATCTTTAGGTAAAGAGGAAGCGCAAGCCTGGCTGAGATGGTTTGACCATGCTGTTGGCGCTGTGGTGGATAAATTAAAGGCAGCTGGAATTTATGAAAACACATTAATTGTTATTACTTCAGATCATGGCAATTATAATGGAGGAAAAACTACGCTATATGAAGGAGGAATAAAAGTACCCTTGATGATGCATTGGCCGGCTGGCATAAAACCAAATTCTAATTATAATGAGTTGGTTCAAAACATTGATTACACCCCCACGTTTTTAGAATTGGCAAGAGTAAATTTAAAAGGAGTAAAAACAAAATTAGATGGTGTCAGTTTAAAAAATGTACTTGAAGGCAATAGTAAACCAGTGCACGATTATTTGTATTTCGAATTGGGTTTCGCCAGAGGTGTAGCAACAAAAGACTGGAAATACATTACGGTTAGATACGATGAAAAAACACAGAACAAGATAGAAAATGGCGTTCTATTTAAAGGATGGAATAACACAGAAATCAAATTACCTTATTATTTAAGCAATAGCCACCTAGGACACCACGCTGCGTTATATAACCCTTTTTATTTTGAAAAAAATCAATTATTTGACATGAAAACAGATTCCTTAGAAACAAAAAATGTCTTTGATAAAAATAAAACAGAAGCTAATGAAATGAAAAAACTTTTAGTTAAAATCTTAAAATCATTTCCGCAAAGACCTTATGGCGAATTTACAAACTAATATTATGATAGCAATAAAGCGAATACTTACAATCATAGCTTGCTGTTTTGTTTTAAATGGCACGGCTCAAAAAACAATAGACACTATAGCTACAAAAGGGGGTAGTTATGACATACCAATAAAAATTCAATTACCAAAAAAAAGCATAGAGAAAAGCCCTATTTTCTTTTTTGTTCACGGTGGAGGCTGGAATGGAGGCACACAAAATGAAGTGCCTCCAGCAACAATCTCTGGAGATGCAAACTTCTTGGCTAATGAACTGGGAATTATTTATGTTGGATTAGCCTATCGCTGTAAAGGAAATAATGCCACTTTTGCAGATGCAATAAATGATTTAGAATCTAGTGTTAAGTGGTTTTTAGACAACGCAGATAGATTTAATGCCGACACTACCCGAATTGGTTTTGGTGGTGCTTCTGCGGGGTCTACTTTATCTGCAGTAATGGCTCAAAAATACCCAAATTGCAAAGTTTACATAGGTTCAGAGGGAATGTATAACTTAGTAGACCATGATGAAAAAGAATCTCCATTTCCCAGTACTGAAGCAAGAAAAATTTATGGGTTGGATACTACGGAAAAAAGTAAAATGGCATCTGCATTTTATAATTTAAAAGAAAACCCACCTGCTTCACTTTTATTGCACGGAAAAGAAGACCGCTTGTGTCATTACTCGCAAAGTATAAAATTTGCCGAAAAGATTAAAAAATCCGGTGGTAAAGCAAAGGTTATGCTCTATGATGAAATTAATCATACCTGCTTAAGTGCTGCTTATCCGGATGTTTTCAAAAAGAGTGTGCTGGAAATTGCAACTCTCTTTATTAGTGAATTCAGGATTAAAAACAAAAATATTGAAGCAATCCAATCCGCATTAGATAAACAATTAGAAAATCAGTATCCCTCAAAAAATGTCACCGAAAGTAAAATTATTGGTTCTTGGAAGTTTAATAATGAAGATTTAGTTTTTAAAACTAATGGCAAAGGAGAACAAAAAAACAATAATAATGTGAAAGAGTTTAATTACATCATCGAAAATGATTCTATAAAAATAATAATAGAAAAACAAAAAGAGCGATTGTTTTTTTTAAGAAATAATAATAGCAACATGTATGAGTTAATTACCGATAATAAAGAAAATAAATACCGAAGATTAAATTATATAAAACAATAAATTCAGACATGAAATTTACATTACAATTAGTGTTAAGTACTTTTCTGTTATTTCAAATACATGGAAGTCTACAGGCACAAAAAAAGAAAAATATCCTCTTCATCATTACGGACCAACAACGGTATGATGCTTTAAGTATTGCTGGAAATACCGTCTTAGAAACTCCAAATCTTGACCGATTGGCAAAACAAGGTGCCTATTTTAAAAATGCTTACACCCCAGTTGCAGTTTGTGGGCCAACAAGATCATGCATTTTAACAGGAACTACCATAGGCACGAACGGAGTAACCACTAATGATAAAACCTATTATTATAAAGACGAACCCGTAATGGCAATGAAAACATTCGATGAAATTCTTACAGAAAATGGATATCATTGTGAATATTATGGAAAATGGCATGTACTCACAGCTCATGCAGCCGTTTATAAAAATCCAAACAAGTATGCAAAAAACGGTAAATACATGTTTGGACCTGGAGGTCAAAGTTATATGTATCAAGATTATTTAGATGAAGTTTATCCAAAAAGGGAGCCTCAAGGCAATGAATTATTAGATAATTTCACCGAAAGACCTTATACTCCAGACCCTTTGGACATAAATTTTGGCAAATCTTATGAACAGGTAAAAAAAGAAAATAAAAAGTTTTCGCAACCCAATTTTCATGGTAAATCTTCCGTTCCTCAGGACCAAACGAGTACTGCTTTTTATGCAAAAAAGACGATAGATGCTATTGAGCGTCTTAAGAATAAACCTTTTAGTATTACGGCATCATTCCATTTTCCACACGCGCCCATGATTCCTTCTTCGCCATACTACGGTATGTATCCCGCACAGGATATGAAGGCGCCCATTAGCATTCATGATGACATGACGAATTCCCCTTATTCTAATGCTAATGGAAGAAAAAAATTACCGGAGTTTGCAGACGAGGAAAAAATTAAATATATGATTTCAAATTATTATGGTTTAATTAAAGAAATAGATGTTTGGATTGGTAAAATCATGGATAAATTAGATGAAACAGGACTTACAGATGACACTTTGATCATTTTCACGAGTGATCACGGCGAAATGCTTGGAGCTCATGGTATGCGGGAGAAAAATGTGTTTTATGAAGAATCATCTCATGTGCCATTAATTATAAGGATGCCCAATCAAATTAAACCAAATACAACCGTTAATGGTTATGTTTCTAATGTCGATTTATTTGCCACTATTATGGATTATCTAAAAGTGGGCAAATACAAATCGGAAGGGGAAAGCTTGCGAGATTTAATCGAAAATAAACCAACAGCACATGGTAAATATGTTGTTACAGAATGGGATTATAACGGCCCTACAACTCCAAATTATATGATTGTTAAAGGGGGTTGGAAGCTAATGGTACCCTATACAGAAGACTCCCAAGTCATAAATGCCTTGTATGATTTGAATAAAGATCCGTATGAAATGAATAATTTATTAGGAATAAACCCAAATAGAAAAGAATACGAACAAAAAGCAGAAGAATTAAGAAGTTGCTTACTGGAATGGTTGCAAAAAAATAACTCTAAGCATTATAATGGCGTATTAAAACGAAAATTAATTTAAATTAAAAAAAATGGAATTATATCCTTTGAAATTCACCCCTCTTTTTAAATACAGAATTTAGGGTGGAAGCAAATTAAAAATAGCACACAGAAGAAAACATCGGTGAATTTAACATCTTAACTCTTGTGCTCAAAGCTACTGACAATGTTAAAATCCTAGAGGTTTATTTTTAATAAAAATAGTGGTTTTTAAATAGTAAATAAATAGTATGAAAAATAAATCAAGAATAATAAAAAGGGGTGTTGAAATATTAATTCTAATATGTATTCTAAATCCAGGAATATCAACCGCACAAAAATCGGCAGTAAAACCCAATGTTATTATACTATATACAGATGATCAAGGAACTATTGATGCTAATTGCTATGGAGCAAAAGACCTGTATACCCCTAATATCGATAGATTGGCAGATTCAGGAGTTCGGTTTACACAATTTTATGCTGCAGCTGCTGTATGTTCGCCATCAAGAGCTGCTTTATTAACCGGTAAAACACCCTTTAAGGCAGGATTACCTGGCAATGCCCCTGCAATAAGAGGTGAGGCTGGATTGCCTTCGGAACAAATTACCATCGCAGAGACACTAAAAAAAAACGGATACAAAACCGGCCACATTGGGAAATGGCATTTAGGATATAGCGAAGAAACGATGCCTTTAGCACAGGGCTTTGATTATTCGTTTGGCCACATGGGTGGTTGTATTGATAATTATTCGCATTTTTTCTATTGGGAGGGAGCCAATAGACATGACCTATGGGAAAATGGAAAAGAAGTATGGATGGAAGGTGAATATTTTCAAGACGTTATGACAAGTAAGGCAGAAAAGTTTATTACAGAAAACAAGGACCATAGCTTTTTCCTTTATTATGCTTTAAACCTTCCTCATTATCCATTGCAGGCATCGAAAAAATGGAGAGAATATTATAAAAATTTAGAAAGCCCTAGAGATAAGTATGCCGCTTGTATTTCAACTCTTGATGAGCGAATTGGGTTGCTTTTAGACAAGTTAGACGAATTAAATATTCGAGAGAATACCATCGTTATTTTTCAGTCGGATCATGGGCATTCAATGGAACAACGGACTTTTTCTGGTGGTGGAAATTCTGGAATTTATCGGGGTTCCAAGTTTTCTTTTTTTGAGGGAGGGATTAGGGTTCCTGCTATTATAAGCTGGCCCTCTAAAATGCCGAAGAATGAGGTTATAGATGAGATGGCGGTTAATGTAGATTGGTTTCCTAGTATACTTGATTTATGTAAAATAGGGTACGATAAAGATGATTTTGAAGGGAAAAGTCTTATTGATGTAATTTATAAAAAGAAGAAATCGCCACATGAAGTATTCTGGTGGTATGATAATGCAAACCGATGGGCGGTTCGAAAAGGAGATTGGAAGTTGATGAAAAACCCCATCGATCCATCACAAAAAATACCAATAGAAACTACAAATTCATTCTATCTAGTAAATATTAAAAATAATCCAAAAGAATCTGAAAACGTAGCAGATAAATATCCTGAGAAAGTGGATGAATTAATTAATGAATTTAATAGTTGGAATAAAAGTGTTAAAAAATAGAAATTTTGGATGCTGTTAATTGAAAATTAATAATTAATTAATGAATGGATAGTTTATTTGTAAAATATAAATGAAAACTATAAATAAACTAAATTAAAAAAAATGAAAAAATTACTATTCATTGCATTATTAGGTTTGTCTTTTGCGGGTAACGCTCAAACTCAAATTGATTTAAACGCTAAAAAAGTTTCAGAAAGCATGACTACTGTCATGGGTTTATCTTCGGAAGAAACAACTCAGGCATACAATCTTGTCTCTAAGAGAAACAAAGATAAAATAGCTTTAAAAGAAAAGTTTGGAGATGATGTAGAGGGTTTTAAAGTTGAAGGAAAAGAAGTGGAAATACAGTTCAATAAAGATATGAAGGATTTAGTTGGAAATGAAAAATGGAAAATCTGGGCAGATTTTAAAAAAGCAGAGAATGAAGCAAAAGCTAAAAACTAATATTTTTTTTAATTCAATTCAAAAAGTCACCATTTAGGTGACTTTTTTTAACTTCAAATCAAAAATATTTTTCCTCAAACAATTCAATAATATGTTACGAATTAAAACCAACTTTTGTTTTTTATTTTTTCTATTCGCTTGTACATTTTGTAATCGTTCTGTTGCACAAGAGACTTATAAACATGTTTTCAATCCGATAAAAGGTTTTGTAAACGAAACCGAAAAACCATACAGGGACGAACTTTGCCTGAACGGAAAATGGCAGTTTATGCCAGTTTATGAAACCGATATGTCAAAATTCGTAAAGCCAGGATCATTTAATTGGGAAGCAGTTCCTTTAAAAGTACCCTCGCCGTGGAATGTAAATGCCTATACCAATGGCGAAGGCGGCGACTTTAATACTTTTCCTTCCTATCCAAAATCCTGGGAACAAGCACAAATGGGTTGGATGAGAAAAGAGTTTGTTTTACCCGAAAATTGGTCAGGAAAGCAGAAAAAACTTCATTTTGAAGCCATAGCTGGATTTGTCAAAATTTATGTAAATGGACAGTTTGTGGGCGAATACATTGATTTGTTTTTCCCACAAGAATTTGATGTCACCCCATTTCTCAAAAAAGGAACTAATGAAGTGATGGTTGGTGTAGCCAAAGCGAGTTTAACGGATATTCCGGGAAAATATGGCCACCGTAATTATTTGGCCGGTTCGAGGTGGGGACAGCACATTGCCGGTATCTGGCAGGATGTTTCATTGATAGCTATACCTGAATTGGCAATTACCAATGTGTTTGTGCAACCCAACGTCCAAAAAGATACATTGGCTTTTTCAGTAAGTATTAAAAATAACTCGGCTAAAAAACAATCGTTTACCATCAATGCTTCTATCAAAAACTGGGTAAAAACAATAACAAGCGATATCAACTTACTACCTGTAGATAACGGAGGTATGACCGATGAGGTTTTTGTCATAGATAATGCCAAGAAAATTATGCTGAAAGCGGGCGATAGCATTGTGGTAAATCTGAATCGGAAAATAAATGGAGAACTAAAATTGTGGTCGCCGGAGTCTCCAAATCTATATGGCTCTGTTATTAGTTTAAATGCCGATAAAAAGACCGTTATTGATACAAAATATACCCGATTTGGCTGGCGACAATTTGCAATCAAAGGACTTGAATTTACCTTGAATGGAAAACCTATTTTGCTAAAAGGCGATTCATGGCATTTTATGGGGATACCACAGATGACTCGTCGTTACGCCTGGGCATGGTACACAATGTTGAAGGATGCCAATGCCAATGCAGTGCGGCTTCATGCACAGCCTTTCCCTTCTTTTTATCTTGATATGGCCGATGAAATGGGGATGTGCGTACTCGACGAAACAGCAATTTGGTCAAGCGATGGGGGGCCTAAAATGGATTCGGAAACGTATTGGGCAAGATGCAAAACCCATGTAAAAAGCCTTGTAATGCGCGATCGCAATTACCCTTCTGTTTTTGGATGGAGTGTGTGTAACGAAACATTACCAGTTGTTACGAATCTTATGCGTGGCACAAAGGAACTGATCGATCGCCAAATTCAGGAAATAAATAATTGGACAGAAATTACAAGAACACTCGACTCCAGTAGAAACTGGATTTCGGGCGATGGCGAACCGATGTATCCTACCAATTTACCAACTGTGATTGGACATTATGGAAATGAATCGTCTATGAAAGCATGGTCATCACGAGGTTTACCCTGGGGAATTGGCGAGACCGGAATGGCCTACTTCGGAACACCAAAACAGGTAGCAACAATTAATGGCAATCGTGCATACGAATCACAACTTGGACGTATGGAAGGCTTGGCAAACGAAGCATATAAACTTATTACAACACAATTTAAATACAAACCGAGCTACACCAGTATTTTCAATATAGTTTGGTATGGATTAAAACCTTTGGCTTTTGGAATGAGAGACTCCTCTCGTGCGCCAATTCTTGAAGACGGTATTTTCTTTCCTGCTTTCAATGAAGGAGCTTTTGGCGTTCAACCTGAACGCTTAGGGCCTTATACTAGCACGCTCAATCCTGGCTATGATGTCAATATGCCATTGTATAAAACTTGGCCGATGTTTGAGGCTATTCAAGCAGCCAACAGCACACCAGTAAAGGAGTTTAAGATGTATCCTAAATTTGTACAATCCAAAAAAAATATAGTAATCGAAAACGACAATCTTATTTTGATTGGAACTGATTCATCGCAACTGGCTCTTAAACTTACTGAAATGGGTGTTCGCTTTAGTAAAACAGCTGTGCCAACAGCAAAATCATTGGTGATAATAGATGGTTTGAATGTAGCTACTGATAAAGTGCTGAAAACCAAATATGAAAAAGCCATAAATGCCGGTGCCCGGATTATAATTTGGGGAGTTTCGCCCGAAACGCTTGCTTCGCTAAATACTATTTTGCCTTTTCCTCTGGTACTTGAACCGCGTAAAGCTACATCGTTTATCAAAGTGCAAGATGCCCCAATTTTATCAAATTTAGAGCATAGCGATTTCTATTTTTCAGAATTATTGCCGCTCGGAAAAACCGCTTTGAACTATGGAATGACTGGCGAAATCGTCAGAAATGCGACCGTTTTACTAACTGCTTGTAATACGGAATGGCAAGCCTGGAATGGTCGTCCTGAACCAACTAAAACCGGAAGTGTTTTTCGAAGCGAGATGGAGAAAAAAGGGGTGGGAACAACTTTAATTACTTTTAATCAAGGAAAATCAGAGGTGATGATAGCTTCGTTTGACTTTAAAGACATGCCTATTGAATCGGAGTCGCCCATTCGATTAATGTTAACCAATTTGGGAATACAATTTGATAATTCGATTTATGAAAATAAACGAGCTATTGACTTGAATGGCAATTTGATTAAGTTTAAGGAAGACGCTGATGGAATTAGCTTTTGGGTGTTTAGTCCAAGATCGCTAGTCGATTTATTGGCAGAACCCGACATGCCTAAGTTGAGTTTAGAAATTAAGGAGGTGGCTAATTTCAATTTTATTCTTAATGGAGATAAAAGAGCCCCTCTGAAGGAGATTCCATTAGACAGAGGTTGGAATAAGTTTGTGATAAAATTTAGAGAAAATATTCCTGAAAACAAGCAAAAAATCAAAGCGATTTTTAAGTGTGACAATATGGAGTTTTTTAAACAAATAAACTCAATGAGTGAAAGATAAATCAGCATCATTTCATCAATGAATCTCATAAAAAATCGATTGCTGATTCTATTACTGTAAAGCAATAGGATCATTACAATTCTTTACAATAAATTAAAAATTGATAAAAAAATGAATAAATATTTTGCTGTTTTACTACTAACAATTACTACGATTAGTAACTCTTTTTCTCAAGAAGATTTCACTAAATACATTGACCCAACAATTGGGAATGTCGCCCCTTTTTTAGTACCAACCTATCCTACGATGCATTTGCCCAATCAAATGATGCGGATGTTCCCCATTAAGAAAGATTATATTTCAGATCAAGTAGATGCATTTCCATTTCAAGTAACCTCACATCGATCACCGGGAATTTTGCCTATGAAAATTACTGCGGGTATAGTAAATGATGCTTCTTGGAACAAAAAAATGACTATTGACCATGATTTGGAAATCATTCATCCTTGGTTTTATTCTACCTATTTAATTGATGATGACATAACCGTAAGTTTTACTCCGGGAGAAAAATGTGCTATTTATAAAATAGATTTTCCGAAAAATGTTCAAAAAAATTTACTGATAAAAGGTTCTGAAAACAGGATCTTTTCTAAGGATAAAAATTATTTTAATGTTACGGAAGTGGTCAGCAAAAAGAACGGAGGGACTAACCCGGTTACTAATAGTTTTTCTGTTTTTTTATATGGTGAAATAACCGATAGTACTAATAATCCCATAAATGAATTTGAGTTTATTAGTGATAAACAAAAAATCACTATTTCAGCCAATGCGAATGCACCTTCAACAATCCTAATTAAGTATGCTGTTTCTTATGTGAGTTTAGAGCAGGCTAAACTTAATTTTGAGAAGGAATTGCGAACACAAAGTTTTGATGAATTGTCAAAATCAGGAAAAATAAAGTGGGA
>CANKLD010000002.1 GCA_947483095.1 Bacteroidota bacterium
AAGGGAAAATCCCACGCTTTTTTGCGTGGATTGGAATGATGGCAGGAAGAAGCTCCTAATAATTAACAAAAATATCATTTTTTTTCAAACGAATTACCTTTACAATTTTTATATATTTGCAGTAAATCGATCATTATGAGTTTGAAGGGATATTTAAAGAGTAAAGTTTTTGGGGTTCAAGTATTTGTGGCCTTAGTAATTTTGTTTGTTTTAGGCTATTTATTAATGCATTGGTTGACATTTACTACTGACCATGGGAATGAAATTACTGTTCCCAATTTAAGTAAAATGACGGAAGAGCAAGTGGAAGAAACGGTGGACGATTTGGATTTGGACTACGTTCTTTTAGATAGTGTTGATTTTAATCCTGCCATTCCAAAGCACACAGTGGTGGAGCAAGATCCATTGCCGGGCGCGAAAGTGAAGGTAAATAGAAAGATATATATTAAGATAAATTCATCGGGATTCACAATGGTTAGAATTCCGAATTTAATTGAAAAAACATACCGTCAGGCAGTTCCAACATTAAAATCATTGGGGCTTGAACCTGGTGAAATCATCTACAAACCGTACCTTGGTAAAGACATGGTTATTGAAATGCATTGTAATGGTAAGAAATTAAATCCCGGGGATAAAATCTTCAAGTCTTCCAAAATTGATTTGGTTTTGGGAGATGGTAACGAAGGATTTGTTGAATCAACTGACAGTTTAAGTACTGAAACATCTCCGAATGAACAATAATAACGACGATATTGAAGAATTAGAAGAAGAATTATTTGAGCATTTTAGATTTGACGTTCCTAAAGGGCAATTGCTTTTAAGAATTGATAAGTTTTTGATGAATTTGATTCCGAATGCTACTCGAAATAAAATTCAAAATGCGGCTTCTGCGGGGGATATTTATGTGAATGACATTCCTGTAAAATCCAATTACCGGGTGAAACCTTTGGACTTGGTTCGGATAATGTTATCACACCCTCCATTTGAAAACCGCGTAGATCCTGAGAAAATTCCGTTGAATATTGTTTATGAAGACGATACTTTATTGCTAATAAACAAACCTGCCGATTTTGTAGTTCATCCTGGACATGGAAATTATACCGGCACTTTAGTGAATGCATTGGCGTATCATTTTGAGAATTTACCGATGAATTCTAGTGAGCGTCCTGGATTAGTTCACAGAATTGATAAAGACACCACCGGACTTTTAGTTATTGCAAAAACAGAAGCGGCCATGACGCATTTGGCCAAGCAATTTGAAGCCAAAACTACGGAAAGAGAATACGTTGCTATCGTTTGGGGAACCGTTAAAGAAGATGAAGGAACCATTGAAGGAAATATTGCGCGACACGTAAAAGACAGAATGCAAATGGCGGTTTTTGAAGATCCTACCATTGGAAAACCAGCAGTTACTCATTACAAGGTTTTGGAGCGTTTTGGTTATGTAACTTTGGTTTCGTGTATATTAGAAACGGGACGTACACATCAAATTCGCGTTCACATGAAACATTTAGGTCACCCACTTTTTAATGATGCTCGATATGGTGGCGATTTAATTTTGAAGGGAACTAAGTTTACTAAATACAAACAGTTTATTGATAATTGTTTTAAGATATTACCAAGACAGGCTTTACACGCAAAAACACTTGGATTTATTCATCCTACTACAGGTGAAATGATGCGTTTTGATACCGAATTACCCCAAGACATGCAGGATTGCATTGAAAAGTGGAGAAACTACTCCAAGTCACATGAGGTGATGGAAGAGGAGTAATAGTAAATAAAAAAGGGGTTCAATTAGAACTCCTTTTACTTTTTTAGAAACTGTATCCTACTCTTATTCCCACTCTAGAAACTAAACTTGAAAAGGATCTATTGTCTACATCTTCCGTGCCACGCCATTCTATTTTCCAAAGGCAGCCCATAGAAGGATCGATGCTTAACTCTTTTGAAACTTGCCATTTAAAACCTACTTCTGGATTGAAAAAGGAAATGTATTTGTAGGTTCCGGTATAATTCTCGTCTTTAAAACTAATGTATCCAAATTCCAAACTGTTTTGGTAGTAAAAATCATTCCAGCTTTCTTTTTTTAAGTAAGTTCTAGATCCCGACGATAATATAATTCCTGTTCCAATATGTTTTCCACCATGAAGACCCGAAACTGCTCTTCCATAGCCTAATTTTAAAATATTGGAACTGTTATAACCAAAGAAATTTTTTAATAAGTTCTTCTTTTCTGAGGTTAATTCGAATGCGCTAGGTTCTGAAGCGCTAAATCCTAAACTCATGGTTCTTCTTTGTTCAATAACTCTTACTTTTTTTATTTTGTCTTGTGCAAAACTAAAACTGCTAATTAAAACTACTAGTACTACAATTTTTTTCATTTTAGATAAATTTAGGTTTATAATTACAAATGTAATCAAATAATATAGTTATGGTAAAATACTATAGCAATGATTAATTTAAGAAATTAAAAAATTAGTAGTTTTATTCTCGAAAATTGACTTTTGAAAAGAAATTAAGTAAACCTAGTAATCTATTATTTCCTCAGAATTGTTTTTCAAAAAGCAACATTTTAAAAGTGAAAGTTTAATTGAATATATCCAAGTTTTCCTATACCTGTTTCAGCCCATTCTTTTTTTTTATTTAAGTCAAAAGTTGAGTTGTCAATAACGATGTTGTTTTTAATATAAAACATAGGTTCAATTGAAATTGAAAAATTTTGAGAGGCATTATATTGTATTCCAATAAAGGAAATAACACCAAAACTATAAATATCTTTATTAATGTTTTTATAATTGGAATAATTACCAAATAAATCTATTCCATAATAATAAGTCCATTTCTCATATTTTCTAAGTAGTATGTCTATTCCAAATTTAACACCACCATTAATAAAACCGTTTTCGCTTCCCTCTTTTTCATAGCTTAATCCAGATCTTAATGAGGTTTTGTGGGAATATTTATATCTATATTCAATATTAAAAGCATTTATATCTGATGAAAATGCGGAATTTATAAATTTAGAAACACCAATTCCAACCTGATGTTTTATCTGGTTTGGATTGGATAAATTTGTTATTTCATTTTGAGAATATAAAGACAACGAAAATAATAATACTATTATTTTAATAAAATTATTTAACATTATTAGCGTATATAATTTGTAAAAATAGTATTTATTTTATTTTGGAAATCACCAACATAAACATCTATATTTTCTCTTGAACCATCAGAATAGATAATAAAAACTTCAGAATTATTATTTATAATTTCATAACTTAAATCTCCAATTTTTGATCCATTATAAAAAACCTCAGCATCTGAATTATTGTTTATTTGAGAAGGAGTTGGATCTGTATAAACTGAGAGGCCTTCTACATTAATAGAATAAACAACTTTTAGGTTTCCTTCAATAAGTGTTCCATTAACAGTTTTTAGATCATCTTTTACAGAGATAATATTATCGTAATCAGAGTCATAAAGTTTAAAAACTGTTACGAAATTAGTGCCGCAACCTTGTGAAGTTGAAGAATTATAACTTAACTGAAATTCAGTACTTGAAATTCTTCTCCATTTAAAAGTATGGGAAAAAGGAGAAGTTAAAATTGAAATATCAGCATTTATTGGCATTGTGAAATTAGTACTTGTATCAAAAGTGACATTACTTAAATTAAGTGAAAAAACTAGATTTCCATTTCTTTTTAATGTTAAGTTAGCTGCAGTTGGGATCCAATAATTAGTAGCACTATATGAAGTAAGAAAATCGTTGTAAGAGTTGAATGATAACTCCGAGTCATTAGCTTGGTTTAATCTTGAAGGGAATAGTAATGTAATTGCGTTTGAATTATTAACTTTTGTCCATAATCTAGTTGAGTTAATCCAAGTATAAATCCCGGTATTATTAGCAAATTGCATTCTATCGTTTAAAATCAATTGTCCATATTGCAATTCAAATTTATCTGTCAAAGATTTTAAATATGTATCATTATATTGCTGATTCGTTGAGTTAAATAATGAGTATAATAAAAATTTAGATAAATCACCATCGTCCAAGGAGTTTAAACAGCCATAAAAATCACTAATTGTATTTGTAATATTTTGTTTGTCTTGGGTAACAGTTGTTGTAGGCAATACTTCGCCTTCTTTTGAGCAAGAATTTAGTATAATTAATAAAAAAATAGCAAATACTGATAATTTTAATTTAATTTTATTCATTGTTTTTATTTTATTATCTAATCTAGAAACGTTTTCGACTTTCAGTTTAACCTGTCTCGTATTGTATTTTTTCTAAATTATTTATATTAATAACTCTTCAAAATTATGAAATTTTTTTGATAAATATTTATAATTCCCTCTTTATTAATCAACACCCTAATTTTGAGAGTAATTCAATGTAGTTTTTTTAAATTTCAAATTGAAATAAAGCAAACGGAAAAGTATTTCGAAACATAAAAACTATTCTAATAGCATTAGTAAACTTAAAATGTTATTTGTATTTTTGATTTTCGATAATCTACTACTATGAAAATTGTAATTTCACCGGCCAAGTCCTTAAATTTTGAATCTGATTTACCTACACAGAATTTCTCTGAAGCTTCCTTTTTAAAAGAATCACGACAAATTAATGGTGTACTAAAAAAATTGAAACCCAACGATTTATCTAAATTGATGGATATTTCTGATAAATTGGCAGAATTGAATTGGGAACGCAACCAAACTTGGAAAACACCATTTAATCCTGATAATTCGCGACCTGCAATTTATACTTTTGATGGAGAAGTTTATACTGGAATTGATGCCTACTCCCTTCCGATAGATAAAATGGAAGACTTGCAAAACCGTTTGTTTATCCTTTCAGGTTTGTATGGATTATTAAAACCGTTGGATTTAATTCAGGCCTACCGATTGGAAATGGGAACTTCAATTGCTATTGGTGAATCCAAAAATTTATATGCTTTTTGGAAAATAAAGATTACAGAAACCCTTAATAAATCAATAGCAAAAGGAGATTTTTTATTGAATTTAGCTAGTAATGAATATTTCTCGGCGGTAGATACAAAATTGCTTAAAGCAAAAGTCATCACGCCAGAATTTAAAGATTATAAAGACGGAAAACTTAAAATGATTAGTTTCTTTGCTAAAAAAGCTAGGGGATTAATGGTGCGATACATTATTGATAATAATTCCCAAACTATTGATGATATACAAGGGTTTAATTATGAAGGTTATGCTTTTGATGCTAATTTATCGACAGAAGTTAAATTGGTTTTTACGAGATAGTTTTTAGGGAGGGCTTTATTAGTGGATTTGGTTATTTGAAAAAATCTGTTTTTACAAGACTGTATTTAATACATAATAGTATAGATCTGTATGTTTATATATCTTTTAAGTGATAAATAAATATTTATATTTAGGCATGCCCCTCATAAAATTAAACGATAGTTTAAATAAAACAATCGTTTAATTTTTTAATAACATATATTTAAAAGATGATTTATTTGAATTGATTCACAAATTCAGGAATAGATTGTGTTCCGTTTTCAGTTAAATGTTTTATAAAAGCACTTCCAATAATAGCACCTTTAGCATATTTTGTAGCTTGGTTGAAAGTAGTTTTTGAACTAATTCCAAAGCCTACAATTTGTGGATTTTTGAGATTCATTGCATCAATCCTTTGAAAATAAGCTTCTTGAGCTGCTCCGAAATCGGATTGTGAACCCGTTACATTAGCCGAACTCACCATATAAATAAACCCATTTGAAACGCTATCAATGTATTGGATTCTACTTTCCGAAGTTTGCGGCGTAATCAAAAACACATTAATAATTCCGTATTTTTCAAATATGGCTTTATAACTTTCATCATAAATGGCAACGGGTAAATCAGGAATAATTAGACCGTCAATTCCAATTTCTGCGCATTTTTCACAGAATTTTTCAACACCATATTGTAAAATAGGATTGAAATACCCCATAATTAACAACGGTATTGACACCGTTTCTCTGATATTTTCCAATTGGTTGAACAATAATTGGGTTGTCATTCCATTTTCAATTGCAAGTGTAGAACTTTCTTGAATGGTTGGTCCGTCGGCTAGTGGATCGCTAAATGGCAATCCAATTTCAATCATATCTACGCCACTATTTTCTAAATCTTGAATGATTTGAACCGTGTCATTTAGATTTGGATAGCCAGCAGAAAAATATATTGATAGTAGTTTTTTGTTTTCTTGTAATGTGTTTGAAATTCTATTTTTCATAATAGTTTTATTAATGTTAGGAAGTGCGTTAGGGATGGAAGCGGCATCCCACTGTATTGCTCGGCACGAAGCAATATGGTGGATACAGCGGACAGCCCGACCCCAAGTCCTGAATTTTTATTCAGGACTTGGGGAAACGCCCAATTAAAGTTTAAAATAATCGATATAGGTGTTCAAATCTTTGTCGCCGCGCCCCGATAAATTGATGATCAAAATATCGGTTGGTTTGAACTTCATTTCATCCAAAATTGCGAAGGCATGGGCGGTTTCAATCGCAGGAATTATACCTTCGGTTTGGGATAATTTGATGCCCCAATTCATAGCGTCTTCATCGGTAATTGAGATGAATTGAGCGCGTTTCGTTTCGTATAAATGAGCATGCATAGGGCCTACACCGGGGTAATCCAATCCTGCGGAAATGGAATACGGCTCGGTAATTTGACCGTCGTCTGTTTGCATTAAAAGGGTTTTACTTCCGTGAATAACGCCAATTTTCCCCAAGGCAGAAGTTGCAGCACTTTCTCCCGAATGGATGCCTTTTCCAGCCGCTTCTACAGCGATAATTTGCACGTCATTGTCGTCCAAAAAGTGGTAATATGTACCAGCAGCATTGCTTCCTCCACCAACACAAGCGATTACATAATCGGGATTTTCACGCCCTTCTTTCTCTAATAATTGTGTTTTAATTTCTTTTGAAATAACGGCTTGAAAACGTGCCACCATATCAGGATATGGGTGAGGTCCTACCACGGAACCGATGATGTAATAGGTGTTTTCGGGGTTGTTAATCCAATCGCGAATGGCTTCATTTGTGGCATCTTTCAGGGTTTTAGAACCGGAAGTTGCGGGACGAACTTCGGCACCCAACATTTTCATTCTTGCCACGTTTGGGGCTTGCCGTTTGATGTCGATTTCACCCATATAAACGATGCATTCCAAACCCATTAACGCACAAACGGTGGCGGTTGCAACGCCGTGTTGACCAGCGCCAGTTTCTGCAATAATTCGAGTTTTTCCAAGTCGTTTTGCCACTAAAATTTGCCCAATAGTGTTATTGATTTTATGTGCGCCAGTATGGCATAAATCTTCTCTTTTTAGGTAAATTTTCGTATTGTATTCCTTAGACAAACGCTCAGCAAAATAGAGTGGAGTAGGGCGTCCAACGAAGTCTTTTAATAAATTGTCAAATTCTATTTGGAATGACGGTTCGGCTGTAATTTTTAAATAATTAAGTCGTAATTCCTCCACATTTGGGAATAACATTTCGGGAATAAAAGCACCGCCATAATTTCCGTAAAATCCATTTTCATTAACGTTATAACTCATTTTTTTAAATTTAAAATTTCAATATGTGATTGAAACGATGTTAATAATTCTATATTTTTTAATCCAGGTTCTGTTTCAAATTTGCTATTTACATCGATGCCGTAAATTGGTAAATTCATTTCTTTTAGTAGCTTTATTTCTTCAATTCCGATTCCCCCACTTAGGAAAAAAGGTTTATTTGACGGGTATTTTTTCAACAGATTCCAATCGAAAGTGACGCCGTTTCCACCAGGTAATTTCCCTTTTGTATCAAATAGAAAATAATCGCAAACACCTTCAAATTCTTTTAAAATTGTAAAATCAAAGTTGTCTTTTATAGAAAATACTTTAATGATTTCGATTGGTATTTCTTTTAGTTTTTTACAATATTCAACCGATTCACTTCCGTGTAATTGAATACAATATAAGTTGTGTTTTTCAATTTTAGAAACTACAATTTCAAATGATTCGTCAACAAATACTCCAACTTTTTTGATAGATTTAGGTAGTATTGGAATTTCCTCATCAAAATAACGACTGGATTTTTCCCAGAAAATAAAGCCCATATAGTTGGGTAGTAGTGCACCTACTTCGAGGATGTTTTCGGGGAATTTCATTCCGCAGATTTTAATCCTCACCCCTCCCGAAGGTTCGGGACTCTCCGAAGGATAGGAAGCCGAAACGTATTGATAGTCTTTAATTTTTTTCATTATTATTTTTTGAACACTAATTATCACGGATTAATTCGTGAAAATTTGTGAAATTCTTGTTTGATTTTTAGTTCTTACTTTCCCCCTTTGGGGGTTAGGGGGCCAAAAATTCTTTTGCTGCTTTCCCCGCATTTTCGGTTTTCATAAAATTTTCACCAATTAAAAATCCTTTGTAACCATAGGATTTTAGTTCGTTGATTGCTTCAATTGAAGAAATGCCACTTTCTGAAATTTTTACAAAATCGGTAGGAATTTCTATTGCCAATTCTTTGCTAATGTTCAATCCCACCTCAAACGTTTTTAGATTTCTATTGTTGACTCCAATCATATTTAAACTTGGCATAATTGATTTTTGTAATTCCTCTAAATTGTGAACTTCAAGCAACACTTCCATATCTAATGATTGTGCTAACTCGGATAATATTTTTATTTCATTGGCAGATAAAACGGCTGCTATTAATAAGATAACATCTGCACCATAAGCTTTGGCTTCTATGATTTGGTATTCGTCAACGATGAATTCTTTTCGTAAAAGCGGAAGATTTGTTGATGCTCTTGCAAAAATTAAATCGTCCAAAGAACCTCCAAAATAGGTTGAATCTGTTAATACAGAAATTCCACAAACGCCAGCATTATCATATCCTTGCACAACTTCTTCCACAGAAAACGCATAATTTATTTCTCCTTTTGAAGGGGAACGTCGTTTGTGTTCCGCAATAATTCCAGTAGAACTTTGAATTAAATTGTTGCTTAATGATACTGTTTTGCGTTCAAAAAGTACGGATCTTTTAAATTCAGTTATTGGAATAATTGATTTTTTGAGAAGAACTTCTCTTTTTTTACTTGTAATTATTTTATCTAAAATGGTCATAATCGATTCTTATTTGCTTAATTGTTGCAATTTATTTAATGCTAAAAGTGCTTTTCCTGACAATAAACTTTCTTTTGCAATTTCAAATCCCTGAATTGGTGTAAGTGAGTTAACTGTTGCAATTGCCATTCCTGCATTGGCACAAACAACATTGTTCTGTGCGTCAGTTCCTTTACCTTGAATTATATTCATAAATAGTTTAGCAGATTCTTCGATAGTATTTCCGCCGTGAATTTCTTTTTGTGTTAAAATTGAGACTCCAAAATCTTCGGGTTTTAACATTCCTTCAGAAGCATTTGTGATAGTTTTGGTATTCCCTGTCAACGAAATTTCGTCATAACCATCTAAACTGTGTAAAATTGTAAAATTAGTAGTCGTATTTTGATATAAATAACTGTACATTCTTGCCAATTCAAGGTTGAAAACGCCCACCAATTGGTTCTGAGGAAAGGATGGATTTACCATTGGACCAAGCATATTGAAGAAGGTTTTTACAGCTAATTCTTTACGAATAGGTCCTACACTTTTCATAGCAGGGTGAAATAGTGGTGCGTGTAGAATACAAATTCCAGCTTGATCGATGCATTTTTCTAAATATTCGTTGTCATTACTAAATTTTACACCAAGAATTTCCATCACATTACTTGAACCTGAAATAGAAGAAACCCCGTAATTTCCGTGTTTTGCTACTTTTACTCCAGCTCCTGCTGTCGCAAATGAAGCCAATGTTGAAATATTAAACGTGTCTTTTCCATCGCCACCAGTTCCGCATAAATCGACAGTATTATAATTTGAAAAATCAACAGAAATACAGAGTTCTAATAGGGCTTCCCGAAATCCGGCCAATTCCTCAATGGTAATATTCCGCATCATATATACGGTCAGAAAACTTGCAATTTGGCTTGTATTATAACCTCCGTTGGAAATATTTACCAAAACTTCTTTGGCTTCCAATTTTGAAAGTACTTCGTGATTAATAAGTCGGTTTAGTATATTTTTCATTTTAATAAAATTAAATAATTTAGCTATGAAAGTCTAGAATTATTGTGCAACCCAGTTTTCTAAAATCTTTTTTCCGCGAGGCGTCAAAATACTTTCAGGATGAAATTGAACGGCTCGAACATCAAAAATTTTGTGCCGCAAAGACATAATTTGCCCGTTTTCATCTAATGATGTGATTTCTAAAACTTCAGGAAAATCACTTGGATTTACTACCCAAGAATGGTATCTCCCGACTTCAATATCAGATTCTAAATCTTTATATAAAGGTTCGTCTTGTACTTGAATTTTAATATTTGTGGCTACTCCGTGATATACTTTTTCAAGATTGATAAGGCTTCCGCCAAATACTTCTGCTATGGCTTGTTGTCCTAAACAAACTCCGAGAATGCTTTTTGTAGCCGAATAGGTTTTGATTACCTCTTTGAGTAAACCCGCTTCATCTGGTATTCCTGGCCCAGGTGAAAGTAGGATTTTATCAAATTTTTGAAGTTCTTCAATGTCAAATTCGTCGTTTCTATAAACAGTTACTTCACAGTTTAAATCCTCTAAATAATGCACTAAATTGTAGGTGAAACTATCGTAATTATCGATGACTATTATTTTTTTCATAGTATAGTATTATAAAATTAAAAGAATGAATGATTGAAAATTTAGTTGTCTTTGTAATCTTTAAATGTTATTTTTATTTATTTCTTTTACTTTTTTGTCATTCCGACGCAGTAGGAATCACATTATTTTTTCTTCTATTTTTTTTCTGTTTTGGTTCCCTTCCCTTTAGGGAGGGGATTATATCGTTTCTGCTATTTCTAATGCGTTATCCAAGGCAGCCAATTTATTATAAACTTCTTGCATTTCATTTTCTTCATTAGAATCGGATACAATTCCTGCTCCCGCTTGATAATGCAATTTATGATTTTTACTTAAAAAAGTGCGAATCATAATGGCGTGATTAAAATTACCATTAAAATCCATAAATCCGATTGCGCCCCCATAGAAATTCCTATTTGTTTTTTCGTATTTTTCGATAAGTTGCATTGCCTTGTGTTTTGGCGCTCCTGATAAAGTTCCTGCTGGAAATGTGTCAGCAACTACTTGCATTGTTGTTGCTTTTTCGTGCAATAAACCGGTTACTTTTGAAACCAAATGAATTACGTGAGAAAAAAACTGAACTTCTCTGTATTTTTCGACTTTCACTTGGTGTCCATTTCTGCTTAAATCGTTTCTAGCCAAATCGACTAACATAATATGTTCGGCATTTTCTTTTTTATCTTCGGATAGATTTTTGGCAAGTGTCGCATCTTTTTCGTCGTTTCCAGTTCTTCTGAAAGTCCCTGCAATGGGATGAATTTCTGCTTTTCTGTCTTTTACAATTAGCTGTGCTTCTGGTGATGAACCCATTATTTTGAAGTCGCCATAGTCAAAATAAAATAAATAGGGAGATGGATTGATACTTCGTAATGCTCTATAAACATTGAATTCGTCGCCTTTAAATCCTTGCGAAAAGCGACGGGACAAAACGAGTTGAAAAACATCTCCTCTAAAGCAGTGTTTCTTAGCTAATTTTACATTATCAATAAATTCAGAATCGGTTAAATTAGAATTTTTATCGCCTGTTTTTGAAAAGGAATACGATGCGAAACTTTTGTTTTGAAGTAGGTTTTCTATGGTTGCAATATTATTGCTTTCTGTGATGGAATGGCTAAAAATAAAAGCTTCGTTTTTGAAGTGGTTGATGGCAATGATATTCTGATAAACGGCATAATAAATATCAGGAATTTGTAAATCGTTGTCTTTTTTATTGATTTCAATATTTTCAAAATAGCGAACGGCATCATAAGAAATATAACCAAACAATCCATTATTAATGAATTTGAAATCGTTGTTTTCGGATTGAAATTGAGAAGCAAATTCTTCGATTATTTTTGGAATATTTGAATTTTTAGTAATTGCTATTGTATTTGAAGTTCCGTCAGGAAATGTTTTATAAATAGTTTCATTAGTTATTTTTATTGACGCAATTGGATTGCAACAGATATAAGAGAAGCTATTGTCGTTAGCGTGATAATCGCTACTTTCAAGCAACAAGCTATTGGCAAATTTATCACGTATTTTTAAGTAAACACTCACGGGTGTGATGGTGTCGGCGAGAATTTTCTTGAACGTAGTTTTGAAATTATAAATTTTCATTATTTGATTTTATTTATTGAATAAAAAAAGGGCTTGTCGTGATGACAAGCCCTTTTTGATATTTATTTTATTAAAATATACTTACAAGTAAACTCTTCACGACGATTGAAGTAAACTGTTCCACCACCAAGTAATATTTAAAATTGAGTTCATAATTAAATTTTAGAATACAAATATAAGTATAAATTGAATTGAAAAAATAAATTCTAAATTTTTTTTGGAAGAATTATGAATTTTTATGAATTGTTGAATTTTTGCACTGTTTTTTTGCGAGAAGGATAGTAGCGGTTATCCCACGCATTTGTGCGTGGATAAAAGTGGATAGCCTGACCGCTTTCCTTGAATGCCAATTCAAGGGAAGGGGACTCGCCCAGATTAACATTAAAAAACCCCGACAATTTCTTGTCAGGGTATATTAAAATTAATTTAATTCTAATTAATTAGAATTTCAAATTAACTGTTAAATCAAAATCATCGTTGATTGCTTTGTTACCTAAATTATCGAAAAAGCTACCTGAACCGTATTTTATGTCATATTTAGTTCTGTTGATTTTTACGTTTGCAGTCGCAGAATTTGCAGTTGTAGCCAGGTCAAATGTTACAGGATTTGTAATTCCTTTGATAGTTAAATCAGCGGAAACGGAATAAACATTAGGGCTTGTAGCAGCTACAGTTTTGAAAACTAAGGTAGCAGTTGGGAATTTTCCAGTTCCAAAGAATTCTTCTGATTTCAAGTGACCGTCTAATTTCTCTTTTCCTTGTCCCGCTTTTAAGTCGGTTGTGGTCATAGAAGTCATGTCAACGGTGAAATTTCCACCTACAACATTTTTTCCTTTGAAAGTTAATGCACCTTCTTTAAGGTTAATGGTTCCTTCGTGTTGTCCAGTTACTTTTTTACCTACCCATGAAATGGTGCTTTTAACAGCATCTACTTTTTTTGTTTGTGCATTAACGGTTCCAAAAGCAACTAATAATGCAAGTGCAATAATCTTTAAATTTTTCATTTTTAAATTTGTTTTAATTAATAATTTATAGTGTGATAAATAAATCCTCGTTTGATTTTCTTACTTTTTTGTAATGTTGAGTAGCATCTTCTTCGTGACGGTATCCAATTGTAGCAATTACAGCTGCATTTAAGTTTAGTGCATCTAATCCTAAAATTTCATTGAATTTTTTTGCGTCAAATCCTTCCATAGGTGTTGCGTCAATTTTTAATTCAGCAGCTGCATTAAGCAAATTTCCAAGCGCTAAATAAGTTTGTTTAGCTGTCCAAACTGCTTTTGCGTCAGCAGGAATAGGGTTTACAGAACCTTTCATATAATCTCCAAAACCTGATAAAGCTTCTAAGGGAATCCCTCTAGTTTCGCTAATATTTTTAATATAGCCATCAATATTAGAATCATTTACTACGGTTTGATTTGCAAAAACGACTACGTGTGATGAATCAGTAATTTGCGTTTGTCCGTAAGCTGCAGGTAATAATTTATCTTTTAATTCTTGGTTTTCAACGATAATTACTTTGTAAAGTTGCAATCCAAAAGAAGAAGTACTCAAACGAATTGCTTCTTTTAGTAGATTCAAATCTTCTGTAGAGATTTTTTTGGTTGCATCAAATTTTTTAGTTGCGTAACGCCAGTTTTGATTTTCAATGAAAGTACTCATAAATTTTTTGTTATTTGTTATTTAATTCTAATTTTTTCTAAAAGATCATTTAATTGTTTTAATTCATTTGATGATAAATTAGCTACAATATTATTTTGATAATCATTTACTTTAGGATCTAGTTCTTTTAAAATAGACAATCCTTTTTCTGTTATTAAGACTTCTATTTTTCTTCTATTTTCGGTACAAACTTTTCTTGTAACCAATTCTTTTAATAGGAGTTTATCAACTAATCTAGTAGTGTTGCTAGTTTTAGCAAGCATTCGTTCTTGAATGACACACATATTTGCAGGACACCCTTTTTGTCCTCTCAAAATTCGTAACACATTATATTGCTCGTTTGATAAATCATATGGTTTAAGTATATCAATAAAACCTTCATTAATATTATTTTGAGTATGAATAATATTTAAAACGGCTTTTTGTGACATTCCAAAGGTTATATTAGATTTAATAACGTCTTCAATTTTCATATTTGTTTCTACAAAATTTGTAGGCACAAATGTATAGTTAGTTTTAATAAACAAGTAAATTAATTTGTTATTATTTTGTTAATTAATTTAATGTAGCATTTATTTAATAGCTTCTAATTTTATATATGATGAATTTTTAATATATTCGCTTTCCATTATTTAACAAATAACATTAAATTTTTTACCGATGAATTTAGACCAAGAAGTTTGGAGAGACCAGTTAAAAGAAGATGTAAATTCCGTTGTTTTAGATGTAAGAACTGAAGATGAATTTAACGAAGGGATAATTCTTGGAGCGATTAATATTGATATTTACAAAGGTCAAGGTTTTATAGATGCTATAGAGGAGTTGGATAAGTCTAAAAACTATTATGTGTACTGTAGATCTGGGGGAAGAAGTGGTCAAGCTTGTTCAATCATGAGTGAATTGGGTTTTGAAAATGCGTATAATTTACTTGGAGGAATTATGAATTGGGAAGGTGAAGTAATTTAGTTTTATTACGAATACTATAATATTTTTATTAGGATGATTTCTCTCCATAAGAAGGAATTGAGTTTTTAAAAATTTAACTATTTTAAAATGTCAGTTTTAGAAAAAATGAATGCCGAGGGATTAATTGAACTAGAAAATGAATTTGGAGCTCATAACTACCATCCTCTACCAGTTGTTCTAAATAGAGGAGAAGGGGTTTATGTTTGGGATGTAGAAGGAAATCGTTATTATGATTTCTTATCAGCTTATTCTGCAGTAAATCAAGGTCATTGTCACCCAAAAATCGTAGGGGCTTTAATAAATCAAGCTCAAAAATTAACGTTAACCTCACGTGCTTTTTATAACGACCAATTGGGTTTGTTTGAAGAATTTATCACCAATTTCTTTGGATTTGATAAAGTATTACCAATGAATACTGGAGCTGAGGCTGTAGAAACGGCTCTGAAACTTTGTAGAAAATGGGCATATGAAGTAAAAGGCATCCAAGAACACAAAGCCCAAATTATTGTTTGTGACGGAAACTTTCACGGCAGAACGACTACCATCATCTCTTTTTCTAATGATGAAAATGCTAGAAAGAATTTTGGTCCTTATACAGAGGGATTTATTAAAATTCCTTATAATGACTTAGCAGCATTAGAAAACACCTTAAAATCGTCTGAGGCTATCGCTGGATTTCTAGTGGAACCAATTCAAGGGGAAGCGGGCGTGTATACTCCGTATGATGATTACATGCTTAAAGCAAAAGAACTTTGCAATAAATACAATGCTTTGTTTATTGCTGACGAAATTCAAACAGGAATTGCCAGAACGGGGTCGTTACTTGCAGTTTGTGGAAATTGTAGTTGTGAGAATAAATGCGAAAAACAAAGCACTTACGCCACTCCAGATATTCTAATTTTAGGAAAAGCATTGTCTGGTGGAGTTTATCCAGTTTCGGCTGTTTTAGCTAATAACTCCATAATGAATGTGATTAAGCCTGGTCAACACGGATCTACTTTTGGTGGAAACCCTATTGCAGCTGCGGTTGCTATAGCCGCTCTTAAAGTGGTTAATGACGAACATTTAATTAAGAATGCTCGTGTATTAGGAACGCTCTTTAGAAGCAAATTAAACGAATATATTTCTACTTCTAATGTTGCCATTTTAGTTCGCGGCCGAGGTTTGCTTAACGCAATTGTAATCAATGATACCGAAGAAAGTGATACGGCTTGGGACATATGTATGGCTTTGCGTGATAACGGATTGTTAGCAAAACCAACACACGGTAATATAATTCGGTTTGCTCCTCCATTGGTAATTAACGAAGCGCAACTATTAGATTGTGCAGCTATAATAATTAGAACATTAAAACAATTTGATAAATAAATAAAAAAAAACCTCTAATTAGAGGTTTTTTTTATTGTGAAAATAGTTATCGACTTTGCTCTTCTTGGTATTTAGCTTTAGCTTCCAAATTCTTCTGGAATTCTAATAATTTTTCTGGACCAAGGGAGTATAAATAAACAAATGCAAGTAAAGTCAATGCGCTTAGTACAATTCCTACTATACCTAATATTCTTCCAACATTCAAATTTTTGTAGTTCAAATACAATTCAGGACTTTCATTATACATTTTTAAATCTTTGTTGGCTAAAACCAAAGCTATTATCCCAAAGGTTAAACCAATAAAACCATAGCAACAACAAGTAACAATTGATAAAATTCCTAAAACCAGAACCGCTGTTCCGTTGGGTAGATTTCTTTTTTCCATAGAAGTAATAATTAAATGTTTGTTATTTTGTAAATATAGGAAATAATCATAATTATTGTATTAATTATTGCTAATCCTATTATTATTTTTTGATAGTTCCGTTTTTTATCAATTAGATGTAAACCTATTAAACCGAAAAGGAGTAGGGCGCTATAAATTGCTGGAAATTGATAAAATGCCTTTGTGAAATCGCCATTTAATAATAAAAGTAAAGAACGCTGCGTTCCACAACCAATACAATCGACTCCAAATAGCGATTTATTCATGCAAGGCAACATATACTTTTCTATATCCAAACCCAATTTAATTTGAGTTGCAATTTAATAATAATTTATATTCAATATCTTAATTGCTTGTTATTATTTCAAAGTTGCCTACTTTTGAATTATTAAATAATACACTATGAAAAAAGTCTTATTCCCAATAATGATAATTGCAATTATCATAGCTTTTTATGAGCAAAGTTTGGAGAAAAAAAACGTCTATATTCAGGTAATTTCAATTGTAATTTTTATGATTGGTATGATGAAATTAAGTGCTAAAGTGCCAAGTAAAAATCAAGAAAAAGAAGATGACGATGTTTAGTTTAGGGGATAAGGTTTCTGTACTTGACGACGTTATTAATGGCGTTGTAATTTCAATTAATAACAGGGAGATTTCGATCGAAACTACCGATGGATTTTTGATGACATTTTTTGTCAATGAATTAATTAAAATAAACGATACCAGTATTTTAAGTAAAAATATAGGAAGTTTTAATTCAAGTAAAATTAAAATTGAAAAAGAAGAGCCAAAACCACGTAGTTTTGTAAAAGTAAAGAAATCAAAACATGAAATTCCTGCTCCAGAATTCGATTTACACATTGAAAAATTGGTTCCAAATTTCAGAGGAATGAGTAATTATGACATTCTCACTTTGCAAACAGAAACGGCAAAAAGACACCTGGATTTTGCCATTAGAAATCGAATTCCAAAAATCGTTTTTATTCATGGTGTTGGTGAAGGAATTTTAAAAGCAGAACTTGATTTTTTATTTGGAAGATACGATCAGATTTTCTTCCAGGAAGCCAATTATCAAAAATACGGTCAAGGAGCAACCGAGGTTTTTATCAAGCAAAATGTAAAATAAATTGACTTGATTTATACTATTGATTACTAAATTTCTAGGAGAATTTGCTACTGATACGGTATTTGCAAATATTGTAATTGGTGTTTTTAAAATTAGTGCGTCGAATTTTTTAATTTTAAAAAACAAACCGTCATTAGTAATGCAGTTATTAATCTCAGTAGCATGATCAAAATTAAAAGTGTCTAATGACTTATCCCCATCATCACAACTATTGATAATAAATGCACAAACAAGTAAAGTAATAAATTTTTTCATGATACTTTATTTGACACAAAACATAATATTATTTGCAGGTATTCTGCAGTTTATAGAATCAATTTTTTAGAATTCAACATATTTATTGGAAAAGCTATTCCACATTGAATTGATTTCCTATTTTTGTATTCAAAATTGATAAGTATTTGTCAATAAAGTTAAAACTACCTATGAATAAAGTATATTTAGATAATGCAGCCACTACAAAAATTAGGGAAGAAGTAATTCGCGAAATGGTTGATGTAATGTCTAATGATTTTGGAAATCCCTCATCAACACATAGTTTTGGTCGAAATGCAAAAAATATAATTGAACTTTCTAGAAAAGCCATTGCAAAAGAATTGAATTGTAATGCTCAGGAAATCATTTTTACTTCTGGTGGAACTGAATCTAATAATATTATACTTCGTTCTTGCGTAAAAGATTTACAAGTTAAAAGAATTATTACTTCAAAAATTGAACACCATGCCGTTTTGCATACCATTGAAGCATTGCAAAAGGAATTTAATATTCAAGTTGATTATGTAGCAATAAAAAATGACGGAAGCATTGATATTTCTGACTTAGTTGACTTGCTTTCGGAAAATATTAAAACATTAGTTAGTTTGATGCACATAAACAATGAAGTTGGAGCTGTTTTAGACATTGATTTGGTAGCAAGAATATGTCAACAAAACAAAGCATTATTCCATTCAGATACGGTTCAGTCTGTGGCAAAAACAGAGTTGGATTTACAAAACATTCCTGTTGATTTTATAGTTGCTGCAGCACATAAATTTCATGGGCCAAAAGGTATAGGTTTTGCATTTATTAGAAAAAATTCGGGTTTGCAACCTTTAATTTATGGAGGCGATCAAGAAAAAGGTTTGCGTCCAGGAACGGAAGCAGTTCACCAAATAGCAGGAATGGCAAAAGCAGTTGAGTTGGCATTAGCTAACTTAAACGAGGAAAGAAAAGCAATCTTTGAGCTTAAGAATTACCTTATAGCACGTTTAGAAAAAGAGTTTCCAGATTTTAAAATCAATGGTTCTAAAGACGGATTTTATAATTTATTGAATATTATTTTACCCTTTTCTGAAGATAAATCAGCAATGATTTTATTTGGATTAGACATTAAAGGAATTGCAGTTTCACAAGGAAGTGCTTGCCAATCAGGAAGTTCAAGACCATCGCATGTTTTATCGGAATTTTTATCAAATGAAGATTTGAAAAAACCAAGTTTAAGAGTTTCTTTCAGCCATTACAATTCTAAAAATGATATTGATTTATTAATTGACGGGTTAAAAGGAGTTTAAAAATCAAGAATTAAAAAGGGACGTCACTATCATCCTCAAAATTATTTAAATTACTTCCAAATGCTTCGTTGGGCGTTGGTAAATTCTTGGTTTGAAATGGATTGTCATCATGATTCATTTTGGAAGGTAAATCATCAAAAGTACCACTGTAGGTTTCCAAGTTTTCGAATTTTCCTAGGTTACCAACAAATTTCAATTTCACACTTTCTAAGCTACCATTTCGGTGTTTTGCGATGATAAATTCTGCTTGACCTTGCGTAGGAGAATTTCCTTCATCATCCCATTCATCTAATTTGTAATATTCCGGACGATAAATAAAGGAAACTATATCAGCATCTTGCTCTATTGCTCCCGATTCTCTAAGGTCGGATAAAAGTGGTCTTTTATGCCCAGGACGTGATTCAACTGCACGAGATAATTGCGAAAGTGCGATTACAGGAACTCCAAGCTCCTTAGCTAATGCTTTTAAGTTTCTTGAAATGGTGGATATTTCTTGCTCTCTATTTCCAGATCCTTTACCGTTGTTACCGCCGGCAGTCATTAATTGTAGGTAATCCACAATAATTAATTTGATACCGTGTTGCGAAGCCAAACGTCTCGATTTTGCTCTTAAATCGAAAATAGATAGGGAAGGGGTGTCGTCAATAAATAATGGCGCTTTTTCTAAGTTTTTCACCTTTATACTCAATTGTTCCCACTCGTGTTTTTCTAATTTACCAGTTCTTAATTTTTCAGAAGACAGTCCCGTTTCAGACGAAATTAATCTGGTGATTAATTGTACAGAAGACATTTCAAGTGAAAATAATGCTACAGGATGTCCATAATCGATTGCTACATTTCTAGCCATTGAAAGTACAAATGCTGTTTTTCCCATACCTGGTCTCGCTGCAATGATAATTAAATCACTTGGTTGCCAACCCGAAGTTATTTTGTCTAAACTGTCAAATCCAGTTGCAATTCCACTCAAACCTTCTTTTCCTGCAATTTCTTCAATTCTCTTTTTGGCCTGAATTACTAAACTTTGAGCAGTTTCTGAACTTCGTTTGATGTTTCCTTGTGTTACTTCGTATAATTTAGATTCTGCTTTATCCAATAAATCAAATACGTCTGTAGATTCATCATAGGAATCTTCAATAATTTCTGATGAAATTCTGATTAAACTTCGTTGGATGAATTTTTGTAAAATAATTCTTGAGTGAAATTCTATGTGTGCCGAAGAAGATATTTTTTGGGTAAGTTGTATCAAATAATAATCGCCACCAGCTAATTCTAACTTACCACTTTTTCTAAGTTGTGCAGATACAGTCAATAAATCTACAGGTTGAGAATCGGTAAACAATTGAAATATTGCTTCAAAAATAAATTTATGAGCGTCTTTATAGAATGCTTCAGGTTGTAAAATATCAATTACTTCATCAACACCTTTTTTATCAATCATCATCGCTCCTAAAACCGCTTCCTCTAATTCTAGAGTTTGTGGTGGGAGTTTTCCTTTTTCTAAATTGATAATGGTAGTTTTTTCTACTTTTATAGGGTTGAGGTTGAGAGATTTTTCCATTTAGCGAATTTACCAAAAAAATAAAAAAAATCCTCAAGGAGTTATTAGTGATTTTTGTTGATAACTAACTATTTTTTGTTTATAAGTAAAAAAAAATCCGAAACGATAAGGCTTCGGATTTTCTAATGATTTTAACTAGTCTATTCTTTAAACTCTCCCATCTTGCTGTATTTGTCCATTCTTTTGGCTACTAATTCAGTTGTTGATAAGTCTTTTAGTTCATTGTATCCTTTCATGATGTATTTTTCCACTGTTTTAAAGGTAGTTTCACGATCATAATGGGCTCCTCCAAGAGGTTCTGGGATAATATCGTCTACTAGATTTTGCTTTTTCATATCGGCAGAAGTCAGTTTTAACGCATCTGCTGCTTGTTCTTTATATTCCCAGCTTTTCCAAAGAATAGAGGAGCAAGATTCGGGAGAAATTACAGAGTACCAAGTATTTTCCAACATGTAAACTTTATCACCAACGCCAATTCCTAATGCACCACCTGAAGCTCCTTCACCGACAATAACGGCAATAATAGGCACTTTTAAACGAATCATTTCGAAAATATTTCTCGCAATTGCTTCTCCTTGTCCCCGTTCTTCCGCTTCTAAACCCGGATAAGCTCCAGGTGTATCAATTAAGGTTACCACAGGAATTCCAAATTTTTCGGCCATTTTCATTAAACGTAAGGCTTTTCTATATCCTTCAGGATTTGCCATACCGAAGTTACGGTATTGACGTGTTTTAGTATTGTATCCTTTTTGTTGACCAACAATCATGAATGATTGCCCTCCAATTTTCCCTAATCCACCGATCATGGCTTTATCGTCTTTGAAATTTCTATCACCAAACATTTCTAGGAAAGTGTCTCCGCACAAAGCGTTTACATGGTCCATAGTATAAGGTCGGTTTGGGTGACGTGATAATTGAACGCGTTGCCAAGCGGTAAGGTTTTTATATATTTCGAGTTTGGTTTCTTCTAATTTTTTTGCGATTTGCTTACAAGGATCTGAAACATCTACGTCTGATTCTTGACCAATGATTTCACATTTGTCTAATTGCTCTACCAGTTCTTTTATTGGAAGCTCAAAATCTAAATATTCCATAGGGTATGTGCTTTTATATTTTGTTTAACGGCAAAGATAAAATTTAATATCTTGAATGAAAGTAATTTTTTATAATTATTGAAATTGTAATGCTATTAAATTTAAAAAAAAATGATTTTCGTAACATTTAGATTTTATTTATTTAATACATTTGTATGTCCTTTTTATAATATTTTCCCTGGTTTTATTTAATAATGCGAAAATTACTCATAGACTTAAAATTATACTTTGTTGTTTGTTTACTTTTTATAAGTAGTATACTAATTGGTTTGTTATACTTTGGAAAAAAACCGTTCCATTTATTAGTCAATCAATTTAATTCTCCATTTCAAGATATTTTTTTTAAGTATATAACTAATTTTGGAGACGGACTATTTGCAATAAGTATTTTAATAGTGCTTTTATTTTTTATCAATTTTCGAAAACTATTTATAGGATTAGCTACATTTTTAATATCGGGAATTGTATCCCAAATTTTGAAGAAAATCATTTTTTATGATCAATTAAGACCATCAAAATGTTTTAGTGCCGACCAACTTCATTATGTTGACGGGGTAGTTTTACATTCATATAATTCTTTTCCTTCTGGACATGCAACAACAGTGTTTGCCATTTTTTTGTTTTTAGCCTATATTTTTAAAAATAAATTTTATCAGTTTGTTTTTGCAATTATTGCCTGTTTAACCGCTTATTCCCGAGTTTATTTGTCGCAACACTTTTTTGTTGATGTTGCCGCAGGAGGAATTCTTGGAATGGTATCTTTTTTAATTGCATATTCTTTGTTAAACCCTGCTAATATTAAATGGTTTGATAAAAGAGCTAAATTTTCATTCGACTAATTTCTTACATAGAAAACAAATCCTCCTTTTTCATATAAAAATTTAATGTTTTTAAGCTGAAGTACTTTCTCCTTATCGTACATTTTACTGACAATATAAACGGGTTTATCAATGGCTCCATTTAGTAACCACTCTTCATCTAGTGATTTTAAATTTTCAGGTTTTTGTTTATTTGAATAGAAAAATTTAGCATAACTTCGAAAACCATAGGTAGTAACGTATTCATTTGGTTGATTGTGTTTTTGAAAAAATTCAATCATGCTGCCTTGAGAATGTTGCTCAATTTTAGGAACTATAAATAGCATTAACAAGTTTAATATTAATGCGTTTAGCAAAAATAAATGTATTATATAGCGAATATTGTTTTTTAGTTTTACTAAAACGATTACTAATAATACCATATACAATATTCCTAATAAATATTCAAAACCTCCCCATTGAACTGGCAAAAGAATATTTTGAACAGCAAATTTATCTTTTATAAAAGGAATAATAATGGCTTTAAATTTCACAATCAAAGGAATTGCTGTAAAAATAATTCCAACTAAAATTCCAACAATAGCTAATAAGATAAATGAAATCTTATGAATATTTTTTTTCTCATTGGTGTATTGGTAAATTATGTAGGCTGCCATAAATGACAACGGAAAGTAGCAAAGAGAGGAGTAATGAACTATTTTTGTTGTAGTTATTGAAAATAAGATCAAAACAACCCAAAATAAAATAAAATTTAAGGTGTAAAAATCTTTTACTAATATAGATTTTGAATCCGAAAAATTCTTCTTTAAAATGAATGGAATAGCAATTAATGAAATTGGAAAGCAACCAAAAAATAACACAATAAAATGATAGTAAAATGGTTCGCCATGACCTGCTTCTGAAGTAGTAAAAAGCCTAATTTGATAGGCTATAAATTCTTTAAATAGTTCAATTCCACCACCATTAATAATTTCTGAAATAAACCAAAATGACGTAATTATGCCTATTATTACCCCTGCAATCAGTAAGTCTAATATTTTTATTTTTATAGTTTTCCATTTATAAATAACGAAAAATAATACCACTAATATAATTATCAAGACGGCAACAGGTCCTTTTGTTAAAACAGCTAAACCTGATAAAATAGAGGCAATAAAAAGGTATTTTTTTTTATATTCAACTTGATATAAATAAAAAAAATAAATTGACAAGAAAATAAATAAGTTAAATAAAGGATCAATTATTCCTGACTTAAAATAAAAATGGGGTAAAAAGCTTCCGATATAGGAAAGCCCCCAAATAAAAGCAAATTTATCAGAAATAAATTTCTTTCCAATATAGAACATGCAAAGAATAGAGGCTATTCCTACTAAAACATTTGGAAATCTACTTGCAAATTCATTGATGCCGAAAATTTTCATTGACAAGGCTTGCAACCAAAAAAATAAAGGAGGCTTTTCCCAAAAAGGGAGGTAGTTAATTTGAACATTTAAATAGTTCTTGTTAACTATCATTTCTCTTGCTATTTCTGCAAAATTTACCTCGTCCCAATCAAACAAATGTACTGAACCAATAGCAAATGGAAAGAAAATACAACTTAATAAAAAGAGTATTAAAGCGTAGTTATTCTTTAATTTATTTATGTTAATAGGTCCCATTTAATAATTTTATTTTTATTTAAAAAGTATCTAATAGAAACTAAAATTACATGAAAGCCATAAATACTACTTCTTTTAAAATTGATTGAAGATGCTTCTGGAAAATACTTTGTAGGGCAAGTAACTTCGGCAATTTCGTAATCTTTATTGCAAATTTGAGCAATAATTTGGTTGTCAAATGCAAAATCATCAGAACATTTGTCATAATTTACAGAGTTCAGAACTTTCATGTCAAAAGACCTAAAACCAGTATGGTATTCGGAGAGTTTTTGGTTCATCAAAATATTTTGAAAAAGAGTCAACATTCTATTGAAAAAATACTTGTACAATGGCATTCCCCCTCTTAAAGCGCCCTTACCTAAAATTCTTGAGCCAAAAACAACCGGATATAATTCATTTCCAATTATACTAACCATAGCATCAATTAATAACGGCGTGTATTGATAGTCAGGATGAAGCATTACAACAATATCTGCGTTTAATTCTTTACATTTATTGTAACATGTTTTTTGGTTTCCACCGTATCCTTTATTTATTTCATGTCGAATCACATGATTTATTCCTAATTTTTTTGCCAAAGCAAAGGTTTCATCAATACTATTATCGTCTACTAAAATCACTTCATCAACGAGGTTCATCGGAATTTCTAAAAACGTTTTTTCTAATGTTTTTTCTGCATTATAAGCAGGAAGAACAACAACTACTTTTTTGTTTTTGTACATAAATTAATTTTATTTATTTATTAATATATTTTGTTTCACCTTTATAATTTACAAAAGTAACCTCTTTAATCTTAATTATAAAATTAACATATAAAACAATTCCATATTTGGTAAAGTAAAAAGTTATTATAGACTTCTATTGGAATATAAAAAATGCTTATTATGAGTTATTTTTAATTTTGTGAAAATACTTTATTATACCATTGAGAATTACGGTTGACAGAATAATAAGTGCTCCAATATAGAAATTCACACTCATTTTTTCGGTTTCTTTAAATACAATTACTGCTACAATTATTCCGTAAATAGGTTCTAAATTAATGGTTAGCATTACCGTATAAGGGCTTAAAAATTTCATCACCTTTACTGATGCAATAAACGCGTAGGCGGTACAAAAAGTACTTAAAATGATAAGGTAAACCCAGTCAGAATTAGATATTTCAAAGAATTTTGAATCGAAACTACCTGAATACAATAGAAATATAGAAAAGAATAAAACGCCCCCTAAAAGTTCGTAAAAAGAGATTATTGAAGAATCATATTCTTTAGCATACATCCCATTAATCATAGAAAATAAAGCGGATAAAAATGCCGAGCTTAACGCCAATAAGATTCCATTAATAAACTGCCCGTCGATATTAAAAATAATGTAAAGGCCTAGAAATACGATGATCCCAAACAATACTTCATACCAAATTATTTTTCTACCATAGAAAAGGGGTTCCATTAAAGAAGCAAAAAAAGCGCCCGTAGATAAACATGCCAGTGTAACTGAAATATTGGAAACTTTAATGGCTTTAAAAAAGGTAAACCAGTGTAAAGCAATTATTAAACCCGCAAATAGAAAACCCGCAAGAATTTTTACAGGTACTTTTAATGAGGTTTTATTGATGCCTATATAAATTAAAATGAATCCTACCGCCAAGAGCATTCTGAACCAAACTAAAGGTAAAGCGTCTAGCGTAATTAGTTTTCCTAGAACAGCCGTAAATCCCCAAACAAATACAATAAAATGGAGATGTAAGTAACTTTTTAGGTTATCGTTTGGCATTTCGAAGTAAGTAAATTGCAAGTATTCCAAATAATACATTAGGCAACCAAACCGCAATGAACGGGTTTATGGTAGATTTTTCGGCTAGAGCACCAAATATTTTGTCAAAAAATACAAAGGCAAATGCAACTGCAATTCCTATTGCTAAATTGATACCCATTCCGCCTCTTCGCTTCATCGAAGATACGGCAAGTGCAATAATAGTTAGTATAAATGCCGAAACGGGCAAACTATATTTTTTATATAACACCACTAAATAAATGCTTATATTGGAGTTCCCTCTCTTTTTTTCTTTGTCTATGAAATGATTTAATTCTAGTATGGATAGGGTTTCTGCTACATAAACCATAGGAGTTAAATCTTCTAGATCAAAACTAAATACGGTATCTTTTTTCTCTAAAATTTCTATTTTGTCGGATAATTCTCCTACCGTTCTTTTCGTGTAATCATAGAGAGTATAGTTTTTTTGCAGTGGATTCCATTTTATTCTACTAGCGGTAATTTTATATTTTAATTGGTCTTTATCGAATTTTTCCATTGAAAAATTGAAAGCTATTTTCGAAACTTGGTTAAAACTCCCTACATAGATGTATTCATCTTTACTCGTTTGTCTGAATACATCCGAGTTCTCCCGCATTTTTTCTAATCCTCCAGGGGTTAAATAGTTGTATCTAAAATTATTGAATCCTTCACTTGCTTTTGGCAATATAAAGATACCCATTAAAAAGGCTAAAACAGAAACTATTGTAGCTCCAATTAAGTAAGGACGCATAAATCTGGTAAAAGATATTCCAGAGCTTAATATTGCAATTATCTCGGTATTATTTGCCAATTTGGAAGTAAACCAAATTATCGAAAGAAAAAGAAAAATTGGAAAAAGTAGATTTGCAAAATAAACAGTAAAGTTACAGTAATATATTGCAATAACTGAAAACGGAATTTTGTATTCAATCATCTTATTTACTTTTTCTGATACGTCAATAATAATTCCAATAGGAATAAACATCAGTAGCATAACAAAAAAGTGACTTAGATAGCTTTTTAATAAATATTTATCGATTATTTTCATTGTGTTTTTATAATCTCTGACTCATGTTTTTAACCATCATTTCTTTCCAAACTTTGAAATTTCCTGCTAAGATATGTTTTCTAGCCTCACGAACCAACCACATGTAAAAACCTAGGTTGTGAATCGTTGCAATTTGCTTTCCTAAATATTCATTGGCGGCAAATAAATGACGCAAATAGGCTTTTGAATATTCTCTATCTACGAATGTCAATCCCATTTCATCAACAGGCGAAAAATCATCTTCCCATTTTTTATTTTTGATATTTATTGTACCATTTGCGGTAAATAACATTCCGTTTCTAGCATTTCTAGTAGGCATCACGCAATCAAACATGTCAATTCCTAGCGCTATATTTTCCAATATATTTATCGGAGTTCCTACTCCCATTAAATATCTCGGCTTGTCTTGCGGTAATATTGCCGTAACAATTTCAGTCATTGCATACATTTCTTCGGCAGGTTCCCCCACTGAAAGCCCACCAATAGCATTTCCTTGTGCACCAGCATTGGCAATATATTCCGCCGATTGCATGCGCAAATCTTTGTACGTACTTCCCTGAACAATTGGAAAAAATGTTTGATCGTAACCATATTTCACTGGCACTTTTTCCAAGTGATTGATACAACGATCCAACCAACGATGGGTCATGTGCATCGAACGTTGTGCATACTTGTAGTCACATGGGTAAGGGGTACATTCATCAAAAGCCATAATAATATCAGCTCCAATGGTGCGCTGAATTTCCATTACATTTTCAGGAGTAAAAAAGTGATACGAACCGTCAATATGCGATTTAAATTTTACTCCTTCTTCCTTAATTTTTCTATTTGCCGAAAGGGAATACACTTGATATCCGCCAGAATCAGTCAAAATATTACGATCCCAATTCATGAATTTGTGTAAACCACCCGCTTTTTCCAAAATTTCTGTTTGCGGACGCAAATACAAATGGTAGGTATTTCCAAGAATAATATCAGGATTTATCTCCTCTCTCAATTCTCGTTGGTGCACCCCTTTTACAGAGGCAACTGTTCCAACAGGCATGAAAATGGGCGTTTCAATTACTCCGTGGTCAGTAGTAATTGTTCCCGCTCGAGCTTGAGATTGCGAATCAGTCTTTAATAAATCAAACTTCATAATGGCTTTTTTCAGTGAGCAAATATAAGAGAATTGTATTTTATGAGTGGGGAAATACCAAATAAATTAACATGAATTTCAAGTTTTAGCAGTTTTTGGGCGTGCCCTCGTTTAGAACTTCATTGCAAAGAAGGAAGCAATCGGTAAACTCGGTCGTGCTGTTCTCTTCAATCTCTTGCTGCACTTTGTTCCGCAAGAGGATTTCCATTTCCATCACTCACGCAATTTTGGTAATTAACTTTTAGTTTTTTACATTGTTAATTATAAAATTGTTAATAAAATATTCTACTTTGTTAGGATTTTTTATTTTTAGACTCTTGCCAACCGAGTAATCTGAGTATATTTGCAGCAGTTTAACTATAAATCACACAATGAAGTCCAACACACAACAATTAAACGATTTAACAATCCAAGTTAGAAGAGATATTCTTCGAATGGTACATGCAGTAAATTCTGGACATCCAGGCGGCTCTTTAGGTTGTACAGAATTTTTTGTAGCGCTATATCAAAACATTATGGATAGAAAAGATATTTTTAATATGGACGGTATTGGAGAAGATCTTTTCTTCCTTTCCAACGGACATATTTCACCAGTATTTTACAGTGTTTTAGCACGAAGTGGTTATTTTCCAATCGCCGAATTGGCTACTTTTAGACTAATCAATTCTAGATTGCAAGGACATCCAACAACTCATGATAATTTACCAGGAATTAGAATCGCATCAGGTTCATTAGGACAAGGATTGTCTGTTGGAATTGGAGCTGCTCAAGCTAAAAAACTAAATGGAGACAACCATATTATCTATACGCTTCAAGGTGATGGCGAATTGCAAGAAGGTCAAAACTGGGAAGCAATTATGTATGCGTCAGCAAAAAAAGTAGATAATTTAATTGCTACAATCGACCTAAACGGAAAGCAAATTGACGGAACAACAGATGAAGTATTGGCAATGGGAAGTATTCGTGCTAAATTTGAAGCTTTTGATTGGGATGTTCTAGAAATTAAAGAGGGAAATAATATTGAGGCAATAATTGCGGGCATGAATGATGCGAAATCTAGAACTGGAAAAGGAAAACCAGTTTGTGTTTTATTACATACTGAAATGGGTAACGGTGTTGATTATATGATGTACAGTCACGCTTGGCACGGTAAAGCGCCAAATGACGAACAATTAGAAACAGCATTGGCTCAAAACCCTCAAACTTTAGGAGATTACTAAATTAGATTATAGATTTTAGATTGCAGATTTAAGTTCTAAACTAAATCTTTCAATTTTTAAATCTTTTAATCTTTCAATTAAAAAAGAATAATGAAAAAATATACAAATACAGGAAGTAAAGATACCCGATCTGGTTTTGGGGCTGGAATGACAGAATTAGGACAAACTAATGAAAAAGTGGTTGCGCTTTGTGCCGACTTAATAGGTTCCCTAAAATTTGATGATTTTAAAAAAAATCATCCAGAGCGTTTTTTCCAAATCGGAATTGCAGAAGCCAATATGATCGGAATTGCAGCTGGATTAACTATTGGTGGAAAAATTCCTTTTACAGGAACTTTTGCTAACTTTTCTACCGGGAGAGTTTACGATCAAATTCGTCAATCGGTAGCCTACTCTGATAAAAATGTAAAAATTTGTGCATCACATGCCGGTTTAACTCTTGGAGAAGATGGCGCAACCCACCAAATTTTAGAAGACATTGGATTAATGAAAATGTTGCCAGGAATGACCGTTATCAATACGTGTGATTACAATCAAACCAAAGCGGCAACTATTGCAATTGCAAAACATCATGGTCCAGTTTACTTGCGATTTGGACGTCCAGTAGTACCCAATTTTATGCCTTCTGACGAACCATTTGAAATAGGAAAAGCAATTGTTTTAAATGAAGGGACAGACGTAACTATTGTTGCAACGGGACACTTAGTTTGGGAAGCTTTATTAGCAGCGGAAGCATTAGAAGCAAAAGGTATTTCAGCAGAAGTAATTAATATACACACTATCAAACCTTTGGACGAAGCTGCAATATTAAAATCATTGGCAAAAACAAAATGCATTGTAACTGCTGAGGAACACAATATTTTAGGTGGGCTAGGAGAAAGCGTTGCACGAGTATTATCATCAAATCATCCTGCACCTCAAGAATTTGTTGCGGTACAAGATTCATTTGGTGAAAGCGGAACTCCAGCACAATTAATGGAAAAATACAAATTGAATAATCAAGCAATTGTAGCAGCCGTAGAAAAAGTAATCGCTAGAAAATAAGCTAGATTTTTAATTAGCATAAAAAAACCTTTCAATTGAAAGGTTTTTTTAATTTAGAATAAATACTTAACTTCATTTTTTATATAGGATAAAGCGACACTTGATGGCGATTGCTTGTCCATTAAATCATTCATAATCACTTCTCGAAGTTTATTGGCTGTATCCACACGATCGCTCATATTGGTTCGTCGTATCATTTGAATCGTAGCATTCTTTGCAGTAACAATTACGGTCCAGCATTCATCAGACATATAAATTTGTTGCGTTAAATTGTGCTCAAACTCTTGCTCGATATTTGAGATTAATAAATTTTCGTAATCATTTTTATCTTCAGAATTTGGAGAAATTCTAATTAATAATTTCCCAGGATTGATCCTCTCTAAAAACAAAGTCATTCTTTCAAAAGCTTGTAAGCGTAAAGGTAATGCGTCTTTTTGAGTGTCTTTATTCAATAAGTATCTGCGTCTACCTTCTTCGTTTTTAGTGTGTAAGTTGAAAAAATAATAGGATACAAAACCAGTTATAATCGCTGGAAATGTATAGCTACATAATTCTATTAATTTTGCTGTGTCCATTTCAAATAATAATTTTTGTAATTTTTTAATTAAAAAACAAATTAACGAATAAACAAATAAACTTATAGCTTACATTTGATAAAATTTTCAAAAAAATGGATATTCTAGTAGTAGCATTATTATGCGTAGCTGCCTTTTTGGCCGGATTTATTGATGCTATTATAGGGGGTGGAGGATTAATTCAAACACCAATGGGAATGATATTATTACCCAATCTTCCGGTTTCAACAATAATAGGAACTCTAAAAATTCCTTCATTTAGCGGAACTTTTTTTGCTGCAATTCAGTATTTGAAGAAAATTGAAATGAATTGGAAACTGCTCATTACCATGATGATTTTGGCAGTTCCTTCGGCTTTTTTAGGCTCTACATTGTTGGTGTATATGAGTAACGATTTTATGAAACCGTTACTTTTAGTAATTCTGTCTTTATTGTTCATTTACACTTATGTAAAGAAAAATTTTGGAATGCATTCTGATACATCTCATTCTCCAAAACAACAATTATTTTATGCCGTTTTAATTTCTTTCTTTATAGGTTTTTACGACGGTTTTATTGGGCCAGGAACAGGAAGTTTTTTGGTGCTTGCATTTGTAATAATTCTAGGATTTGATTTTCTGCAAGCTTCCGCAAATGCTAAAATGGTTAATTTGGCAACCAATTTTGGCTCAATATGTTTGTTCATTATTAAAGGAAAAATAATTTGGATGATTGCAATTCCAATGGCAATATGTAATGCGCTAGGAGGTTATATGGGTGCTAAACTAGCAATTAATAAAGGAAATAAATTCATTAGAATTTTCTTTTTAGTAGTTGTTTTAGGCACTTTATTCCGATTTGCTTACGATGTTTTTCAAGGAAAATAAGCGTTGAGAAAATATCTTAAAATTGTTAAGATATAGTTTGTTTTCATAACTAAATCCTCATACTAAATCCTTATTTTTGTATTCCTATTAAAATAAAAATGCAAAAACACATTAGCCAACTTAACGCTGCGCAACAAGAACCAGTTCTCCAAAAGGACGGGCCTATGATTATTATTGCGGGTGCTGGTTCTGGTAAAACACGTGTTTTAACTATCAGAATTGCATATCTAATGAGTTTGGGTGTTGACGCTTTTAGTATTTTGGCTTTAACATTCACGAACAAAGCGGCTCGTGAAATGAAAAAACGAATTTCGGATATCGTAGGAACCAATGAAGCAAAAAATCTTTGGATGGGAACTTTCCACTCCGTTTTTGCGAGAATTCTTCGATCTGAATCGGATAAACTAGGGTATCCTTCCAATTTTACCATTTATGACACCCAAGATTCGGTAAGGTTAATCTCTGCAGTTATTAAAGAAATGCAGCTGGACAGAGATATTTACAAACCAAAGCAGGTTTTAAGCAGGATTTCATCTTATAAAAATAGTTTAATAACTGTAAAGGCCTATTTCAATAATCCCGAATTGATGGAAGCCGACGCCATGTCTAAAAAACCACGATTGGGCGAGATTTATCAAAATTATGTGGAGCGTTGCTTTAAATCAGGAGCCATGGATTTTGACGATTTGCTGTTAAAAACGAATGAATTATTAACTCGTTTTCCAGAAGTTTTAGCGAAATACCAAGATCGTTTTAGGTATATTTTGGTGGATGAGTACCAAGATACCAATCATTCTCAGTACTTAATTGTTCGTGCTTTATCGGATAAATTTCAGAATATATGTGTGGTAGGAGATGATGCGCAAAGTATTTATGCTTTCCGTGGGGCCAATATCAATAATATTTTGAATTTTCAGAAAGATTATGATGGCGTAAAAACCTATCGCCTAGAGCAAAATTATCGCTCTACAAAGAACATTGTAGAAGCTGCCAATTCAATCATTGATAAAAACAAAACTAAATTAGATAAAATCGTTTGGACAGCTAATGATTCGGGATCCAAAATTAGAGTGCATCGAAGTCTTACAGATGGGGAAGAAGGCCGATTTGTTGCCAGTACCATTTGGGAGCAGAAAATGCAAAACCAAATGATGAATGGGCAATTTGCTATTTTATACCGAACCAATGCGCAATCTCGTGCGATGGAAGATGCGCTTCGAAAAAGAGATATTCCGTATCTTATTTATGGCGGTTTGTCTTTCTATCAAAGGAAAGAAATTAAGGATGTTTTGTGTTATTTACGCTTAATCATTAATCCAAAAGACGAAGAAGCATTGATTCGAGTAATCAATTATCCGGCGCGTGGAATTGGAGATACTACCGTTGAAAAACTTACAATTGCTGCCAATCATTATAAAAGATCGATATTTGAAGTAATGCAAAATATTGATAAAATTGATTTAAAACTGAATTCAGGTGCGAAGCAAAAATTGACCGATTTTGTAATAATGATTCAGAGTTTTCAGGTTATAAATGAAAATCAAGATGCGTTTTATATTGCCGATCATGTGGCGAAGAAAACAGGATTAGTTCAAGAATTAAAAAAAGATGGAACTCCTGAAGGTATTGCTAGAATTGAAAATATAGAGGAATTATTGAACGGTATGAAAGATTTTACCGAAGGTCAAAAAGAAATTGATGGCGCTCGTGGTGCTTTAGCCGAATTTATGGAAGACGTGGCTTTGGCAACCGATTTAGATAAAGATACTGGCGATGATGACCGCGTAGCATTAATGACCATTCACTTAGCAAAAGGATTAGAATTTCCTACGGTTTTTGTAGTGGGAATGGAGGAAGATTTGTTCCCAAGTGCAATGAGTATGAGTACTCGAAGCGAATTGGAAGAAGAACGCCGCTTGTTTTACGTAGCATTAACGAGGGCTGAACACCAAGCGTATTTGACCTATGCACAATCGCGTTACCGCTGGGGAAAATTGACAGACAGTGAACCTTCTCGTTTTATTGAAGAAATTGACGGTCAATATTTGGAATATTTAACTCCAGAAGAAAATAATTACCGATACAAACCAATGATTGATAGTGATATTTTTGGTGATGTTGATAAATCAAAATTACGTTTGGCTAAGCCAATAGGAGGAACGCCTCCAAACCCCCTAAACCCCGAAGGGGGAATAACATCGAATGGTACTATTCGTAAACTGAAACCCTTGTCAACCAATAATTCAGGTGCAGCCAATTTATTTGATAATAAATTAACCATTGGAAATGTAGTAATGCACGAGCGTTTTGGTAAAGGAGAAGTAATCAATTTAGAAGGCGTTGGTGCTGATAAAAAAGCCGAAATCAAATTTGAAGTAGGAGGAATCAAGAAGTTATTACTGCGTTTTGCAAAATTAGACATAATCGGGTAATTGCAATTTACTTAAATCCTAAATCTAATTTATTAAATCTTAAATTATTCATGGCCCAATTCATAAAAATTTACGAAAACAATCCCAACGAATTCGCTATTAAAAAAGTAGTTGAGGTATTAAAAAATGGCGGGTTGGTGATTTATCCCACCGATACCGTTTATGGCTTGGGTTGCGATATTACGAATACCAAAGCATTGGAACGCATTGCAAAAATTAAAGGCGTTAAGTTGGAAAAAGCTAATTTTTCCTTTGTGTGTTCTGATTTAAGTCACATTTCCGATTATATTAAACAAATTGACACTGCCACATTTAAAATTCTAAAACGAGCCTTACCAGGACCATATACATTCATTTTACCTGGAAATAATAATTTACCGAAAGAATTTAAGAAAAAAACAACTGTAGGAATTCGAGTTCCCGACAATGCAATTGCTATAGAAATTGTCCGTCAACTCGGAAACCCAATTGTATCTTCCTCTATCCATGATGAGGATGAAGTTTTAGAATATTCTACTGATCCAGAACTCATATTTGAAAAATGGCAAAACTTGGTGGATTTAGTAATTGATGGCGGTTATGGTGATAACATTGGTTCAACTATTATTGATTTATCAGGATTTGAAGCAGTTGTAATTAGAGAAGGTAAAGGAAGTTTAGAGGTGCTTTAAGAAAGTTATCAGTGTTCAACCATTAGTATTCAGTTGTATAAATATAAAAAACGTCTTGATTTTATCAAGACGTTTTTTTATTTCTGATTCTATTGAACACTCTTTTCAACTGTACACTGAACACTATTTATTCTTCATTTCTTTTTCAATCATTTCGTAAAACTCATCAATTTTAGGAAGAATTACAATACGAGTTCTTCTGTTAATTGCTCTATTCGAAACTGAATTATTTTCAACTAAAGGAATAAATTCGCCTCGACCAGCAGCAATTAACTGCTTAGGATTTACTTTCAATTCATTGGTTAAAACACGAACAATTGCAGTTGAACGCTTGGAGCTTAAATCCCAATTGTCAAGCAAGATGTTGTTTCCAATGAACGGAACATTATCAGTGTGGCCCTCCACCATACATTCAAATGTTGGTTTGTCATTAATTATTTTAGCCACTTTAGCAAGCACTTCTTTCGCCCGCTCACTAACTAAGTAACTTCCACTTTTGAAAAGTAATTTATCTGCAATTGAGATGAAAACTACTCCTTTTTCAACATTTACTTCAATGTCTGGATCAGCCATTCCAACAGAACTTTTTATACTGGTAACCAATGCGAGTGTCATACTATCTTTTTTGGTCAAAGCATCTTGCATTCTTGTAATTTTCAAGTCTTTTTCCTTGATATTTTCCAATGCTTTTTCAATATTTTGTGCTCCTTTAGTTGATAACGTGGTCATATTATCCATGTTTTGGATTAAATTGTCATTGTTTTTCTTAAGAAATTCAATTTGATTTAATAGAGCATCCTTTTCAGTTATACAGATATTTAATTTAACTGTGCAAGAATTTAGAAGATCTTGAATTTCTTTATTTTTTGCTTCTAAGGCAACAAATTTTTTCTTTGAAACACAAGAAGTTGATAATAAAGCAACTAATGATAATGCTAATACGATTTTTTTCATGAAGGTTTATTTTTTTACAAAATTAAATAAAAATACTTTATTAACTGCAAATTCTTTTTTCAAAAATTATGCCGTTTTTTTATGAAATAATTATATACAATACTATTTTTTTCAAAATAGGTATTTATTTGAAATTCGCCTCTTTTTTTTAGATTCTTATTTATTAAATAATAATAATGAAAATGTGCTTTTAACACAGCAAAAAAATGTGCAAATTTACCTTGAAATAAAAATCGAACACCAGCAATTCCATCCAAAAGCATTCGGACAAATATAATTCTAAAAAGTTCTTCTTTAGGTAAATTCTTGGTCAACATGAATAAGGAATTTCTAAAATTTAAAAATGTTTTTTTAGGATTTTCTTCGTTCAATGTTGCACCACCAACATGATAAATGTTCGATAATCCATTATATTTAACGGAGTATTTTTTATTTATTGCACGCCAACACAAATCTATTTCTTCTTGGTGCGCAAAGAAATCACCGTCAAAGCCATTCAATTCTTTGTAAACAGAGCTTCTAATAAAAAAACAGGCGCCAGATGCCCAAAAAATATTGCAAGTGTCATTGTATTGTCCAAGATCTTTTTCTATGGTTTCAAATACTCGGCCTCGACAAAAAGGATAACCATATTTATCAATAAAACCTCCACCAGCACCGGCATATTCAAAGTAATCCTTGCGTTTATAATCCAATATTTTTGGTTGAACAATGGCTGTATTTGGTTCGTTTTTGAAGGTTTCAAGTATGGGTTGCAACCAATTTTGAGTCACTTCAACATCAGAGTTTACTAAGGCAAAAATATCCGCATCAACCTCTTTTAAAGCTTCGTTGTAACCTTGTGCATATCCAAAGTTGTATTCGTTTTTAATTATTTGAATCGTGGGGAAATTTTTTGTAACAAATGAAATTGAGTCGTCAGTTGAAGCATTGTCGGCTATATAAACAGTAGCTTCAGGTGAATTTTGAACAACAGAAGGTAGAAATTGTTCTAACAATTTCTTTCCATTCCAATTTAAAATTACAACTGCAATTTTCATTTAATTTTATTAAAGTTTATATTCAGGTAATTCAGATAAAAAGTCATATTTTTCATTCTCATAATCCATTTTGCAAAAGTAATGATTAAGCCCATTAGTAACCATTAAATATTCCGCTTTTAAAGTCATATTGTATCTTGCGATTTGATCGAAAGTGCTTTGAGAAATTTTCACTTCCGGAGATTTACACTCTACTAAAATTGTAATATTTCCATCCGGTTTATAAACAACAACATCGTATCTTTTGTTTAGTCCGTTGATTTTCAATAACTTTTCAACATTTATATGTGACTTAGGATATTTTTTATCTTGTAATAGAAATTGAACTACATGTTGGCGTACCCATTCCTCAGGAGTAACAATTATAAATTTTTTCCTGATTTCATCGAAAATAGCTACTTTATTTTCACTATTTTTGAATCGGAAAGAATAAGTTGGAAATTGCAATTGCTTCATAAAACAAAAGTAAGACTTTTTCAATAGAGAAAAAAAAGAATAGATTTTTGGTAATTTTAAATCTAAAATCATAAATCCAAAATCATAAATCCCTATGGATGAAGTTTTAAAAATTGTAAATGATATTAAATCGGGAATTTTAAAACCCATCTATTTTTTAATGGGTGAGGAGCCCTATTATATAGACCGGCTTTCTGATTATATAGAGAAGAATTTACTTACTGAGGAAGAAAAGGGATTTAATCAAACGGTTCTTTATGGTCGGGATGTTACTGTTGAAGATATAGTTTCAGCAGCAAAACGGTACCCAATGATGGCTGAAAGACAAGTTATTATTGTAAAAGAAGCACAAGATTTAGCAAAAACAATTGATAAATTTGAAAGTTACGCTGCAGATCCGGTGCCTTCCACAGTTTTAGTGCTTTGTTATAAATACAAAACTCTTGACAAACGTAAAAAAGTAACCAAACTTTTTGAAAAATCAGGATTGGTTTTTGAAAGTAAGAAATTATATGAAAATCAAGTTGGCCAATGGATTAATCGAGTTTTACAATCAAAAAAGTATTCTATTGAACCGAAAGCTTCCGCAATGCTTGTGGAGTTTTTAGGAACCAATTTGGAAAAAATCAATAACGAATTGGAAAAACTTCAAATTATTTTGCCAGTTGGAAGTACCATTTCAGCTAATGATATCGAAGAAAATATAGGTTTTAGTAAAGATTTTAATATTTTTGAATTACGAAAGGCAATCGGTGAAAAAAATCAGTTAAAATCATATAAAATAGCACAATACTTTTCAGAAAATCCAAAAGATCATCCTTTGGTAATGACAACAGGTATGCTTTTTAGTTTCTTTGTTCAATTACTTCAATACCATGGATTGAAAGATAAAAATCCAAAAAATGTAGCTGCAGTCTTGAGGGTAAATCCTTTTTTTCTTAAAGATTACGATGTGGCATTAAGAAATTATCCTATGAAAAAAGTAAGTCAAATTGTTACTATTCTTAGGGATATAGACGTAAAAAGTAAGGGAGTTGGATCCAATTCATTACCACAACATGAATTATTAAAGGAAATGTTAGTTGGAATTTTTAATTAATTCAATCCAATAGTTTCCATCACAATTACATTTGAAATAATAACTATTTTAACGATATTTGCAATTCAAATTTTTAAATTTCAGTTATGGGAATGAATAAAAATACAGTTTTAGGTTGGGCAACATTACTTATGGTTGTAATGGGGTTTTTGCTGATAGGATTGGGATTTTTTAAATACAGTGAAATCTCAGGATGGGGGTTTGTGGCTGTTGGAGTTGGTTTTCTAGCTATTGCTTGGGTTTTTAATGCCCTAAAAGGTAGGATTTAATTATTTGCAATAGCAATTCCATTACAAAGAATAAATAATTTAATAATACTAAAATAATAAAATGTCAGACGATAAAAAAGTAATATTTTCAATGCAAAAATTGAGTAAAACCTACTCAAGCAGTGATAAGCAAGTATTAAAAAACATCTATTTAAGTTTCTTTTATGGAGCTAAAATTGGTATTCTTGGACTTAACGGTTCTGGAAAATCATCCTTACTAAGAATTATAGCTGGTGAGGATAAGAATTATCAAGGTGATGTCGTTTTTCAACCTGGATACACCGTTGGCTATTTAGAGCAGGAACCTATTTTAGATGACTCTAAAACAGTGATTGAAATAGTTAAAGAAGGAGTGGCTGAAACCATGGCAGTCTTAGAGGAATTCAACAAAATTAATGATAGTTTTGGTTTGCCTGAAGTATATGAGGATGCCGATAAAATGCAACAATTAATGGATCGTCAGGCCGATTTGCAAGACAAAATTGATGCTCTTGGAGCTTGGGAAATAGATACCAAATTAGAAATTGCAATGGATGCCTTAAGAACTCCAGAAGGGGATACTCCAATTAAAAATTTATCAGGAGGAGAAAGACGACGAGTAGCATTGTGTAGATTATTGTTAAAACAACCGGATATTTTATTATTAGATGAGCCAACGAATCACTTGGATGCGGAAAGCGTACTTTGGTTAGAGCAACATTTAGCTCAATATTCTGGGACCGTAA
>CANKLD010000003.1 GCA_947483095.1 Bacteroidota bacterium
GACAAATCTATTCCATAGAATTCATAAATCATACTTAGTAAATCTAAATTACATTCTTAGATTAAATAAATCAGGTTCTTTAGAGGTAGAACTTCATAATGGAATTAAAATACCGGTTTCATTTAGACAAAAAGAAAACTTCTTAAATGCGTTTAAAGAGAAAATAGAAAAATAAGATTAGTTATTTTAAATAAATAAAGCCTCACAAATTGCGAGGCTTTATTTTATATTAAACAACTATTATTTATGAATTGTGTTCCTGTTCAATTCTTTTATGTTCAGCATCAGAAATGGTGTCAACTAGTACTGGTGTTGCAATAAATAGCGAAGAGTAAGTTCCTACAATTATTCCTATTAACATCGCGAAAATAAATCCTCTGATAGATTCTCCACCAAATACAAACATAATCAACAATACTAAAATCATTGTTAATGAGGTATTAATTGTTCTTGACATGGTTGAATTAATCGATTGGTTTACAATAGAATTGAAATTACCTTTTGCTTTACCACCTAAATATTCACGAACTCTATCAAATACAATTACCGTATCGTTCATAGAATATCCGATAACTGTTAATATTGCAGCGATAAAATGTTGGTCAATCTCCATTCCAAATGGCATGTATTTCCATAATAATGAATAAATTCCTAGTACGAAAATAACGTCGTGCGCAACAGCTGCAAGAGCTCCAAGAGAATATTGCCATTTTCTGAAACTTACTACTAAGTATAGACCTACTATTAACATGGCACCGATAACCGCCCAATAGGAATTTGTTTTAATATCATCAGCAACAGTTGGTCCAACTTTAGAAGCTTGTAGAATACCGTATATCTTACCATCATAATTATTTACAAATTTTTCATAAGTAATAGACGCGTCAAAATGTTTTTTCAAGTTGTCATAAAGAATTTTGTTGACCGCTTGATCGGCTTCTGTTCCTGCTTCAGCAACTTTATATTTTGTGGTAATTTTTAATTGGTTGTCTTTTCCGAAAATTTTGGCTTCCGCACTACCATCAAATGCTTTTACTAATTCTAATTTTACTTCTTCAGCAGAAACTGGTTTTTCAAAACGCACTTGGAATGTTCTTCCTCCAACGAAGTCAACACCTTGGTTTAAACCATTGGTAGAAAGGGAAATAATACTAACAACAACTACTAAACTTGAAAAGATATAGGTATATTTTTTTACACCTAAGAAATCAAAATGGAAGTTTGTAAAGAAGTTTTTAGAGAAACCAGTTACAAAAGTTAATTTATTTCCTTTATTAACGCTCCAATCTAATAGTATTCTTGTAATAAAAATTGAGGTGAATAATGAGGTTGCAATACCTATTAATAATGTAGTTGCAAATCCTTGAATTGGGCCAGTACCGAAAATTAATAAAACGGCTCCTGTTAAAACGTGTGTTACGTTAGCATCAACGATTGAACGCATAGCTCCTTTCCAACCGAATGAGGCTTTTATTGCATCATCAATAGTTTTACCTGCTCTAAGTTCTTCTTTAGCACGCTCATAAATAATAATATTCGCATCAACTGCAGTTCCCATTGTTAAAACGATACCAGCAATTCCTGGCAATGTAAGAACAGCTCCTAAACTTGCTAAAATACCAAATAAGAACAATAAGTTAATTGCCAAAGCGATGTTAGCATAAAATCCAGATTTACCATAGTAAATCATCATCCAAAGAGATACAATTAGTAAACCTATAATAGCTGAATTTGTTCCGTTATCTATAGCTTCTTGACCTAAAGATGGACCTACCACCTCTGATTGAACTATTTCAGCGGCAGCTGGTAATTTACCTGCTCTTAATACGTTAGCTAAATCTTTTGTTTCTGTAACGTCAAATGCCCCTGTAATTTCAGACCTTCCACCAGAAATAGGACCGCTAGAAACACCTGGTGCAGAATATACTACATCGTCTAATACAATTGCAATATTACTTTTTTGAGTATAAGCTCTTCCGGTTAATTCCTCCCATGTTTTAGCACCTTGACCACTCATTTGCATGGTAACTGCCGGTTTCCCTAATTGGTCAAAAGTATCTTTAGCATCAGTAACCACTCCACCACTCATTGCCGCTTGATTGTCTCTGTTTCCTTTTAAAGCATAAAGCTCAACAGTCTCTATTGATTTTTTTGTTTTGTCGTCAACAATTGATGAAGGTTTTCCCCAAACAAATTTTGCATAACGTTTATCTGATGGTAGTAATATTCTAATATCCTGACGTTTAAAATAACTGTTAATTGTAGCAGTATCTTTAGGTTCAACTACTCCTAAAACTGGCCCACCTCCTTGCGATACAAATTTATCCAATAGAGGATTGCTTCCTTTTTTATCGGTAACAGTATCTTTTACTTTGTCAGTCAATAAAGTATCAATTCCTGTTTTAGCAGTTTCTTTTAATTTAATAGGATTTTTTTCAGTTAATTTCAAAGCGTTGTTAGTAGCCATCAAGAAATTACCCAATTCATCAATTTTGTAAGTTTCCCAAAATTGTAATTGAGCTGTACTTGATAATAATTTTTTAGCACGATCTACATCTTTTGCACCAGGAAGTTCTACTAAAATTCTACCAGATTCCCCTATTTTTTGAATGTTAGGTTGGGTAACTCCAAATTGATCTACCCGTTTTCTCAATACTTCAAAAGCACTTTCAATTGACTCATCAACTTTTCTTCTGATTACTTTCTTAACCTCATCATCTGTTTTTTTGAAGTTCACTTCGTCTCCTAATATTTTGTTTGCAAAAACATCTGGAGAAGATAATTTTATTTTTCCATCGGCAGCTTTTTCAAACTCAGCAAAAAATACGTCTAAATAATCTTGATTACCTTGTCTATTTTTTGAAGCTTCAGCTAAAGCTTGGTTAAAAACTGGATTTTTTGAATTATTAGATAATCCTTTAATGATATCTTTGACTGAAATTTGAAGCTGTACGTTAATACCACCTTCTAAGTCTAATCCTTTATTGATTTTTTTATCCTTTATTTCATTGTAGGTAAAATCTGTAAATCCAAGATTAAATACTTTTTCTTTTCCGATAGAATCTAAGTATTTGAATTCTTTCTCAGAATTACCATTTGCAAACGTTTTGGCATCACTTTCTATTTTGTGGGAAACAAAAGTGAATGAAAGTTGGTAAATACTCACCAATGCAAATAAAATTGCGAAAAATTTAATAAGTCCTCTATTCTGCATTATTACTATAGTTAATTAATTTTTATTCTATTATTATTTATAAAATTGTTAAAAATAAATAAAATTTTAAATATTTTGAACAAAATACAAGTTCTTTATCTAATCTCATTATTTTTTAGCAGACAAATATATAATACTCCTAGAGATTAACCAATTTATTTATAGATTAATATCAAAAAAAAGACTGCATTTTTGCAGTCTTCTTTATAAGTTGAGTTATAATTTATGCTAAAACAGATTTTAAATCCGAATTCATGTTACGAACTGCATCGGCACTTTTTGCAAATAGGGCTTTTTCAGACTCGTTTAATTTGATGTCTAAAATTTCCTCCACACCATTTTTCCCAATGATACAAGGTACTCCAATACAGATATCATTTTGCCCATATTCCCCTTCTAAAAATACGGAACAGGCAATCATTTTTCTTTGATTATTTAAAATACTATCTACTAAATACGCTACTGAAGCTCCTGGAGCATACCAAGCTGAAGTTCCTAAAAGGCCAGTTAATGTAGCACCACCAACCATAGTTGCCGCGGCTACTTTTTCTAACTCTTCAGAAGATAAAAATTCAGAAACTGGAATACCATTATAGGATGCTAAACGAGTCAACGGAATCATAGTTGTATCACCGTGACCACCAATAACCATTGCAGAAATATCATTTGAAGGCGTATTCAAAGCTTGTGATAAATAATATCTAAAACGAGAACTGTCTAAAGCTCCACCCATTCCAATTATTCTATTTTTTGGCAAACCTGTAGCTTTTAAAGCTAAATACGTCATTGTATCCATTGGGTTTGAAACCACAACAACTATAGTATTTGGAGAAAATTTCAATACATTATCTACTACTGTTTTTACAATTCCAGCATTAATCCCAATTAATTCTTCACGAGTCATTCCTGGTTTTCTTGGAATTCCTGAAGTAATTACTACAACGTCACTATCCGAAGTTTTCGAATAATCATTTGTAACTCCCGAAACTCTTGTATTAAACCCTGTATTAGTAGCACATTGCATGATATCCATGGCTTTACCCTCAGCAAAACCTTCTTTAATATCTAATAATACTACTTCACTGGCAATTCCTCTGTATGAAATTGCGTCTGCGCAAGATGCTCCCACATTCCCTGCTCCAACTATTGTAACTTTCATTTTTATTGTTTTATATTTATTAAAATTCGTATTGTACTGCAAAATTTGAATTTACAAATTTACCAAAAGCCAAGGTAGATTGTAAAAAAACTTTGTTAATTTTATATCTACAAGAAACTTCCCCTAAATAGTTAGTTTTGGTTTTGTAAATATCTTTGATCTTTTCATTGAAAATATATTGAAATGGAATTGCTTGTCCAGGAGGCACATCTCCTATAAATTTATATTTTATATCGCTTTTATTTACGATTATTCCACCCATAATTTCAAACCTTTTGAACTCTTTAGAAACATTAAATTGAAATTGCCAAGTAGCTACTAATCCATTTATTTCGTTAATTCCTAATTCAAGACCATCATTAGAAACTGGTGGAATAAAATCAAAACTAATATTCTCATTTGAAAAACAAACTAAACTAGATATGTTTATTTTTTTTTGAGTTAAATATTCGAAATATTGATCGATATTATGCTTAATTCCATAACCATAAACTTGATAATTTCCGCTTTTTAATTTTATAACTGGAGAATATTTTAAAATTAATTCTGTTCCATACCAAAGTGCTACCGAACCTGTTAAATGAGAATAATAAATTACATCCAAATTAACGCCTTGAGGTGTTTTCAGAGTTACTTGGTTTGAACCTAAAGAACCAACCAAATTAACCTGTTGATTGCTACCTAAAGCCGATGGTACAGTTGCAGTTGAAACTGGTACAGAATTAACATCAAAAATACTAAAAAATTTAAAATCGGAATTTTTAATTATAAACTCTCTATCTGACTTAGGTACAAAAAAAATATTATTATTAAATCCTAAAGTTACCTTCCATAATTTTCGTTTTTTAGCAGAAGTTACCCAACCAGAAGAAGCTTGATATATTGAAGCATCTGAAGCTGGTGTAATATACTTATCACAATAAAAAACAGCATCATCTAATAATTTACCGATATCTGCAAATTCTGATTGAGAAAACGAAATGTTTGAAATTAATAAAAATAGAAAAACTAACTTTTTCATCAATTAAGCATCAATATTTGCATATACTGCATTTTTCTCGATAAATTCTCTTCTTGGCGGAACTTCATCCCCCATCAACATTGAGAAAACTCTATCTGCTTCTACCATGCTATCAATGGTTATTTGACGTAAAGTTCTAAAATTAGGATCCATTGTGGTTTCCCATAATTGTTCAGCGTTCATCTCTCCAAGACCTTTATAACGTTGAATAGTTGCACTGCCGCCCATTCTTTCATTGGCTTGATCACGTTGAACGTCATTCCAAGCATATTCTTTTTTGTTTCCTTTTTTTACTAAATATAAAGGAGGAGCTGCAATATAAACGTGTCCTTGCTCAATTAATTCTTTCATAAATCTAAAGAAGAAAGTCAGAATTAAAGTAGAAATGTGACTACCATCTACATCGGCATCACACATAATAATTACTTTATGATAACGTAATTTCTCTAAATTCAATGCTTTACTATCTTCAGCTGTTCCGATTGTAACTCCTAAAGCGGTAAAAATGTTACGAATTTCTTCGTTTTCAAAAACTTTATGATGCATCGCTTTTTCCACATTCAAAATCTTACCTCTTAAAGGCAAAATTGCTTGAAATGCTCTATCACGTCCTTGTTTTGCAGTTCCACCCGCAGAATCTCCCTCGACAAGATAAACTTCACAACGAGCAGGATCTTGTTCGGAACAATCCGATAATTTCCCTGGCAAACCACCTCCACCTAAAACAGTTTTACGTTGAACCATTTCACGTGCTTTTTTAGCAGCGTGGCGGGCTTGAGCTGCAAGAATAACTTTTTGAACGATGATACGAGCGTCATTTGGGTTTTCTTCCAAATAGTTTTCAATCATATCCCCAACAGCTTGGCTTACAGGCGAAACAACTTCTCTATTTCCTAATTTAGTTTTGGTTTGTCCTTCAAATTGAGGTTCTGCAACTTTCACCGAAATAATAGCTGTTAATCCTTCACGGAAATCATCTCCAGAAATTTCAAATTTCAACTTATCCAACATTCCAGATGAATCTGCATATTTCTTTAACGAACGAGTTAACCCTGTTCTAAAACCTTGCAAGTGTGTTCCCCCTTCGTGTGTGTTGATGTTATTTACATAAGAAAAAATATTTTCCGTGTAACTTGTATTATAGATTAAGGCAACTTCTACTGGGATTTCTCCTTTTTCAGAATCCATAGAAATTACGTGCGCAATAATTGGTTCGCGATTTCCATCTAAATAACGGATATATTCTTTTAATCCTTCGGTAGAATGAAATACTTCAGAAACAAATTTTCCGTCTTTATCCAATTCTCTTTTGTCTGTAAACGTGATCGTAATTCCTTTGTTAAGGTAAGATAATTCTCGCATTCGAGCGGACAAAGTATCATAAGAATAATCTACTGTTTGAGTAAAAATAGTAGGGTCTGGATAAAAAGTAACAATGGTTCCTCTTTTGGTAGTTTCACCAATTTGTTTTACTGGATATAACGATTTCCCTTTTTCATATTCTTGTTCATAAACCTTACCATCACTACTATGAACCGTAGCTCTTAAGTGATTTGATAATGCATTTACAACAGAAACCCCAACACCGTGAAGTCCTCCAGAAACTTTATAGGAATCTTTATCGAATTTACCTCCAGCACCAATTTTAGTCATTACAACTTCCAATGCCGAAACGCCTTCTTTTTTATGAATTCCTACTGGAATACCACGACCGTTATCTTCAACAGTTATAGACCCATCTTCATTTATATCTACAATTATAGTGTCGCAATGACCTCCCATTGCTTCATCGATTGAGTTGTCAACCACCTCATAAACCAAGTGGTGCAAACCTCTAACACCTACATCTCCAATATACATCGATGGACGCATTCTTACATGCTCCATTCCTTCTAATGCCTGAATACTATCTGCTGAATAATTATTTTTATTGATTTCTTCGCTCATATTAATGTAATTCTGAATGTTTTTTTGTTTAACGTACAAATATATACAAATGAGATTTAATATCCCTTTAAATCGCTTGTTTTAGTAGTGTAAGTTATTAACATTTATCGGTTAATTACTCCTCGTCGTTAAACAATAAAAAACGCTTACTAAAAGTAAGCGCTCTTGAAACAAATAGAAATAAAAAAACTAACTAAATTACAACATTTGTTTTTGCTATATCGGTATCCGCTTTCACGTGAGCAGCATTAGCTCTCCCGCTTGGATCTTGGTTTTCTTGCCATTTTGGAATCCATTTTCTAACGGTTTGCGCGGCACTTGCTTGTGGATAATATTTATGGAAAATAGTTCGGTAGAAATAGGCTTCTTTGGTTGTTGGCGTATTATATGAAAATAACGAACTCGCAGCCTCCAATTCTTCATCGGTAACTTTTGACGAACAATAATCAATTAATTGATCAATCCAGTTGTATCCTACCCCATCTGAAAATTGCTCTTTTTGCCTCCACAAAACTTCAGCTGGTAAATATGGATTATCGGGTGTGTCAAATGCTTTTCTTAGAATGTATTTTTCTTTTCCTTCATAGGTTTTTGGTTGTTTTTCTTCGGCTTTGATTAACATTGCAACATCCAAAAACTCTTTGTCTAAAAAAGGAACTCTCGCTTCTAACCCGTGCGCCATTGTAGATTTATCCGCTCTTAATAAATCGGCAGTGAATAATTTTTGAACTCTTTCAATGGTTTCTTTTTGAAAATCTACCGTTGAGGGTGCGTTTCTAAAATACAGATACCCTCCAAAAATTTCATCGGCACCTTCGCCAGACAAAACCACTTTTATTCCCAAATCAGTGATTGCTTTGGACAAGAAATACATTGGCGTACTGGCACGAATTGAAGTCACATCATACGTTTCTAAATGCCAAACCAACTTGTCTAAAATTTCAATTCCTTGCTCAATTGTAAAATGGATTTCGTGGTGTTCTGTTCCTAAATATTCAGCCACTTTTCGAGCTGCCATTGCATCTGGCGCATTTTCATCTAAACCTATTGAAAAAGAATGTAATTTTTTACCGCTTTCTGCTAATAATCTAGAAGCTATTGCAGATGTTAATGACGAGTCCAAACCTCCTGAAAGTAATACTCCAATTGGCACATCACTCATTAATCTTTTGCGAGTGGCTTCTGTTAATGAAGTTCTGATCAAATCCAAATCCAATTCGTGATCTGCTTTTAAATAATCTTCATATTCTGGATTGTAATATTTTACAAATCCTGTTTTTTCTGTGTAGTAATGTCCTGGGGGAAATGTTGAAAATGTTTTGCATTGATCTGCAATTGGTTTCATTTCAGATGAAAAATAGGTACGACCTCTTTCGTCCAAACCATAATACAAAGGCTTTACGCCCATTGGATCACGACCAGCGATATAATCATCGCCATCTACAATTACAAATGCCCAATCTCCATCCAACATATTGCAAAAATCATATCCAAATTCTTCATATAAATGTACGATAACTTCCGAATCTGATTTGGTTCTGAAAGTATGGTGTTTCAAAATCCCATCTCTTAATTCTTGGTGGTTGTAAACCTCACCATTGTGAACCATCCAAGCGGTTTTTGAACCTTGAATAGGTTGTCTTCCTGAATGTAAGTCTATAATTGATAAACGTTCGTGGCTCAAAATATGTCCGTTTTCTGTTACATGCAAATCGCTTTCATCAGGTCCGCGATGTGACATTCTTTTAGAAAGTTTTTTTACTAATTCTTCTTCTTTTCCTTTTCCGATAATGGCTAAAATTCCACACATAATATTATATTTTTCTTTTGCAAAAATGACTATTATGTTTTATATTCAAAATCATATAGAATTATTTAGTTACAATTATAAACAAAAGTGTTTTATTTAATATAAATATGAAAGTAAAAATAGATTTTACTTATAAATGAAGTTATAAATCGCAATAATTGAGATCACGAAATGCTATCAATATGGTATTTGGTTTCATTAATTTCAAACTCAAAACCCACTTTATTTCCTATTAATTTGGTTCCCAACGGCGATTGTGGCGATAAAGCAATAATATTTACTTGTTCGATATTGATTTTTGTGAGTGCCAAACTCACATAAAGATAGATTCCATTGGCTTGAACCAAACTTCCCAAAGCAATTGTGGTATGCAATAAAGAAGAATCTATTTTATCTAAAACTGCTTTTTGGTCTAAAACTTCTTTGAGTTTGTAATTTAGTTTTTCCTGTTCTATATGCATCATCGACAAAGCGGTTTCGTGTTTGTCGCCTGCAGATCCTTTGGCATCATTCTTCGAATCTTCAGTCAAAGCCAAAATCATGTCCCGAAAAATATCTATTTTGTCTTGAACTTGTTGGGTATAATGCTGATGGATTTTTTGTTTGAAAGTCATAATGAAAAATTAACCACAAAAGGCACAAAAATAATATAAGTCTTTTGTGGTAAAAAAATTAAAAATCAAATTTATAGCTTGCTCCTAAAACCACTTGAATTCCTTGAACTGGATAATTCGTCCATTTTTGATAGTTTTGGTTCGTAATATTATTCAATTTCAAAAATCCAGTTAAGCGCTCGCTGTGTTGGTATCCAATATTAAAATTAGCATCAAAATAGCTATTTAAATTTGTTGTTTCAGGATAATAAGCGGGTGGAAAAATAGTTATCATACTTTGTATGTAAACTAGGTCTTTTCTTTGACCAACGTAGAAAACATTTGCACCGGCAAACCATTTTTTAGTAATATTTAGATTAATAGTAGCTCCTAACTTTAAAGTTGGTAAATTCCATGCTTCTTCTTGTTGAGTAGTAAAAAAACGGCTGTAGGAAGCATTTAAACCTATGGAAACATTTTTAGTGTAATCGGCTTTTAATTCCCCAAACAAATTGATGGTTTTTATATCATCGTAAACAACTCCAAATGAATTCCCGAATTGGTAGCTCTCTGAATTTGTTGCAAACATATTAAATTGATTACTTACAAACAATGGCTTATTTTTTTCATTTTGAAAAGATCCACGAAGGGTGTAACTAACATTATTAGATAATTTACCCTTTAATCCAGCAAATAAATCAAACTGTTTGTCGGTTGGAGCAATTGCTAATGTTGGCGATACGAACGGATTTTCATTTGAGAAATCACGATAAGAGTTTTGATCTAAACTACCTTCAACACCGGTAAAAAAAATCATAAAATCACCCACTAATTTTAAAGAAGCATTTACTTGCGGATAAACCAATAATTTACTCGTACTATTTTCATTATCGGCGCTATAGAATACTGATGCACCTAGATTTATAGCCCAATCATTTTTATTTACAGCGATACTTGGATGAATTCCAAAATTGGTATAACCGTATTTTATTGAACTAGTTCCGAAGAAGCTTTTCTCAAAACTACCACCTAAATAATCAACAATAAAATTGGTTTTTATTTTCTGGTTTAATACATCAAATTCAAATGAAGGCTTCACGTAAAATCTGTTTTCCGCTGATCCACGAGCGTCCCAAAAACGATTGTATTTCAAACTAGCTTCTTTAAAAAAACTATCATTCGAAATTAAATTGGTACCAATATAAAAATTATTAAAAGTGTGTTTTGGATTGATTCTATCGATGGTTACCTGAGGAAGAAATTCAGGAATTCCATACCAATTATAGATTTGATTTTGATATCCTAAATCAGAAATCCAACTGGATTTTTGTTGGTGGTTTCCATAGGTTAAATCTACAGAAGTAGTATAAAAATCATTGTTTAATGCAACGTTTTTTATACCACCTTGTGACGAAAGATGTCTGAACATTCCTCCTATATACTCGTGATCGCTAATATTTTCTGTTACGAAAAGTTCAGCGTTTAATGCCATATAGTTCCCTAGACCTAGATTAGCAAAGTTTTTATATAATTTCTCCGCTTGTGATTTATCAACATTGGCAGCGCGCCCCTTTGAAGGAACAAAAGTAGATGCTACGGGAAATGAGAAAAAGTTATATTTAATTTCCTCTTTTTTAGAATTATCAGCATCTTCAAGAGGAGGTATTTCCTTCACTTTAAAAGCGTCAGAAATAGTTGGAGTATAAGGTTTTACCACGTTTACTACTTCAGTGCCAATGTTCTCGTATTTCTTTTGAGCGAGAACAAATTGAGAAACTAAAAGGAGACTAAAAGATAATAATCGAAGATTAAAAGATGATAGACGAAGAGATAATAGACTCAATAGAGAAAGATTAAAAGATGATAGACGAAGAGATAATAGACTGGTAAATATGGGGTTTTTTGACATAAATTATTTGTTTAATGTATTTTGAAATGACATTGTTGCTTTTTGAAATTCTTCTATTTTATTCTCAATATATTGCGATGATTCATCCGATATGTATTTTTGACTATTTGCCAATATCAATTGTGTTTGAAGTTCAAATGACGAACCTAATGAAATATCGATAAAATGACTGAACGATTTATTTGTGTGACTTGAACCCTCAGCAATATTGGATGGCATTGAAACAGAACATCGATTCATTTGACTCGCCAATCCAAATTTTTCTGAACTTGGAAAACTCGCTGAAATCTTAAATATTTCCTTTGCTAATTCCATTGCCATTTGCCAAATCTTTAGTTTTTTAAAATTATGTCTTTTAAATTCGCTCATATTTATTTGTATCTATCTCAAATTAAAAAAACATATTTTCAATTTATAACTGTCTATTATCTATCCATCTATTATCTATCCGTCTATTTAATTACAGACGAATTGGTCTTCGCTTCTTCAGCTTTAATAACATCCAATTCCTTTTGAGCTTCTTCAACAACATCAGGAAATGCTGCGAAATTCTTAATGACACTATCCAAAATATAAGTCGCTTGGAAACTGTCTTTCAATCCATAAAAGTTTTTTGCCATAACGACCAATCCTTTCGCACCAAAATATTTATAGCCTGAATAATCCTTAGTTAATTTTTGAACCACAGTATTGGAAGCTTCAAATTTCCCGTCAATATTTTTGAAATAGGCATCATAATAAAGGGCTTCGGCAGCCAATTCCCCTTTTGCAAGTGTCAATAATTTGGCGTAAGCCAGGCGTGCTTTAGGTTCATCATTAGAATTTATAGCCGAACGAGCTACGATAATTTGTGCATCGCTTTTTACTTTATCGTCTGTTTTCGGGTTATTCAAAACCTTGTCTGCATAAACTACGGCGTTCACATAATCCTTTTGTTCGTAATACGTTTTCATCAAATTGGCTTGCGCAAATGTTATATTTTGCGGAAAATCTGCTTCGAATTCCAAACGTTTTAAAATCGGAATCAACTTTGCAAAATCATTTGATTTAATATGAATTTGAGCCAATCTTGACAAAGCTTGTTCCGTAAATTCATTCCTTGGTTTCGAAATTACAAAGTCATAATTGGCAACTGCATTGGCTTCTAATCCATCCACAAAATACGATTGTGCCAAATAAAAATTAGCGTTTAAAGCGTGATTTCCATTAGGAAATTTTAAAACATAACTGCTAAATGCTGAAATAGATTGTTTGGTATTGTTCTGTAAATATTGTTTTTCGGCAGCTTCATACGTGTCGTTATCTAATTCCGCATCGGTCACAGAAACAAAATCCAAAGTTCGCACCCAAGTTGCATATTCATCCACTTTTCCATTATCAACATAAATAATTCTAGCGGTCGAAACGGCTTCTAAAGCTTCTGTTGTTTTAGGATATTCTGCAGCTACTTTTTTGAATTTTTCAATAGCCAAATCGTCTTTTTCAGAATTATAATAAATTAATCCTTGTCGCAAAATTGCTTTTGAAGCATAGGAACTATTTTTTTTAAATTCGCTAATTAATTGGTCGTAGGTTTTAATTGCCAAATCCGATTTCTTTTCAGCAACATAGGTATTTCCCAATTCAAATAAGGCATCGTCACGGTATTGCGATTTTGAATACGTTTCAATCAACTTATTCAAATCTTCTATTTTCTTATCATTTTTAGATACAAATCCATAACTAATTGCCTTTTGAAAAGCCGCATAATCCGCATCGATACTTTTCAAATCAATCGCTTTATTATATGCATCCATTGCTGGCCAATACTTTGCGGATACAAAACGGCTGTCACCCAAACGCAAATAGGAATCGTTCAATCTGATTTTATCATCTTTTACGGCGTCAATTTGAGCTTGGAAAAAATTTCCTGCTTGTTCGTATTCTTTTAATTTGAAATAAGAATAAGCAATATTGTAATTTATATTTTTGAATTCGTTTGTGTTTTTAGCTTCTGCAAAACCTATAAATTGTTTGAAATTCAACAACGATTCATTAAAATTATCCAAAATAAATTCTGTTTCCCCTTTCCAAAACGTAGCACGAGCAGTAAATTTAAGATCTTGTTGCTCCCCAATAGATTTCTTGAACATTACTAATGCATCCTGGTAATTTCCATCGGTATATAATTCTAAACCTCTATAAAAAGTTACTTTTTGATACGCTTGTTTATTGGCAAAACTTTTATTTTTTTCTAATAGTTCCAGTGCCCCTTTATAATTTTTTGATGTAATAAAGGAATTTATCAATAGTGTCTCAATATCGATTTTACTTGGATAATTAGGATATTTATCTAAAAAAAAAGCCAAAACATCAGGTACGCTTTGATAGGAATTCCCGATATCATAACTCAATTTGGCATAATTTAAAGTAGCATCTTCTTGAATTTTCAGATCAAATACCATTTCTGATGCATTTTTAAAAGCATTCAAAGCTTGTTGTTTTTTATCTGTTTTCAAATAACTTTGTCCTAAATGATAATAGGCATTTTGAGCAACAAAGTCTTTACCACCAATGATTTTATTGAATTGGGCAATGGCATTTTCAAAATCATTTTGCTGATAATAGGCAAATCCCAATTGGTAAAAATCGGTATTGTTCCATTTTCCTTTTTTACCTCTATATTCTTTTAAAAAAGGAATTGCTTTTTCGTATTGATTAAAATTAAAATAGCTTTCGCCAATGATTTTATTCAATTCTGATTTCTCTAAAGCATTGGATTTTGACATTGCAACCAAACCTAAATCAATTGCTTTTTGGAAATTCCCTAACTTAAAGTTCATATCCGCTTGAAAATAAGAAAGTTTCTCTTTGTATTTTTCCTCACCAGAAACTTGATCGAAATAATTAGTTGCATTTTTATAATCATTGCCTTCATAGGCCATAAATCCTAAATAATATTTGGCTTGCGAACCATAATTTAGTGACTTAAGTACTTTGTTAAAATACGTTGTAGCTTCAATTTTGTTTTTATTAGTAAAAAAAGAGTATCCTTTTTGGAAATTAAATTTATCAATATCGTCAGAATCCAAGAAACTTTCATCTACTTTATCAAACCAAATTAGAGATTGAGGATAGTTGCCCTGTTCAAAATAATATTGTGCAACTTCAATGTATGCTTGGTTTCTTTTGGTACTTGTTGGATAATCAGAAATAAAATTTTCCATCATTGAATCGGCATTCGATTGATTGAGTTTTATAGCACAAACTGCACTATAAAAGGCACAATCAGATAGAACATCTTGCCCATGATTTTCTGATTTTACTTTTTCAAAAATTATTTGTGCAGATAAATATTGTTGATTATTATATAGTGAAATGGCCTGATTATAGACTTCTAAATCGTTGGTATATATTTCAGATTTTTGAGCAGAAACTGTTGTTATTATCATTAAAAACAATAATAAAAGGAGTCTTGATGGATTTCTCATAACGGAATAAAATTTTTACAATCAAATATATCGATTTCTAAACCCTATAACGAACTTAATCTCATTATTATTATGAACATCTTTTTAAACAATAAATCAGAAATTAGAAATTGGTATTTCACTAAAACTTATTACTTTTACAAAATAAACAAAAAAATCCTATGTCAGAACCTATATTATTTTTAAGAAATGTAACCATTTGCCAAGAAGAAAAAGTCATTTTATCAAATATTAATTTGGAAGTGAACCACGGTGAATTTATATATATAATTGGAAAAACGGGTTCTGGGAAAAGTAGTTTTATGAAAACTTTATATGCAGATTTGCCTTTAATAGAAGGGCAAGCGAGCATTGTTAACTTTGATTTGGCAACTTTAAAAGAAGATGACATTCCCTATTTGAGAAGAAAAATAGGAATTGTATTTCAAGATTTCAAATTGTTACCAGACAGAACGGTGAACGAAAATATGCTTTTTGTATTAAAAGCGACTGGTTGGATTGACCCTGTTGAAATGCAAAATAAAATTGATGAAGTTTTGGATAAAGTGGATATGAAATCGTTTGCATCAAAAATGCCGCATCAATTATCTGGTGGTGAGCAACAAAGTGTTGCAATTGCAAGAGCTTTATTGAACGATCCAGAATTAATTTTAGCTGATGAGCCAACAGGAAATTTAGACCCTCAAACTAGTATTGAAGTAATGGAAGTTCTCAGAAAAATTAATACTTCGGGAAAAACAGTGATTATGGCTACTCATGATTATGCACTTTTAATGAAATTTCCATCAAAAACATTGAAATGTGAAGACAGTAGTATTTTTGAGGTAGTTCAAAAAACAGTTTAATGTTATCTATTCTCATTCCTACCTATAATTACAATGTTTTTAAGCTTGTAGATGTCTTATATAATCAGGCGAAAGAAGCTAAAATTGAATTTGAAATAATTGTTTTGGATGATGGATCACAAAAATTTCATTCGGAAAATAACAAAATCAATGAATTTCAATTTTGTACTTATGAAATTCTTAAAGTAAATATTGGAAGAAGTGCGATGCGGAATTTATTAGCTAAAAAAGCTGCCTTTGACAACTTACTTTTCCTTGATTCAGATACTATTCCAATTAACAATAATTTTATTTCCAATTATTTACTTCAAATAACGAAAGAAGAAAAAATTGTTTCTGGTGGCATTTTATATTCTAAATTAAAACCACAAGAAAGTCAATTATTACGATGGAAATACGGAAATTATAGAGAAGCGTTATCCGCAAAAAATAGAGAAAAAAATCCTTATTTAAGACTTTTGACTTTGAATTTTATGTTAAAAAAATCGGTATTTGAAAAAGTAAGTTTTAATGAAAAGATACCGAATTTAAGACACGAAGACACTTTGTTTTCTTATGAATTAAAAAATAATAACATTCGAGTTGAACATATTGAAAATCCAGTTTATCATCTTGGATTGGATGAATTTGATGTTGCAATTAAAAAAGAAAATGAATCATTAATCGCTTTGAAATTTCTAATAGAAAACAAACTTATTCCAGCTGATTATATCGGTTTATCAAAATTATTTTATCGATTAAAGAAAATGCAAGTATTATTTGTAATGAAAGTATTTTATAAAATAACAAAACCTTTTTTATTTAAAAACTTGGCTAGTAAAAATCCTTCATTATTTATTTTTGATTTATACAGATTGGGCTATTTATGTAATTCAGAAAAAAATCAATGAATTATGTATCAAAATATTAAATATATCATCAAAAAAATTGTTCCAAAAAAAATATTTTTTGAACATGAGGAAATATTGAGAAGTTATTATTCCTTATTTTACATAGGAAAAAAGTACCAATGCAACATTTGCGGAAAAAATTTAAGAATATTCATTTCATTATCGAATGCTGATTCTCTCTGTCCAAATTGCGGAAGCTTAAAAAGAAACCGAAGATTATGGTCGCTTTTAGAAACTGAATTTTTAGTTCCAAATAGTGTTGTTTTAGATTTTTCACCTTCAAGATGCTTATATCGAAAAATGAAAAAAATGAAAAATATCAACTATCAAAGTACAGATTTGTTAGGAGATTTTATTGCTGACTATAGATTTGACATTACTAATTTAGAAATAGCCGATAACACATTTGATTTGATAATTTGCTATCACATTTTGGAACATATAGATAATGATATTCTTGCTATAAAAGAGTTATTTCGCGTTATGAAACCTGGAGCTAAAGCATTAATTCAAACACCGTTTAAAGATGGAGAAATCTATGAAGATAATAATATTATAACCAAAGAAGATAGAATAAAACATTTTGGGCAAGAAGATCATGTAAGGATTTATTCAGTTTCAGGATTAAAGAAACGAATTGAAATCTGTAACTTTTTGGTTGAAATAAAAGAAAATTTTTCTTCCGAAAACAAATATGATTTAGATAAAGACGAAAAAATTCTTGTAATTACTAAACCAATAAATTTTTAAAAAATGCCTTTTTTTTCAATTATAATTCCGCTTTACAACAAAGAAAACTTTATTGAAAACACTTTAAAAAGTGTTCTTAATCAAAGTTTTACTGATTTTGAGGTAATAATAATAAATGATGAATCGACTGATGCAAGTGAACAAAAAGCAAAGCAATTTATTGACCCAAGAATAAGATATTTTTTGAAAGAAAATCAAGGAGTTTCATCGGCAAGAAATTACGGAATAAATTTAGCGAAAGCGGAACATATTACTTTCATTGATGCTGATGATTATTGGTTTCCCACATTTCTTGAGGAAATGTTTAATAACATCAATCGATATTCAGAACTAAAAGTATTTTCGGCGGCAATCGAAGTAGAGACTTCAAAAAAAGTATTTCCATCAAGTTATTCAATTGTAAAGACTGGAGATTGCGAAATTATAAACTATTTTAGTGCAAGTATGAAGGAATCGGTTATTTGGACTTCCTGCGCAGTGTTTCATAAAAGTGTTTTTAATGAATCAGGGATTTTTGACCCTAATATAAAAATTTCTGAAGATACCGATTTGTGGATTCGAATAGGATTAAATTATCAAGTATTGTTTTCTTGGAAAATTTTAGCTAGATATGTTTATGACAGCAAAAGTATTTCAAGAAATTTTAATTATATAATGGAAGAAAGTACTTTTATGAAATATTATAATCAAGAAAAAGAAAATAAACTGCTAAAAAAATTCTTGGACAATAATCGTTTTTCGATGGCAATAAAAAGCAAATTGAATGGTGATTACCCTGCTTTTAGAAAATATAGTAGAGCGATTCACTTCGAGAATATAAGCCTGAAGAAAAGAATTTTATTATTATTACCAAGTTTTATTCTAAAGGAATTAATATTCTTGAAAATTTTCTTAACTAATATAGGATTAGGTACTTCCATTTTTAAATAATTGAAATTCATCAAAATCTCTGATGTAATCTGCTTCAATAAATATGTCTGAAGCTAATACCAAACATACTGAACCTGATGAAAAATTTTCTAATTCGCGCCATATTCCATTTTCAATTAACAAACCAAAATTGGGTTTATTTAATGTGATTTTTTTAATATTTTCTCCATCCTTTAACACTACGTCGAAACTTCCTGACAAAGCTACCAAAAACTGTTTTAGGGAAATATGAGCATGTCCTCCACGTTGCGCATCACATGGAACATCATATAAATAATAAACTCTTTTTATTTCATAAGGAATTGTATTATTTTCAATAACAGACAAGTTGCCGCGAACATCATGAATTTTTGGAACTTCAATTAGTTTGACATCTTTAATACTAGTTTTCATTATAAATTGTATTAATTAGTTTTTCCCATTGTTTTGAAATCTTTTCAATTGACAAATGTTCAATACTTTTTTTAGCATTTGATTTGCAATTTTGATATACAACTTCATCAAAAGCAAAGGTAATAAACGCATTGGAAAGAGCAACTTTATTATTCATTTCAACCAATAATCCATTCATTTTATCAATAATAATTTCTTTTGGTCCGCTTGGGCAATCAACTGAAATAACAGGAATTTCGATTGATAAAGATTCAATAATTGACATTGGTAAACCCTCGTAATTACTTGATAGAACAGAAGCCCTTGCTTTTTTTACATAGGCTAATACATTAGTAGAAAAAGGTTTAATTGTTACAAATTTAGCCAGTTTTAATTCTTCAATTTTATTTCTCAAAAGAGATTCACTTTCACCATCTCCAATAAGAATTAAGTGAAAATCATTTTCATAAACTTTAGAAATAAAAAATGATTCCAACATAAAACATAAATTCTTTTGATTTTCATCTAAACGTCCAAAATAAATAAAATATTTTTCTGGGAGTTTTTCCAAATTAAATAAATCAATTGAATCGATTGGTTGCGGATTATAAATAGTTTCTGTGTTTTTTAGTTTATAATTGTTAATGATTTCTTCTTCTATTGATTTAGAAACACATACAATTTTACTCGCTGATTGATAAATTATTCTTGATAAAAAAATTGGCTTCGACAAATAAATTTCAAGTTTTGAAAGATGAACTAAATAGATAGTTTTGCAATTTGAATAAATATATTTAGTAAAAAACTCTCTAATTAAAATTGGCCTTGAGCGGTTATCAATTACAATTGAAATATTATTATTTTTTAAATAATTATTAATAATAATTCCCTTTTTAAATTTTCTAATTATACTAAAATCATTTTTATAATTAATACCAAGATTTAATAATTTTCCACTCACCTTATATTTCACAACATCATCAATAATTATATTATGAATTTCATATCCTAAATCATATAATATATAACTCAGTAAACTAGCAAATTTTTCTGCCCCACCTAATCCTAATGAATTGGAAATTATAGCAATTTTATTTTTTTGTTTGTTCATTATTTTGATAAAAAGTGAATATATTTGTCAAATATAACACTATATGAAGATATTATTAATAGGTGAATATAGCAGATTGCATAATTCATTGAAAGAAGGACTTCTAAAACTTGGTCACGAAGTAGCTATTAATGGATTTAATGATGGATTTAAAGATTTTCCGATAGACTTGAGATTTGAAAAAAAATTTGAAAAAGGATTTCTAAAAAAAATAAAAGTTTTAACTTTCTATCTTACAAGATTTGATATAAGTTCCTATTTAACCTACAAGCAATTTATAAAAAACCAAAATAAATTTAAAGAATTTGATGTTGTTCAATTCATTAATGAAAATAGTTTTTTTTGTAATTATTATTATGAAAAAAAAATACTTCAATTTATTTTTAAAAACAATAAAAAGGTTTTCCTTTTATCTTGTGGTGACGATTATTTATATGTAAAATATAATTTCGAAAATACTAATAATAAATCTATAATTCAACCCTATATTAACGGCAAAATAAAGAAAAAAAACTTTCTAAATGTTTTGAAATTCAAAACCAAATCATATGCAAAACTGCATCAATATATTTTTAAAAATATTATGGGTGTGATAGCTTCTGATTTGGATTATCATATTCCTTTGAAAAATCATTCAAAATACTTAGGACTAATCTCAAATCCTATAATAATTGATGATTTTCCAAAAGAAGATATAAAAATAAAAGATAAAATTGTCATCTTTCACGGAATAAATAAAATTAATTATTACAAAAAAGGAAACGATTTTTTTGAAAAAGCTTTGGTAATTATTAAAAATAAATATCCAAACAAAGTTGAAATAATTGTTGCAGAAAGTTTACCTTATAAAAACTATATAAAATTATATAACAAAGCACATATTGTTTTAGATCAAGTGTTTGCTTTAGATCAAGGTTATAATGCTTTAGAAGCTATGGCTAAAGGAAAGGTTGTGTTTACTGGTGCTGAAAAAGAATTTGAGATATATTATAAAATAAAAGAAAAAGTAGCAATAAATGCACTTCCAGATATTGATTATTTAGTAACCGAATTAACTTATTTAATTGAGAACCCTGATGAAATTATTGCAATTGGAAAGCGAGCTAGAAATTTTATAGAAAGAGAACATGATTATAAAATAATTGCACAAAAATATATTGATATTTGGTCGAAATAAAAATACATTAAATTATTATTGAGAGAAAATAATAATTATAATTCGAATAATTGTACTAAATATTATTTAAAAAAATAAAATGATTATTTATTTTTTAATACTTATTAAATTTACTTTTTAAATAATTCTTTATATCTATTCTTTTATTTAATTCATTGAAAGAATAAATTATTGAAATTATAAGCAAAATTATCAAAAGGGAATTTTTAATGTAGATGTTTGGAAATAAAATTAAAAAAACTGAAGCTATTCCTATAAATAAATTATTTTTAATTAATTGCCAACTAGATTGCATAAAATAAAAATTATACTTTTTATTTACATAGGAATAAACATAAAAAGTGTAAATTAAATAATTAATAATATACGCCATTCCAATTCCTTCCAATCCAAAATAATTATACATTACAATTGTTAAAGAAACATTAAGAAAATCACTAAATAATTCTTGTTTAAAATATTGTTTTTTATTTCCTTTTGCTAAAATTATATAGGCTATTGGCAATATAATTGCTTTTAAAATAACCGAAAATAATGCAAATTTTAAAATTGAAAAAGATTTAACAAATTCAAAACTAAAAAGTAATTCTATCAAAAAAGGCGAACTTAAATATAAAAAAATAATTGCCGGCGTTACAATAATTAATGCTATCTCAATTTGATTATTTACTAATTCTCTAACTTTATTATTATCTAAACTAATAGATGATAATTTAGGATAAAAATCATAAGCCATTGCATTAAAAACAAGTCCTAAATAATTCACTAAAATAACAAAACTTACTTGGAAATAACCTAAAACTTGAGTACCGGATCCACTTTGATTTAAGTATAATTTTATTATAAAATTACATATTTCTCCAAAAATTAAATTTAGAGACAAGAAAAAACCAAGTTTAAAAATAGGACTTGAATAGGCATAAAATTCTAATAAATTAAGAGGCAAAATTGAAAATGAAAATTTTCGAGTAAAATAAATTGTTATAATAAACTGCAAAATGCTCGAATAAAGTAAAACCCAAATTACACCATCAATTCTATAGATATAATATAATAAAACCGATCCAATTGAAGTGAAAAAAGTGATTAAAACATTACTTAAAGCTAAAATTTTAATCTTATTAATGCCTTGTAGAATAGCTACTCTAACATTAGAATAGCTAGTAATTAATAAATAAATTGACAATAAAACAAACCAATGTTGCTTATCATATTTTCCAAAAGTATAATAACTTAATGATTTACTAAATACAATTACAATAATCCCTCCAAACAACCCAATTAAAATAGCCGTTTTTTGTAATATATTTATTGTTTTTGATAGTTTTGAATAATCATTTTCATCATGATTTAGAGAAATTTCACGAGTAGCAATTTTTAAAAATTCAAAGTTCGTTAAAGCAATAATAATATTTATTGCATTGGTTAATAGTGAAATAGTTCCAATACCAATAGGGCCAAGATAAATCGCAACAAATTTTGAGCTTATAATACTAATAATTTGCTTAATAATTTGCATCATTCCAAAAACTCCAGTGGCTTTAAAAATAGAACGATATGACTTGTTTTTATTCATAGCATTTAGACATCATCTAGTATACATCCAATTGATTCATATTCGTTTTTAAAATCATTCTTCCATAGAAGCCAATCTGAAAATGCAATTCTTTTTTCATTATCATCTTCTAATATCTTATTAATTGTTTGTTCATCAATATCATTTGGCAATGATTTTAAAACATCAAATTTATTATCATACCAAGATTCACTTAAAATTTTATTAAAAATAAACATATCAACATTGCCCTTATAATTTTCTTTATGTTCATTTGTAGCCGATGACATAAATCCAGTTCGCAAAACTTCTTGCTTATATTTTGCATATTTATGATTCGATTTATTTTTTGAATAAAATTTTACTGCATTAAACATTTGCAAACCTTCATTCACTTTGTTTTTATGATTTTCCCAAAGTTTCGTATAATAATCCCTGTTAAAAACCATTCCTGCAACAGCATAAATTGTATAATATGCCAAACGTTTTTCCTCAGTATTAATTTTTAAAAAACGTAATGTTTTTCTTATTTTAAATTTATCAAATTTGTAAAAAATAAAATAATATAACATCGGAATAATTGTAAAGAGTTTTGGTTTTAATAAAACTATGTAGTTTTTTAAAATTTCTTTTTTATTTTGATTTAATATAGGATTTCCTAACCAAAATAATTTTGTGATTATTACATTATTTAATTGAATTTCATTTTCAAGTACTTCTAAATCAATATCTTCTATAAACCAAGTATCATCTTCAATTAAAATAAAATTATCAGATGCATTTTTTGCAGCCTCTAACCACAAATTTATTGGCACAACATAATTCATCGGACGAATTCCAGCTAAAGTTAATTGATGTTTTTCTTCATAAAACTCTGATTTTTTAATTATAATATTAGGATATAATTTCTCAATTTTATCTAAATAAATTTGTGGCGTTCCATCGTCTAAAAGATAGATTTTTCCATTAAATTTTTTAACATGTTTTGATATTGAAAACAGACATCTTTCCAGATAATACGGTCGATTAAATGATTTTATTAAGATGTCCATAAATTCAATTTTTTTATAATGTAATCAACTTCATCGATTGTCATTATTGGACTTATTGGCAAACTCAAAACCTCCTTATGGATTTTTTCGGTAATTGGAAATGATAAATTATTCCATCCCGAAGTCTCGGGACTAAATGCCTTTTGTTTGTGTGGAGGTACAGGATAATGAATCATCGTTTCTATTCCGTTTTCTTTTAAATAAACTTGTAATTCCTCCCTTTTTTCAGTCCGTATTACAAATAAATGGAACACATGATTGTTAGTGTAATCCCAAAATGGCAATGTTATTTTATCATTTTTAATTTCTGACAAATAACGTTTTGCAACAATTCTACGATGTTCATTATCGGCATCCAAATTGGGTAATTTAACATTCAGAAATGCCGCTTGTAATTCATCTAAACGAGAATTAATTCCTATATAATTATTTAGATATTTTACTTCCGAGCCATAATTTCTTAATGAAAATAGCACTTTAGCTAATTCTTCATCGTTTGTAATTATTGCACCTCCATCTCCCAAAGCTCCCAAATTTTTCCCTGGATAAAAACTAAAGGCTTGAGTGTTTGTTGATTTTCTATTTTTACCTAAAAAAGCTCCGTGAGATTGTGCTGCGTCTTCAACAACAATCAAATTATTTTGAAGTGCAATAGCATTTATTTTATCTATTTCGGCTAATTGACCATAAAGATGAACTGCTAAAATTGCTTTGGTTTTTGACGTGATTTTATCCTGTATTAAATCGGGATTTATAGTGTAGGTTTCTAATTTTGGTTCTATAAAAACCGGGACTAGATCTGCTTGTAAAACAGACAAAATTGTAGCGATATATGTATTTACGGGAACAATGACCTCATCGCCTTTTTGTAGTTTTCCTAATTGAATTTGTGCTTTAAAAATTAAAGTCAAGGCATCAAATCCATTTCCAACACCAATACAATGACTGGCTTTACAATAATTAGCAAAATTTTTCTCAAATGAATTTACTTCATCGCCTAAAATATACCAACCTTTATCTAAAATCAATTTCATTTTTTCTAGAAATTGCTCTTGATATGTAGCATTTATCTTCTGTAAATCAAAAAATTTAATCATTAAATGTCCATTTATAGTAATCTTGATTATAGATTTCACAACCTAACTCTTCTTTCTGATTTAATAAACCCAAATTAAACTCTTTACCTTCATTTTCATTAACAATTCCCATATCAAAATATAATTTTCCTTCCATTTTATATTGATGAATTAAAGTAATAAATAAAAAATCTAAGGCTCTGAGTTGTTCACCTTCCAAAGTTGTGGCTCCATATTGAGATTTAATCACATTGCCAAAATCAAAAATTGTAATTCCTGCTACAATTTGTCCTTCAAAATATGCGGAAAATTGCTTTATATTATTTGGAAAATAGGATTTTAACAGACTAATTTCCTCTAATTTATGTACTGGTTTTGTATTGTATTTATCATTTAATCGAGGTTGCAAAACGTGATTCCAAAAGTGAGTAAAATCTGTTTCCTCTACCATTTTCAATTTAGCATCTGATTTATTAAAATGTTTCAACTTACTTTTTGAAATTGTTAGCTTCTTTGAAAGATTAATTGCTAAATTCATATCTTTTCTAACAAGATGTGCTCCTTTTTGCCATAAAAAATAATCAATTTCACTACTTATTTTTGAAAAATAAAAAATAGGTAATTGCTTATATAAAAATTCTTTTACTGAGTTTTCTTTTAAAAAAAAGACAACCGCATCAATAATTTCATTTGTTTTATTTGCTTTGTTTTTAAAAGAAAACACCAATCCGCCATAAGTCAACCCTTGATGCGAGTAAATTGAAGCTCCTACTCTATTTGCTGGCAAAACACAAACTAATTTATCTTCCTGAAAAATCATCAATGAAAAATCCTCAAAGCGATCGGAATGATACTCCATAAAATCTCTATTGAATAAGAATGTAGCGTTTTTGGCAGTGCTAATAAAAGCATTCCAGTCGCTAAAATATTTGGATTCGTAACGTTTTACAGTATAATTTTTCAATTTCAAATTTTAAACATTGGAAAATTAATCATTTAATTTAATTCGATCATTATTTTATTAAAATAAATTAGTAATTTTAATTATTATTTAAGATAATGAAACAACTGATTCTAAACGCTCTTATTGCGAGTTTATTACTTATAACAATTCCCTTTTTTGGTCAGGATATATCATTATTCAAACAATTTAATGGAAAATATGATTTTGTTTTTATTGGAAACACCTTAAATCCTATAGAAAATTCATTTCAAACAACTCCTTCTGTATTAACTTCCTCTTCTGCACAATTATCGTTAAGCGGAAATGACCAGATTGAAAAGGCATATTTATACTGGGCAGGTTGTGGAACGGGCGATTTTGATGTTAAATTAAACGGTCAAGCCATTACACCTGACAGAACTTTTAGCCATCAAAGAGTTTTTTCAAGTTTGGTTTATTTCAGTGCTTTCAAAGAGGTAACTGCTCAAGTTCAAGCCACTGGAAATGGAAGTTATACTATTTCAGACCTCGATGTTTCTCCGTATGTAAATTTTCACTATCAAAATAGAACTAATTTTGCGGGCTGGGCAATTATTGTAATCTATAAAAATCAAAATTTATCCTTAAATCAATTGAATGTTTATGATGGAATGCAAGCTGTTCCTGATGAAGTTAATATTACGTTGAATAGTTTAAATGTTATTGATAATAATGATGCTAAAATTGGTTTTTTGTCTTGGGAAGGCGATTCTGGAATTGCGGTAAATGAAACGCTCCGAATTAATGGAACTCCCATTGGAAGCCCACCTTTAAATCCAATTAACAATGCCTTTAATGGTACTAATAGCTTAACAAATTCATCCGTTTTATACAATATGGATTTGGATGTGTATCCAATTCAAAACAACATAAATATCGGTGATACTTCGGCACAAATTCAGCTTACCTCAAGCCAAGATTTCGTTATGATTAATGCCATTGTAACCAAGTTAAACAGTCAATTACCCGATGCAACTCTAGCAATCAACAACGTCACAACGACTTGCGATTCGAGAACAATTACTGCAGATTATAAAGTTTCTAATTCTAATTCTACTGCTGTTTTACCTGCAAATACTCCTATTGCTATTTATGCAAATGATATATTTATTAAAACTATTTTCACGCAAACAATCATCCCTATTAATGGAAATGAATCAGGGCAAGTAACACTTCTTGTTCCAAATGCAATGGGCAACAGTTTTAATTTGAAATTTGGTGTTGATGATAATGGTTCTGGTGATGGAATTGTTGCAGAAATTAGCGAAATCAATAATAAATTTACAGTTCCAGTAGTTTTAAGTTTTTCTCCTTTGTTCAATTTATTGCCAAATAATGAAGTTTGCAATGAAGGCTTAGGTAAAGGAACTTTCAATTTTTCGGATTATGAAACTTTAGTAAAAGTAACTATTTCCGATACTGTTCGTTTTTATGACTCTTTATTGCATGCTCAAAACAGTACAAATCCAATTTTTAACACTTCCAATTTTGTTGCATTAACAACTCCGAAAACAATTTACGTTCGTATAGATAATGGCGGAGACTGTTACAGTATAACTTCATTTGTATTAACCACCAAAAACTGTCCGCCAAATGTTTATAATTTTGTTTCTGCCGACAATGATGGTTTCAATGATACCTTTCATATCGAAGGATTAAAAGACATCTTTTTGAATCATAAGATATCGATTTTAAATCGTTGGGGAAAATTGGTTTGGACAGGAAATAACAATTCCAATGAATGGGACGGTTTTGCTAATAATGGACTTTTGGTAGATGACAATCAAGTTCCTCCAGGAACCTATTATTACATTATAGAATTGAACGATGCCAATAATACAGAACCATTAATTGGTTATTTGTATCTAACAAAATAGTTTTTAATTAATTTAATACCTCAATTTCTCTGATTATATTTGCAATAAATAAATAACCATTTTGAAACAAATCACATCATCACAAAATCCATATATAAAGTCACTTTTACAGTTACAGGAAAAAGCAAAAGTAAGAAAGCAAACTGGCACCTTTTTAATTGAAGGGAAAAGGGAAATTTCTCTAGCAATAAAAGGTGGTTATCGTATTGATACCTTATTATTTTACCCTGAATTAATATCGGAAAAGGAAATTAATAAATTAGCTCAAAACCAAACCAATACAATTGAAATAAACAAAGAAATATTTGAAAAATTAGCTTATCGCGAAAGTACGGAAGGTGTTATTGCTGTTGCAAATAGTAAGCATTTTAATTTATCTGATTTAAAACTAAATGAAAATCCGTTGATATTGATTGCTGAAGCACCGGAAAAACCAGGAAATATTGGTGCATTATTGAGAACTGCTGATGCCGCAAATCTTGACGCGGTAATTATTGCAAATCCAAATGGAGATTTATACAATCCGAACATTATACGATCAAGTGTGGGTTGTTTGTTTACCAATCAAATAGCGACTGGAACTACCACTGAAATTATCTCGTTTTTGAAAGATAGAAATATTAATTTTTATTGCGCTACATTACAAAATTCAACGTCCTATCATACTCAAGATTATACAAGTCCTACTGCATTAGTAGTTGGAACTGAAGCAACAGGATTATCAAAAGAATGGCGCGATGCTGCTACTCAAAATATTATAATTCCAATGCAAGGTGAAATCGACTCTATGAATGTTTCGGTAGCCGCTGCTATATTACTATTTGAAGCAAAAAGACAAAGGGGATTTTAATATATTTTAAATATTAGCATTTGCAAAACTAATAACTTATTCCTAATTTTAGAGATTGAATAAAATAGCTATGACAGAAATTGAAATAGAGAAAGAAAACAAGGCTATTGCCCAAGAATACAAAGAACTTCTCCGAATAAGTTATCAAAAATTATCCGCTGAAGATAAAAAATTAATCAGAAAAGCCTTTGATGTTGCCGTTGATGCCCATCAAGAACAAAGAAGGAAATCTGGTGAGGCTTATATTTTTCATCCTATTGCTGTAGCAAAAATTGTAGCTTCGCAAATAGGTTTAGGGCCTACCTCAATAGCAGCAGCTTTACTTCACGACGTAGTTGAAGATTCAGAAATTACAGTTGAAGACATTAAAAAAATGTTCAATCCAAAAGTAGCTCAATTGGTAGATGGATTGACAAAAATTTCTAAAATTCAAAAAGATTTAAATTCTTCCATGCAAGCGGAGAATTTCAGAAAAATGATTCTTACATTAAACGACGATGTTCGAGTTATTTTAATAAAATTAGCCGACCGTCTCCATAATATGCAAACTATGGATTCGATGGAGGAATATAAACAGACCAAAATAGCATCGGAAACCTTATATATTTATGCGCCTCTCGCCCACCGATTGGGATTGTATAATATAAAAACGCAGTTGGAAGATTTAGGATTAAAATATACCGAGCCCGCTGTTTATAATGACATTGTAACTAAAATTAAAGAAACAAAAGAGGAACAAGACGAATATATAAAAAATATTTCCGAAATTTTAAAAAAATCTTTGGATGTTGAAGGCATTGAATATGTTATAAAAGGACGACCAAAATCAATCTATTCTATTCGTAGAAAAATGAAGGCTCAAAATGTGAGTTACGATGAAGTTTATGACAAATTTGCCCTAAGAATTGTCTATAAATCAATTCCACACGATGAAAAATTTGTCGCTTGGAAGATTTATTCGATTGTAACAGATCATTACAGACCAAGCCCAAGTCGATTGCGAGATTGGATTTCATCACCAAAATCAACAGGTTACGAAGCACTTCATATTACTGTTATGGGGCCACTAGGACGTTGGGTTGAAGTTCAAGTTCGAAGTGAGCGAATGGATGAAATAGCTGAAAAAGGGTATGCAGCTCATTACAAATACAAACAAGGTGCTACGGAAGAAAGCGGATTAGATATATGGTTGAACCTATTGAAAGAAGCACTAGAAAACCAAGAAAAAAATGCAGTAGATTTTGTTGAAGATTTTAAAATGAATCTTTATTCCAAAGAAATATTCGTTTTTACTCCAACAGGCGAAATAAAATCACTTCCTAAAGGAGCAACATCATTGGATTTTGCCTTTAGTATTCACTCCGCTATTGGCGTTCATACAAGAGGAACAAAGGTTAACGGAAAGTTAGTCCCGCTAAATTATGAATTAAAAAGTGGAGATCAAATTGAGGTGATAACATCTGTAAACCAAAAACCTACCTTACATTGGTTAAATTATGTAACTACTTCAAGGGCTAGAACCAAAATTAAAAATGTATTAAACGAAAATACAAAGAAAATTGCCGAAGAGGGTAAAGAACTATTAACCAGAAAATTACGTCATTTAAAAGTAACTTTAAATGAGAAAACAGTCAATGAATTGGTTGTTTTCTTCAAACTAAAAACAAGTTTGGATTTATTTTATAGAGTTGGAAATGGCGCCATAGAAAACCAACAACTTAAAGATTTTGCAGCGTTAAAAAGCAATTCCTTTATTAATTTCTTTAAGAATAAAATCAAAAGATCACCTTCTGCAAATACAGAACAAATTTCCAAAGATGAAATCATTTCTACCTACGATTTATTAGTTTTTGGCCCCGAACAAGATAAATTAGACTACAAATTATCAGTCTGTTGTAACCCAATTGTTGGAGATGAAGTTTTTGGTTTTATAACCATAAATGAAGGAATAAAAATTCACAAAAAAGATTGCCCAAATTCACTAAGTATGCAGTCTAATTATGCTTACAGAGTTATAAAAGCAAAGTGGATCGATTCCTCACAACAAGAATTTAAAGCCGTATTAATTATCACTGGAATGGACTTTTTAGGACTTACAAATGAACTCACCAAAGTAATTTCGAGTAATATGCATATTAATATTCAAAGCATTACACTTACTACCGAAGCCGGATTGTTTAATGGAAAGGTTGCTGTAATTGTTAAAAACAATAGCATACTCGAAAAAATGATGGCTAAAATCCGCAAAATAGAAGGTATTGATAAGGTTACTCGAGTTTATAAGAATTAAAGTTTTTAACAATCAAGTGGAAACATTTTATTATTAAAATAATAATTTATCTTTGCATAATATGACACTAATTTCCGTAGATAATAGTAAGAATCAAGAAATTGTAAAAAATGTTTTTACAATGTACCTTGAAAATAATGGGCACAGGAAAACCCCTGAACGCTATGCAATTCTTCAGGAAATTTATGAAAGTGAAGATCATTTTGATGTGGAACATCTTTATTTGAAGATGAAAAACAAAAATTATCGAGTTAGTCGTGCCACACTTTATAATACCATTGAACTTTTATTGGATTGCGGTTTAGTTAGAAAACACCAATTTGGTCAAAATCAAGCGCATTATGAAAAGTCGTATTTCGATAAGCAACATGACCATTTAATTATGACAGATTCGGGCGAAGTAATTGAATTTTGCGATCCTAGAATTCAGATGATTAAAAAAACGATTGAAGAAATATTTGATATTGAAGTGCACAATCACTCTTTGTATTTATACGGAACAAAAAAGGTAAAATAATGACAGCTAGTGATTATTTTAAAAAAACATTTGTTTTCGTATTTACTTTTTCTTTAACCTCTCGAATTGTATTTCAATTATTTGATGGTTTAGACTCATTTAGTTTAAGATTCTTAATAAAAACTCTTTTTGTAAGTTTATTTACTGCACTAATATTAGGGATATTAAATTACTTTTTAAAGTTTGAATTTATCAAAAAAAAGAAATAAAAAACAAAATAATTAGCAACAACACGCAAACAACAAGCATAATGACCGTAGATTTATTATTAGGATTACAGTGGGGAGATGAAGGAAAAGGAAAAATTGTAGATGTACTTACATCAAAATATGACATCATTGCCCGTTTTCAAGGCGGACCAAATGCAGGTCACACTTTAGAATTTGACGGAATAAAACACGTTTTAAGAACCATTCCTTCAGGAATTTTTCATAAAAATTCAATTAATATTATTGGAAACGGAGTAGTAATAGACCCTGTTGTATTCCAAAAAGAAATCGAAGGATTAGAGCGTTTTAATTTAGACATTAAAAACAAATTAATCATTTCAAGAAAAGCACATTTAATTTTACCAACGCACCGTTTACTGGATGCTGCTTCTGAAGCGTCAAAAGGGAAAGCTAAAATTGGTTCTACTTTAAAAGGTATTGGTCCAACTTATATGGATAAAACGGGTAGAAATGGAATACGTGTTGGCGATATTGAATTGGAAGATTTCAAAGAACGTTACAGAGCATTAGCTGACAAGCACGAAGCCATAATTAAATTTTATGATGTTGCTATTCAATACAATCTTGCAGAATTGGAAGTTGAATTTTTTGAAGCCATTGAAGACTTGAAAAAATTGACTTTCATTGATAGCGAAGAATATTTGCACCAAGCTCAAAAAGAAGGAAAATCAATACTTTGTGAAGGAGCTCAAGGTTCATTATTAGATGTTGATTTTGGAACGTATCCATTTGTAACTTCTTCAAATACCACTGCTGCTGGAGCTTGTACTGGCTTAGGAATTGCACCTAATAAAATCAAAGAGGTTTATGGAATTTTCAAAGCCTATACCACCCGTGTTGGAAGCGGCCCCTTCCCTACGGAAGATTTTGAAGAAGATGGAGCAACTATGGCAAGAGTTGGTAACGAATTTGGTTCGGTTACAGGCAGACAAAGACGTTGCGGATGGTTGGATTTAGTGGCTTTAAAATATGCTATTCAAGTGAATGGCGTTACCCAATTAATGATGATGAAAGGAGATGTTTTATCTGGTTTTTCAACTTTAAAAGTATGTACAGAATACGAATACAAAGGTCAAAAAATAGGACATTTACCTTATAATATTGAACCTGAAAATGTAACACCAATTTATAAAGAATTCAAAGGTTGGAAAGCAGATTTAACAGGAATGACAACATATGATGAGTTACCAATTGAATTAAAAAACTACATTGACTTTATTGAAAAAGAAGTTGAAGTGCCAATTAAAATAGTTTCTGTAGGTCCTGATCGTAAACAAACAATCACAAAATAATAAAAGAAACGCTTTGAGAAATCAAGGCGTTTTATATTTACAGTAAAATTAATATGAAAGAAACCAATTTATTTAAAGCCTTTTTTGAAAGTGAAAAAGCGGGTGGGATCATTTTGATTTTTGCTACTTTATTTTCATTGCTTTTAGCAAATTCAATTTTTCAAACAGCATACCTTCAACTATGGAATTACGAAATTGGAAATCACAGTTTGGTAGAATGGATTAACGATGGTTTAATGACCATTTTCTTTCTATTGATAGGATTGGAACTGGAACGAGAAGTTTATATCGGGGAACTTTCTTCGCTAAAAAAGGCGGCATTACCATTGTTAGGAGCTCTTGGCGGAATGGTAGTTCCAGCACTTATTTATTTGTATTTTAATTTTGGAACTTCAACGCAATCTGGGGCTGGAATCCCAATGGCAACCGACATTGCATTTGCAATTGGAATCTTATCACTTTTGGGAAATCGAGTGCCAATTTCTCTAAAAATATTCCTTACTGCCCTTGCCGTAATTGATGATTTGGGCGCAATTATAATCATTGCCGTTTTCTATACTTCTACAATTTCATTCTTGAATTTAGGAATTGCTTTGGGAATAATGGCATTTCTATTTGTACTCAACCGATTGAAAGTCAATTCTTTTTTTCCATATATAATTGGAGGAATTTTGATGTGGTATTTTATGCTAAATTCTGGAGTTCACGCAACAATTACGGGAGTTTTATTAGCGTTTGTAATTCCATTTGGAGTTGAAAATAAAAAAAATATTTCTTATAAATTACAACATATTTTGCATAAACCAGTCGCATTTATAATCTTACCTTTATTTGCTTTAGCAAACACATGTATAGTTTTAAATTCCAATTGGTACGAAGGTTTAAGTCATTCCAATAGCATCGGAATTATCCTTGGATTAATAATCGGGAAGCCTTTAGGAATTTGGCTTTTTTCCTATTTAGGCGTACTTATTGGAATAGGAGTTTTGCCAAAAAATTTGCAATTGAAAAACATTTTCGGAGCAGGAATATTAGGTGGAATTGGATTTACAATGTCCATTTTTATTAGTCTATTGGCCTTCAATAATAATGAAGATAGTATTAACTCAAAAATTGCAATTTTAATTGCTTCAACAATAGCAGCAATTGTAGGATTTATCTATTTAAAATTCAATCTAAAAAGAGATTGAGTAATTTCTTAAAAGCAATTTATAAATAAATCATAATTTGCAGTAGCATTACATCCTTTTTCTTAAATTTGGCAAAAAATTAAACCTTTGAAGAAGCACCTATTTTTTATCAATATTTGTATCATTCTATTCAGTTTCAATACTGTATTGGCACAAACACAAAAGAAAATCATCATTGAACATTCAGATTTTGCTGACATCAATCAACTACAAATACCCGATGCTGCATTACTTACTGGAAATGTTCGTGTGAACCACGATGGCGCAATATTAACTTGTAATAAAGCCTATTGGTTTCAAAAAGAAAATTACATCAAAGCTTTTGGAAACGTTCAAATTATTCAAGGTGACACGCTCACAATGACAAGCAAATATGCTGAATACAATGGTAACATTAAACAAGCCTATGCCACTGGCGATGTAGTTTTGAGATCACCAGATATGTCATTGGTAACTGATACTTTAAACTTTAATAGAAATAGTCAAGAAGCCTATTATACAACTGGAGGAGTGATTAACAACAAAGGAAATACGCTGAAAAGTAAGTCTGGAAAGTATTATATTGCACAGAAAAAATACCAATTTTTAACCGCTGTTTTAATTAAAACTCCTGAAAATACAATAAAATCAAACCACTTAGATTATTATACAAATTCTGGTCATTCGTATTTGTTAGGACCTTCAACAATTGATGGGAAGGACAACAAAATTTATACAGAAAATGGTTTTTACGACACCAAAAAAGACATAGCGCGTTTGCAACGAAATTCCAAAATAGAATACAACAATAGTTTGATAGAAGGCGATAGCCTATTCTATAATAAGAAACGAGGTTTTGCATCCGCTACCAATAATGTGAAAATCACCGACACTATAAATAAAATCATTGTAAAGGGACATTATGCCGAGATTTACAAGTTTAAAGACTCGGTTTATGTTACCAAAAGAGCCTTAGCAATAAGCTTAATTGAAAAAGATTCTGTTTATATTCATGCTCAAAAATTATTGATTACGGGTAAAGAAAATAACAGGATTATTCGGGGTTTTAAAGATGCCAAATTCTACAAATTGAATTTAAGCGGTAAGTGCGATTCCATACATTCCGATCAGAAAAAAGAATTGACTAAACTCATTGGAAAACCAATTCTTTGGAATTTTGAAAACCAAATGACTGGCGATTTGATGCATCTCATCGGAAATAATAAAACGCAGCAACTCGATTCTTTGAAGGTATTAAACAATGCTTTTATCGTCTCAAAAGACACTATTGGAATAGGATTTAATCAGGTGAAAGGGCAAAATCTATATGGTAAATTTAAGGACAAAACCCTTGATAACGTTGATATAATTAAGAATACAGAAGTGATTTATTACATGCGAAATGACAAACAAGAACTCATTGGAATCAATAAAAGTGTTTGCAGCAAAATAAATTTAACATTAGACAAAAACAAAATAGATACTTTAACGCTTTTTGACAAACCTGATAGCGATATTTATCCCGAAAAAGATTTGCCTGAAAACGCAAGAAAATTGCGAGGTTTTATATGGCGTGAAGACGAACGAATAAAATCAATTGACGATTTATTCACCAAAGAAGAAAACGAAATGAACGACAAAATCATCAAGGAAAGTAACGCCAAAAAAGCAAAAGCAGATGTTCCAATGAAAGTCCGAAAAGAAACTTTAGAATACAAAGAAACAAAAAAGTAAAATTGAACAACGATTTCCTAAAATACCAAGCCCAAACGACACCCTACCCACTCGGGATGGAAGTTTCACATGCCATTGGGTCTTACATTTACGATACCAACAACAAAAAATACCTGGATTTTGTGGCTGGAGTTTCCGCTTGCACCCTCGGACATCAACATCCACGGGTGAACAATGCTATTAAAAATCAATTGGATAAATATTCACACGTAATGGTTTACGGAGAATATTCCCAAAGTCCAGCCGTAGAATATTGCAAACTTTTAGCCGATAACCTTCCCTATCCATTGAAAAAAACCTATTTGGTTAATTCAGGAACCGAAGCCACCGAAGGCGCATTAAAATTAGCCCGACGCATTACTGGCCGAAGCCAATTAATTTCGTGTCACAACGCCTATCACGGAAATACAATGGGATCGCTGAGTGTAATGGGATTTGAAGAACGCAAGCAAGTTTTTCGACCACTAGTTCCCGATGTCGATTTTATTACCTTCAATAACGAAGACGATTTACAGAAAATTACCACCAAAACTGCCGGAATAATTCTTGAAACCATTCAAGGAGGAGCTGGATTTATCCAACCTTTCAACGGATTTCTAAAAAAAGTACGCGCTCGTTGCACTGAAGTGGGCGCCATAATGATTCTAGACGAAATCCAACCTGGCTTTGGAAGAACAGGAAAATTATTCGGTTTTCAAAACTACGATGTCATTCCCGATATCGTAATTATGGGCAAAGGAATGGGCGGTGGAATGCCCGTTGGCGGTTTCACAGCCTCCGAAGAACACATGAATTTATTGAGCGACAACCCTAAACTAGGGCATATTACCACCTTTGGCGGTCATCCTGTCATCGCCGCAGCGTGTTTAGCAACATTGCAAGAATTGACTGAAACCTCAATAATGACAGACGCTTTAGCCAAAGAAAAACTTTTCCGCACACTTTTGGTACACCCTTTGATTAAAGAAGTTCGAGGCGAAGGATTAATGTTGGCAGCAATGACCGAAAATTCCGAAATAACGAACAAAGTAATCTTCAAATGTCAGGATAAAGGGCTCATTTTATTCTGGTTATTATTCGAAGGTTGCGCCATCAGAATAACCCCACCGCTAACCATTTCAGAAGGCGAAATTGAAGAAGGTTGTGAAATAATTCTTCAAGCAATGGATGAAATTTTAAACGAAAATTAGTTTTTTTTGAAGCTATTCCTGCTATCATTCCAATCCTTATTATTGCTTCATTCTGAGCAATAATAAGGGATTTTCCCTTCTATCAGGGCTAAAAAATTAAGTTAACTCAGACCGTTTTTTGTTAATTAAATTGTTGACAAAAAAAAGACCGAAATTCCTATATGAGAATTATATCCTTACCTTTAATGAAGGATAAATAAAACAAAAAAGCATGCATATAAGCGACGAAGAAGACGAGTACAAATTATCCTTATCAAAGTTTGAGTCAATGTTGAAAACCAACAAAGTACTCTTTTTTGATTCCGAAGAATTTGAAGAAATTATCCTTCACTACCTTGATATGGGCAAGCCAGCTTTGGCAAAAAAAGCCTTGAAACTAGCCCTAGAACAACACCCAAGATCTTCAGGATTAAAACTAGTTCAAGTAGAAATGCTAGTTTTTGAGGACAAATTGGATCAAGCCGAAAAGTTGCTAAATGAGTTGTATGCAATTGAACCAACCAACGAAGAAATTTATATCCAAAAAGCCAATATTTATTCGAAAAGAGACAATCACGAAAAAGCTGTTGAATTACTAAAAATTGCATTAAAATATACCGATGATTATGCCGATGTGTACAATTTAATTGGAATGGAATACCTTTTCATGGACGAATTAGGATTGGCTAAAGAAAATTTTATTAAGTGTTTAGAAGAAGATACCGAAGACCAAGCCGCTTTATATAATGTAGTTTATTGCTTTGAATTTTTAGATAAAAACGAAGAGGCTATAGAATATCTCACCAAATACATCGACAAAAATCCTTACAGTGAAATTGCATGGCATCAGATAGGTCGTTTAAATTATGGTTTGAAAAAATACGACGCAGCACTTACCGCTTTTGAATATGCTACTTTAATTGACGATGAATTCCTCGGCGCCTACATGGAAAAAGCAAAGGCATACGAAAGACTGAAAATGTATGAAGAGGCGATCGAAAGTTACACCAGAACAATAGAATTAGACGAAGCTACTTCTTATGCATTACTTAGAATGGGTAAATGTTATGAGAAATTAGGAAAAAAGGCACTAGCAATAAAATACTTCAATAAAACAGTTCACGAAGATCCTTTATTAGACAAAGGCTGGATCGCAATTACTGATTTTTATGTGCGTCAAAAGAAATTTGAAAAAGCACTTTATTTTGTAAATAAAGCCTTAAATATCGACAACCAAAATCGTCTTTATTGGAAGCGTTTTGCAGCCATAAATAAGGAACTGAATTTATTTGAAGAGGCAGAATTTGGTTACAGAAAAGCAGTTGAATTTGGTGATTACCAAATAGATACTTGGTTGTTTTGGGTTGATATTCTTCAATACTTAGGAGAATTTGAAAGCGCAATTCATACTTTATTGCAAGCCTCTGAATATTTCCCAGAAGAATACGAAGTGGAATACCGATTGGCGGGATTATACTTTATGATTCACGATGACAAAAAAGCAAAATTTCATTTAAGCAACGGACTTCGTTTAAACTTTAGTAAAAAAACTATTCTTGAGGAATCATTTCCTGTGGTTTGGGCACGCAAAATGGTACAAAACGCAATCAATAAAGTGTCAAAATAAAATCTAAATGGCAAAGCACCAATTCGGTTTAGTTGGAAAAAATATCAGTTACTCTTTTTCTAAAGCACATTTTACAAAAAAATTTGAA
>CANKLD010000004.1 GCA_947483095.1 Bacteroidota bacterium
ACGAACTTTACAACGGTGGTAAAAAAGAAGTTAAAAAAGCCAAAAGCCGTAGAGGTGGAAAAGCTAAGAAATCAGATGAAGTAGAAGCTCCAGTAGCAGAAGTGGAAACAACAGAGGTTGAAGAAGCAGTAGCTCCAGTAGCTGAAGTTGAAGCAGAAGTAGAAGCTCCAGAGGTTGAAGAAGCAGAAGCTCCAGTAGCAGAAGCAGAAGTTGAAGCAGAAGCTCCAGTAGCAGAAGCAGAAGCTCAAGAAGTTGTAGAAACTGAAACAGAAGCAACAGCACCAGAGGCTCCAGAGGCAAAAACTGATGATAAAACGGCTGAAGAATAATGGTTTCATTACCAATAAATAGAAAAGGACATACTTTAATTAGTTTGTCCTTTTTTTGTATACTTTTACAGCCTCTAAATAATTAAATATAAAACATATGAAAATTAAAATTTTTGCTCTTTTACTTTCTTTTATTACAATTTCTGCTAGTTCTCAAAACAATGATAATTATAAAGCAGCATTATATACTTATAATCACGATTTGCAAGGTGGCGGAGCTTTTCTTCCGGGGGTTCTTCTAAAAAATTATATTAAAGGGGAAATTCATTTATTTCCAAATTGGAATGGTCAATTTACTGTTGTTACTAAAAAAGGAGATTCTAGTCAGCTTTTCAATTTAAACTACAACCTTCAAACTAAGGCATTAGAATCCTTTATTTCTAAAGACTCTGTTTTTCAATACGATATCGATCAATTTGATTACGTTATTGCTTCAAATAAAAAATATAAAGTTCTAAATGATTCTCAATTAAATGGTTTAGTCCAAGAGATTTTCAATGGACAGAAGGTTAAGTTTTTTAACGAAATAAGAATAGGAGTGGAGCAAGGTGTTTTAAATCCAATGACACAAACGATGATTAGTGAAGATAAATATGTTAAAGAGAATAATTATTATCTTTTTTTAAATAATAAATACACAAAAATTAAACTCGGCAAAAGTGATATTCTAAAACAATTAATTGACAAAAAAGATGCGTTAAAGAAGTTCGCTTCCGAAAATGATTTTTCTTTTTCTAATGAAAGTGATGTCGCTAAAATTCTTAAACATTACGATGCGTTATAAAACAAATCAAAGGCAAACTTCAAATGTTTGTCTTTTTTTTTTGAACTTTTTTATAAGGCTTTTTCAACCATTCCTATTCCTGCTATCCATTGCAATCCTCAAAATTGCTTCGTACCTAACAATTCTGAGGGATTTTCATTGCTATCAGGAGTAAAAGAAATTTTTTGGCCTCTCGATAAATTAATTTTTATAACATCATATTTTGAATTAAATTTGTAACCACAACACAACAAAAAGAAAATGAAATACTCAAACAGAAAACCTGCAATTTTACTCCTTAGTGACGGAACTATTTTTCATGGAAAATCCATAGGTATAGACGGAACTGCATTCGGAGAAGTTTGTTTTAATACCGGAATGACAGGCTATCAAGAAATTTTTACCGACCCCTCTTATTTCGGACAAATAATGGTAGCTACCAATCCACACATTGGGAATTACGGGGTGCATAAAAACGAAGTCGATTCTGACGGAATAAAAATAGCAGGATTGGTTTGCAAGAATTTTAGTTTTAACTATTCTAGACCCGACGCATCGGAAAGCCTATACGACTATTTTGAAAAAGTAAATTTGGTTGTCATTTCCGATGTGGATACCAGAGCATTAGTAAGTTATATTCGCGATAATGGCGCTATGAACTCTGTAATATGCACTGACGGAACTTCAATTGAAGAACTAAAAGCTAAATTAGCCTTAGTACCCAACATGAAAGGATTAGAACTGGCTTCTAAAGTATCAACCAAAACGCCTTATTTTTTCGGAAATCAAAACGCGACCTATAAAATTGCAGCTTTAGATTTAGGTATAAAAACCAATATCTTAAGATGCCTGGACACTAGAGATTGTTATATCAAAGTATTTCCATACAACACCACTTTTGAAGAATTGAAAGCCTTCAATCCTGATGGTTATTTTCTTTCCAATGGACCTGGAGATCCTGACCCATTGAAAGAAGTTCAGGAAGTGACACGTCAAATATTAAAAACAAACACGCCAGTTTTCGGAATTTGTTTGGGACACCAAATGATTGCCTTAGCCAATGGAATTTCAACCTATAAAATGTTCAACGGACATCGAGGAATAAATCACCCAATAAAAAACGTAATTTCAGGAAAAGGAGAAATCACTTCTCAAAATCACGGTTTTGCTGTAAATAAAGAAGAATTAGAACAACATCCTGATTTTGAAATCACCCATTTACATCTAAATGATGGCACTGTAGCAGGAATGAGAATGATCAGTAAAAGCTGCTTTTCAGTACAATATCATCCTGAAGCTAGTCCCGGACCTCACGACGCAGCCTATTTATTTGATCAGTTTATAGAAAATATTAAACTTTCGAATAACTAAAACGTTTGAGTTAATAAGATTAATTTGTTTCAAATAATCATTCCGATAGTTATGATATATTTGCAACACAATTTAGAAACTATTATAAATCACCAATAAAAAAAGAAAAAAAATGAGCATTATTATCAAAATTCACGCAAGACAAATTTTCGATTCAAGAGGAAATCCAACAATTGAAGTTGATGTAGTTACCGAAAATGGAGTTTTAGGAAGAGCTGCGGTTCCTTCTGGAGCCTCAACAGGAAAATATGAAGCAGCGGAATTACGTGATGGTGGTAAAGCATTTCTTGGAAAAGGAGTTTTAAAAGCAGTTGAAAATGTAAATACTAAAATTGCGGAAGAATTATTAGGAACTTCCATTTTTGAACAAAATCTTATCGATCAAACTATGATTGATTTAGATGGAACTCCTAACAAATCTAATTTGGGTGCCAATGCCATCCTTGGAGTTTCATTAGCTGTAGCAAAAGCAGCAGCAAACGAATTGGGATTGCCATTATACAGATATATCGGTGGCGTTTCTGCCAACACATTGCCAGTGCCAATGATGAATATTATCAACGGTGGTTCTCATTCTGATGCGCCAATTGCGTTTCAAGAATTTATGATTATCCCAGTAAAAGCAACAACTTTCACCCAAGCAATGCAAATGGGAACGGAAATTTTCCATAATCTTAAAAAAGTTTTACATGACAGAGGTTTAAGTACTGCTGTTGGTGACGAAGGGGGATTTGCTCCAAATTTAGCTGGAGGAACAGAAGACGCTTTAGATACAATCAAAAAAGCGGTTGAAGCTGCTGGATATTCTTTTGGTGATGAAATTATGGTTGCCTTAGATTGTGCGGCATCAGAATTCTATGTAAACGGGAAATACGATTATACAAAATTTGAAGGACCAACAGGAAAAATCAGATCGTCAGAAGAACAAGCAGATTATTTAGCGGAATTGGCTCATAAATATCCAATTATTTCTATTGAAGATGGTATGGATGAAAATGACTGGGATGGTTGGAAATACCTTACAGAAAAAATCGGACACAAAACACAATTAGTAGGGGATGATTTATTTGTAACTAATGTAGAACGTTTGTCAACAGGAATTGAAAAAGGAATTGCCAATTCAATTTTAGTAAAAGTAAACCAAATTGGTACTTTAACGGAAACTATTGCTGCTGTGAATATGGCTAAAAATGCTGGATTTACTTCAGTGATGTCTCACCGTTCTGGAGAAACAGAAGACAATACCATCGCCGACTTAGCGGTTGCTTTGAACTGTGGTCAAATAAAAACAGGTTCGGCTTCACGAAGTGATAGAATGGCAAAATACAATCAATTACTTAGAATAGAAGAAGAATTAGGAAATACAGCTTACTTTCCTGGTGTAAAAGCCTTCAAAACAAAATAGGTTTTTCAAAATAAATTTTAAACGTCCAATGAGTAGAAATGCTTATTGGACGTTTTTTTTTGCCTAAATTTTTGAGAATTTATAGACATGAATATCTATTGTATAATTATTATACTTGATTTAACGAAATCGTTACCTTATTTCTTTTATAATTAATACGAATTACCTTATTTTTGTTGAATATTATAAATAAGATTTTTCCTACATATTATGTCAAAAATAGCTGTTTTAGAATTAGAAGGTAAAAAATACGAATTTCCAGTAATTGTTGGAAGAGAAAACGAAGTTGCCATCGATATTAATAAATTACGTGATTTAACAGGCGCAATCACATTGGATCCAGGTTATAAAAATTCAGGTTCTTGCAAAAGTGAAATTACATACCTTGATGGTGAAGAAGGAATTTTGCGTTACAGAGGTTATTCAATTGAAGACTTAGCAGATAAAGTAAACTTTCTTGAAGCTTCTTACTTATTGATTTTCGGGGAACTACCTACAAAACAACAGTTAGAAGACTTTGAAAATGATATCAGAAAATATACTTTGGTAAATGAAGAAATGAAAAACATCATCGATGGATTTCCTAAAACAGCCCATCCAATGGGGGTTTTATCTTCTTTAACAAGTGCGTTAACAGCATTTAACCCTAAATCGGTAAATGTTGACAATGAAAAAGAAATGTATGAAGCGGTTTGTAAAACAATGGGTAAATTCCTTGTAATTGCAACGTGGACTTATAGAAAAAGTATGGGATATCCATTGAATTATTACGATAATACACAAGGATATGTTGAAAATTTCATGCGATTAATGTTTGAAATTCCAACAGGTCCTTACGTTTCAAATCCAGTAATTACAAGCGCTCTAAATAAATTGTTTATTCTTCATGCGGATCACGAGCAAAACTGTTCTACTTCAACCGTAAGAATGGTAGGTTCTTCTCACGCAGGTTTATTTGCTTCAATCTCAGCAGGTGTTTCGGCGCTTTGGGGACCACTTCATGGTGGAGCAAATCAAGCTGTTCTTGAAATGTTAGAAGAAATACAAAAAAATGGTGGCGATGCCGATAAATATATGGCGAAAGCCAAAGACAAAGACGATCCATTCCGTTTGATGGGCTTTGGTCACAGAGTTTATAAAAACTTTGACCCAAGAGCAAAAATCATCAAAAAAGCCGCCGATGAAGTATTATCAACTTTAGGCGTAAACGATCCGATTTTAGAAATAGCAAAAAAATTAGAGGCAGCAGCATTAGTTGATGACTATTTTGTTTCTAGAAAATTATATCCAAACGTAGATTTCTATTCAGGAATTATTTACCGTGCATTAGGAATTCCAACGGATATGTTCACCGTATTATTTGCTATAGGTAGATTGCCAGGTTGGATTGCTCAATGGAAAGAAATGCGGGAAAACAAAGAACCAATTGGTCGTCCAAGACAAGTTTATACTGGTCAACCTTTGAGGGATTTTAAATCTATTGAGAAAAGATAGTTTTTTTGATTAATTAATTAGAAAGCTTCACAAATTGTGAGGCTTTTTTTTATATTTGTAAATAGTCAATACTAAATAAATCCATGTTAAAGCTAAATATAAGAAATGAAACAGCAAGATTAAGAGCAGTAGTTTTAGGATCGGCAATCAATAATGGGCCAACACCAACTATAGAAGAAGCTTATGATCCAAAATCATTAGAGCATATAATAGCAGGAACCTATCCCGTTGAAGAGGATATGGTTAAAGAAGTGGAAGCATTTAATGCTATTTTTCAAAAATACAATGTAACCGTTTTTCGACCAGATCAGATTGAAAACTACAATCAAATTTTTGCCCGTGACATCGGTTTTGTTATTGATGATTTTTTCATAAAAGCAAATATATTGCCATATAGAGAAAGGGAATTAGACGCAATCAAGTATATTACCGATCAAATAGATCCCATAAAAGTCGTTCGCCCCCCAGAGCAAGTTCATATAGAAGGAGGCGATGTAATGCTTTGGAATAATTATATTTTCATTGGCACCTATAAAGGTAGCGATTATAAAGATTATATTACCGCAAGAACCAATTGGCAGGGTGTTGAATTTATAAGAAATTTGTTTCCAAACAAAATAGTAAAAGAATTCGATTTGGTTAAATCCAAAATTGAAGCCCGAGACAATGCGCTCCATTTAGATTGTTGCTTTCAGCCAGTTGGAGTCGATAAAGGTATAATTTACAAACGAGGATTTCGTGAAGAATCGGACTACTTATATTTAGTAGCTCTTTTTGGAAAGGAAAATCTATTTCATATCAAAAGAAATGAAATGTATAATATGAATTCTAATGTTTTTTCAATCGCCCCAAACGTAATAGTCTCCGAAAGAAAATTTAAAAGATTAAACAAATGGCTCAGAGAAAATGGATTTACCGTTGAAGAAATTCCTTATGCCGAAATTGCCAAACAAGAAGGTTTGTTGCGCTGCTCAACCCTACCACTAATTAGAGATTAAGAAATTAGATAATAGACGAAGAGATAATAGACGGATAGACAATAGACGAATAGATTTTAAAAATTCGAGATAATTTGTGTAACCTGCCTGCCGGCAGGCAGGTTCGTGGCTGAAAAAGTTTTATTTCTTTTGTGGTAAAAATAAACGTAAAAAGTAAAGAATAAAAAATTTAATTTGTTCTAAGTCTGGTTTTAAGTTTTACAACTTTTGACTTTATGACTTTTGACTTTAAGACCTATAAAACATGAATCAAACTACCAATTCCATTTTAATGATTCGCCCAGTTGCGTTTCGAATGAACGAGCAAACTACCGTTAATAATTATTACCAAAAAGTGATTGATGGTTTATCGCCGGAGATTGTAAATACTAAGGCACAGAAAGAATTCGATGCTTTTGTTGATAAATTAAAAGCGGTTGGCGTAGATGTAACTGTGGTTGAAGATACGTTAATTTCAGACACACCCGATAGTATTTTTCCAAATAATTGGATATCATTTCATGAAAATGGAGACATTGCTTTGTTTCCAATGTTTGCCGAAAATCGTCGTTTAGAACGTCGCGAAGATATTTTGGATATCCTAGAAGAAAAAGGTTTTATTATAGAAAATATAATGGATTATACTTCTGCAGAAGAAGATAATTTTTTCCTTGAAGGTACCGGCAGTATTCTACTTGATCGAGCTAACGGAAAGGCCTATTGCGCCTTATCGCCAAGAGCCGACGAAGAATTATTTATAGAATTTTGTGAAGATTTCGACTTAAATCCTATACTATTTGAAGCATTTCAAACTGTAAATGGAGAACGAAAATTAATATATCATACTAATGTTATGATGTGTATCGGGGAAACCTATGCTGTAATTTGTGCCGATTCAATTGATGACAAAAAAGAACGCAAAATGGTTTTAGACAGCCTAAAGGGAGACGAAAAAGAAGTAATTTTTATAACCGAAGATCAAGTGAATAATTTTGCTGGGAACCTACTTGAAGTAAAAGGGGCCAACGACCGTAGCTATTTGGTTATGAGTTCTGCAGCTCATAAAAGTCTCACCAAAAAACAAATTGCCCAATTAGAAGAACACGTAACCATTTTAAGTTCTAGCCTTGATACTATTGAAGCTTGTGGTGGTGGAAGTGCCCGTTGCATGATGGCGGAAATATTCTTGCCAAAAGAAGAAATTTAAACTCCATTAAATACGTATTTTTGCAAAATGAAAAATAAAAAAACACTCGTACTCGGGGCATCAACAAAACCAGATAGATACTCGTTTAAAGCGATTACATTGTTAGTTGAAAAAGCACATTCCGTGCTTGCAATTGGTCAAAATACAGGAGAAGTTGCGGGAATTAAAATTTATACTAAAGCCATTCCGCTATCGCAAATAAACACCGTTTCCTTATATCTAAATCCAGCTCGTCAAAGAGATTACTACAATTATATCGTAGAGGCAAAACCAAAACGGGTGATTTTTAACCCCGGAACTGAAAATCCAGAATTCTACCAATTACTAAAATTGAATAATATAAAAGTGGAAGTGGCGTGTACATTGGTGCTGTTAACGACCAATGAGTATTAGTTCTATTTGAAGCTATTTTACGCTGTACGTTGAGAAAGTTGTAAATTGAAAGAGTAGAAGTATTTAACTTTTTACTAGTTAATTAATTACATAATTCCCTATTCCAATTAACCAAATAACCGATTAACCAAATCAACATTTAATTAAAACTCCGTTTCAGAAGTTGCAGGTTTACTAATCAACAACAACCCAATAAAAGTTATAAGTCCGTTGATGATTATTAGTTCATTGTCAATTACATAATCCCCTAGTAATGCTGTAGAATTATAACTTATCAAAAAGCAAATTGCTGGCGAAAGCAAACAAATAAATGGAACCAATTTGTCGTGAACGGTTTTTGATTTCATAAACAATCCAAAACAATACAATCCTAATAATGGTCCATAAGTATAGGAAGCAATCTTGAAAATCATACTCACCACTGATGCGTCATTTATTGCATTAAAAACAACTATAACCAAAAACATTAAAAGCGAAAATCCAATATGAACAAAATGTCTTGTTCGTACCATATTTGCTTTACCAGCGTTTTCAATTTTGTCCATTCCAAGAAAATCCACACAAAAAGAAGTCGTTAAAGCCGTTAATGCGGAGTCTGTGGTTGCAAATGTAGCAGCAGTTAAACCCAAAAGAAATACAATTGCAGGAATTAAAGTCAAATGATTAAAAGCAATTTCCGGGAATAATAAATCGGTTCGGGGCTTTCCAGTAATTAAATCGGTAGGAACTGAAACCCCGTTTTTTTCGGCATATATATAAAGTAGCGCACCCACACTTAAAAAGAAAATATTGATAATCACAAAAATCCCGGTGAACGTGAACATGTTTTTTTGGGCTTCGCCAATGGTAGCGCAACTCAAATTCTTTTGCATTAAATCCTGGTCAAGTCCAACCATTGCAATAGTAACAAATATTCCGCCCAAAATTTGTTTGATGAAATAGGTTCCTTTCATATAATCATCAAAGAAAAATATTTTAGAATAATTACTATTTTTTACTTTTTCAAAGGCTTCAAAAACATTGAGGTTTAGACTGCTACAAATAAAATATATCGTTAAGAAAACCGAAGAAACTAAGAAAACTGTTTGTAAAGTATCGGTAATAATAATTGTTTTTAAACCACCACGATAGGTATAGGCAAAGATCAAAAGCAAAGAAATTAATACCGTTGCTGCAAATGGAATGTGGTAAAAGTCAAATACATAACGTTGCAAAACGATTACTACCAAATACAATCGGAATGACGATCCAATAGTTCTGCTAATTAAAAATATGGAAGCGGCAGTTTTATAACTAATTGTTCCCAATCGTTGCTCGATATAACTATAAATGGAAGTCAGATTCATTCTGTAATATAAAGGAAGTAATATTTTGGCAATAATTATAAATCCAATGGCGTTCCCCAAAACAAATTGAAAATACTTGAATTGATTTTCTGGATTTCCCACTTCGCCAGGAACAGAAATAAATGTAACGCCAGAAAGCGCAGTTCCAATCATTCCAAATGCTACTAAATACCATTTGGAATTTTTATTGGCCTTAAAAAAAGCCTCATTTCCAGAATTATTTTTGCTAACAAAATGAGAAATAAGGAATAATATTCCAAAATAAACCAACATTAATAGAACAATCGCTATAGGACTCATAGGTTTGAATTTTATTTACAAATAACTTAATTTTCTTTTAATTATACTTCAATTTAAGAATTAAATAATATAATTTTTATATTTAATGTTATGAAAAAATTATTTTTTTAACTTTCTTAAGTTTCAAAAGTAAGCTTTGAAAGAGTAACGAGCCAGCAGTTTTCAGTCGAAGGTACATTGGTAATAAATAAATTGTCGGCAGATAAAATATAAAATGGTTTAACCATTAATGAAGATCAAGATTATTTTGGGTTAGATTTAAATGGTAAATTTTTATTTTGAAAAAGAGTTTGTTAAATGGGCATCTTTCGATCTTTATATAGTTGCTGAATTAGGATTAAAATTCTAATAAGTCAAAATAATATTTAAAACCACCAATTTTTGGTAGTTTTTTTTGAAATTAACTTTGAATTAATCAGATTGTATTATTTTCTTAATATTAAGTATTGTTTAATCAAAATTAATGAGTACTTTTATTACTCAATATTGTAATCAAATGCTTCAAACTCTAATTACTTCTAAAACACGTCTTAGAATATTGGTAAAGTTTTTTATAAACGCTGCCAATAACGGGCATTTGCGTGGTTTGGCTGAAGAAATGCACGAATCTACAAACGCAATTCGTAAAGAGTTAAACAATTTGGAAGAAGCAGGTTATCTAAAAAAAGAAGCAGTTCAAAATAGAATCTCCTACAAAGCAAATACCAAACATCCCCTTTATAAAACACTAAAAAATATTATTTTCCAACATATTGGATTGGATTCTATAGTAGAAATGATTTTAGATAGAATGGGTGAGGTGAAGAAAGTTATTGTTATAGGTGATTATGCGAATGGAATTGACAGTGGGACAATTGAAGTTATTGTTATTGGGGATGAATTAAATACGGAATATATCGAAAATTTATCATTAAAAATTGAGAATGAAATTAAACGTAAGATTCAGTTTTTTATCACTCAAAAATACGATGGAAAAGGACTATTGATTTATGATGCTGAAACTAACACTAAAGAATTCTAAGTATGGCATGGTTTGCAATTTACACTCGACCAAAGAATGAAAAAAAAGTAGTTGAAGGTCTTGAAAAATTAGGAGTTGAGGTTTATTGTCCGATGGTTACAGAAATTAAACAATGGTCAGACAGAAAAAAGAAAGTAGAAATTCCGCTTATTAATTCCTATGTATTTGTTAATATTGAACATAAAAATAGGAATATAGTTTTTGAAGTTCCGGGGGTGGTGCGTTATTTATTTTGGTTGGGAAAGCCCGCAGTTATTCAAGAACAGGAAATAGAAGTGTTAAAAGCTAGCTTGAAAGGGGTTTTAAGCTCGATTGAAGTCAGCGGAATACAACCTGGAGATAGTTTAACAATATCAAAAGGGCCTTTTCAAGGAAAAGAAGGAACGGTTTCGCAGGTTGATAAAAATAAAATCAAATTAGTTTTAAAAGAACTAGGGGTTTTAATTACTATTTCTAAAGAATAAGTAGAAATTCTATTATAGTATCTTGTTAGTCTCTAAAATGGTACTGATATGGCGAAGCTTTGAAAGAAATAGCTCAAAAAAATTTAAATGTTCAGATCATTTATCCCGTACATTTAAACCCAAATGTTCAGCAACCGGTATATAAATTATTATCTGAAATTGGGAATATTAAATTAATTGATCCTTTGTCTTATCCTGCATTTGTTTGGTTAATGAACAAATCGTATATGATTATTACTGATTCGGGAGGTGTTCAAGAAGAAGCCCCAAGTTTAGGAAAACCAGTTTTAGTAATGAGAGATACTACTGAGCGTCCTGAAGCGATTGATGCTGGAACCGTGATTTTGGTTGGGACAGATAAAAAAAAAAATTATCTTTGAGTGCAACAACTTATTAAATAATGAAGAAAAATATGATAAGAGGAGTACATTACATAATCCTTATGGAGACGGCAAGGCGTGTAAGAAGATTGTTGATTTTGTAAAATCCATTAAATAAAATAGTTAAATTTAAATAGAAAAAAAATGTCAAATACAAATCAAACTATATTAGTTACTGGAGGAGCAGGATTTATTGGATCCAATTTGTGTGAATATTTTTTAGCAAAAAGCTATAAAGTAGTTTGTTTGGATAATTTTGCAACGGGTCATTTGCATAATTTAAAAGATTGTATTAATAACCCTAACTTTCGATTAATTGAAGGTGATATTCGAAATATAAAAGTATGCAGTGAAGCAGTTCAAGGGGTTGATATTGTTTTACATCAGGCAGCATTAGGTTCAGTACCTCGTTCAATTAAAGATCCCATTACTACTAATGAGGTTAATGTATCTGGATTTTTGAATATGCTAGTTGCAGCTAGAGATGCTAAAGTGAAACGTTTTGTTTATGCTGCAAGTTCTTCTACGTATGGGGATTCTGTGGATTTGCCAAAAATCGAAGAAGTTATTGGAAAGCCACTATCGCCCTATGCTATTACAAAATACGTAAATGAAATATATGCAGAAATATTTAGTAAAACATATGGTTTGGAAACAATTGGGTTACGGTATTTTAATGTTTTTGGTCGGAAGCAAGATCCTAATGGCGCTTATGCGGCTGTAATTCCTTTATTTGTAAAACAATTTATGAATTATGAAAGCCCTATTATTAATGGGGATGGAAATTTTTCTCGAGATTTTACCTATATTGACAATGTAATTCAGATGAATGAGTTGGCCATGACAACTCAAAACCCGGAGGCCATTAACACAGTTTACAACACCGCCTTTGGTGATCGAACTACTTTAACGCAATTAGTTGGTTATTTAAAGGAATATTTAGCAGCATTTGACTCGAAAATTAATGATGTTTCTGTCGTAAATGGGCCAAATCGTGCGGGGGATATTCCACATTCTTTGGCAAGTATAGATAAAGCAAAAAAACTATTGGGATATAATCCTAAATATAATATTAAACTAGGGTTAAAAGAAGCAGTAAAATGGTATTGGAAAAATTTAAAAGCGTAAACAGTCGCGTTTTATAGAAAATAGACAGCTTACGCATCAACGAATCAATAAATGAGTAACGGAGAAATCATCATCTATCAATCCAACACCCTTTCCCATCATATTGAGGTTAGAATGGAGGACGAAACTGTTTGGCTTACACAATTACAAATGGTAGCGTTATTTCAATCGACAAAGCAAAATATTAGTTTGCACATAAATAATATTTTCAAACAGGAAGAGCTAAAAGAAAATGCAGTTGTCAAGTATTCCTTGACAACTGCATCTGATGGCAAAAAATATAAAACAAAGCTATTCAACCTCGATGTGATTATATCTGTTGGCTATAAAGTGAAATCCAAAACGGGGACACAATTTCGTATTTGGGCAACAAATACGTTAAAAACATATTTATTAAAAGGTTATGTTATTCAGGATAGAATTGAGAGTATCGAAAAAAGACTTTACGAACAGGATACTAAAATAAATTTATTGCTTAAAACAAATTTACCTCCAAATGAGGGCATTTTTTACGAAGGACAAATATTTGATGCCTATCAATTTGTTTCAGAGATCATAAAATCGGCACAAAAATCAGTAATCCTGATTGATAATTACATAGACGAAAACGTATTAATGCTTTTGACCAAACGAAATAATAAAGTAAAAGCAACTATTTATACCAATAAGGTTGACCAACAGCTAAAACAAGATATTGAAAAACACAATATGCAATACAGCCCAATTGCCATTGAAATTTTTAAAAAATCTCACGATAGATTTTTAATCATTGACAATTCATTAGTATATCATATTGGAGCCTCATTAAAAGATTTGGGTAAAAAATGGTTTGCTTTCTCAAAAATGAATTTAAATGCCATTGAAATAATAAGTCGATTATCGAACTAATTATTACAAATGAACGAATCAACACATAAAAAAATGAAAATGAAAATTGCAGTAATAGGATTAGGATATGTAGGTCTTCCTTTAGCACGATTATTTGCTACAAAATATCAAGTAATAGGATTTGATATTAATGAAACTAGGATAAACGGACTGGTTTTGGGTACCGATAGTACTTTGGAAGTTTCAGACGAAGTCTTACAAAAAGTATTAGTTAAAGATTTTAAAAACAACCAAAATGGTTTATTGTGTTCTACCGATAGTTCTGCTATAGCCGATTGCAATTATTATATTGTAACCGTTCCAACACCAGTGGATAAGAATAACCGTCCCGATTTAACGCCCTTGTATAAGGCTAGTGAAACAGTAGGTAAAGTATTGAAAAAAGGGGATATTGTGATTTATGAATCAACTGTTTATCCTGGGGCAACTGAAGAGGAATGCGTGCCAGTTTTAGAAAAAATATCGGGTTTGAAATTTAATATTGACTTTTTTGCAGGCTATTCACCTGAACGAATTAATCCTGGTGATAAAGAGCATACTGTAGAAAAAATATTAAAAGTAACTTCAGGGTCAACACCTGAAATAGGTCAAAAGGTTAATGAACTTTATAAAAGTGTAATTATTGCTGGAACCCATTTAGCTCCTAATATAAAAGTAGCCGAAGCAGCCAAAGTAATTGAAAATTCACAACGAGATATTAACATTGCTTTTGTCAACGAATTGGCAAAAATTTTTAACTTAATGGATATTGATACCCATGCGGTATTAGAGGCTGCGGGAACCAAATGGAATTTTTTACCTTTCAAGCCAGGATTAGTTGGCGGACATTGCATTGGCGTTGATCCTTATTATTTAGCCCAACGAGCACAGGAATTTGGCTATCACCCAGAGATTATTTTAGCAGGTCGACGTTTGAATGACAGCATGGGTGATTACGTAGCCTCACAGGTAGTCAAGCTGATGATAAAAAAAGGTATTGTAATTAATGGAGCCTCCTTATTAATGATGGGGATTACTTTTAAAGAAAATTGTCCAGATGTTCGTAATACAAAGATTGTTGATGTTGTTTCTGCTATTGCCGATTATGGAATAAAAGTTACGATTTATGACCCAATGGCAGATCCGCGCGAAGTGAAACATGAATATGGGTTAAACACCCTGACTAAATTACCTGTGCAGCAATTTGATGCTGTTGTAATGGGAGTGGCTCACAAGGATTTCTTAGAATTAGATTTAGCATTACTTCAAAAACAAATCAGTGTTTTGTATGATGTAAAAGGAATTTTGGGTACGGAAGTGGATGGAAGATTATAAAATCATAAGCGATTAATTGTACATAAAAAAATTGTAAATCGTCAGCAAAAAGTGTACTGATTTAGTCAAAAACTAAGAGAGTGTTTTCAAAAATTAACAGAAAGTTATGTTGTGAATAATATAAAGATAGTTACTGCAATTTCTAAATCCCTACCAATTTCAGCCGAAGAAGGGTTAATAAAAACATTTAATTCGTTCAATAATGCTAAATAGATTTTTTGCAATAATAATTTCATTGATACTATCTCCAATTTTCATTTTGGTGGGTTTATTGATTTTCTATCAAGATGGATTTCCAATATTTTTCACTCAGAAGCGGGTCGGAATTGACGGTACTTTTTTCAATATTTACAAGTTTAGAAGTATGAGAAGGAACACCCCAAATGTAGCTACACATTTACTAGAAAATCCAAACCAATATGTATTAAAAACGGCTGGGATATTAAGAAAATTAAGTATTGATGAACTTCCAAATTTAATTAACATAATTAAAGGCGAAATGGTTTTTATTGGACCCAGACCAGCATTATTCAATCAGGAGGATCTAATGAAACTCCGAATAAAAGCGGGAATAGATAAGTTAAAACCAGGGGTAACTGGTTGGGCACAAATTAATGGAAGAGACGAAATATCATTGGAAGAAAAAGTAAAATTTGAAAAAGAATATTTAGATAGAAAATCAATTGGGTTTAATTTGAAAATAATAGTACTTACTTTTACTAGTGTAATAAAGAGTGATGGAGTGAAGCATTAGGCTCCCTATCTCTGAGGGGGGAATCAAGGAGTGGAATATAAAGGTTGTGGGTTGTGTGTTGAAAAGCGGAATCGGTTAATTGTCTTAAAAAAGTGTAATAGATAAATCAATAGTTATTAGTAAACTCCGATAGCAATTTTTTAATTTGAAAACATTTAATTTATTACAGGATAAATGGTTACTATATTTTCCTTAATTAGGAAATAATAATATTTTTAAGTTTTTTTTTGACTTTCTTTTTTTTAAATTTGTAAAATTATATGATGTGATTATTTTAATTTAAATTATCTTCATCATGTATGGTAAAGTTTATATAAAGCATAAATAAAATTTGCGAACTTAAAATATAACAAGATTAAACAATTAACCGATTAAACAAATTCATATTTTCAAGTAATATAATATTAGAGAATGTATAGACTTTTTTTCAAACGATTTTTCGATATTATTGTTGCTGGTTTTGGATTATTTATTTTAAGTCCAATATTTATAATAATTACTATAAGTTTATTTTTTGCCAATAATGGAAAGCCTTTCTTCTTTCAAAATCGTCCGGGTAAGCAAGGAAAATTATTCAAGATTATAAAGTTCAAAACTATGAACGATAAAAAAGACGAGTTAGGTAATTTTCTTTCTGACGGGGAACGCATAACTAAAATAGGCAAATTTATTCGAGAAAATTCACTAGATGAAATTCCCCAGTTATTAAATGTTATTAAAGGGGATATGAGTATGGTGGGGCCACGTCCGTTGTTGCCACAATATTTACCTCTATATAATGATGTTCAAAAAAGAAGACACGAGGTAAAACCGGGTATTACGGGTTGGGCGCAAGTAAATGGAAGAAATGCTATTGGTTGGGAACAGAAATTTGAGTATGATGTTTGGTATTTGGACAATATTAGTTGTAGAATTGATATAAAAATCGTAATATCGACGCTTGAAAAAATAAATGAAGGTATTAATTCAAAAAATTCAGCAACTGTAGATCCTTTTAATGGAAATTAAAGAAAAATATATTTTTGGAGCTAGCGGACATGGAAAAGCGGTCGCTGATTGTATAACAAGTAACGATCAATTTGTAACTGCTTTTTTTGATGATGCGCCCAATCAAATTAGTTGGAGTAATATTCCAATTCATAATTCCAATTCGCTTCCTAAAGTAAATCCAGATAATGGAATTATTATTGCCATTGGGAGTAATAGCGACAGAAAAAAAATTAGTAATCGATTAAATGATTTTAATTTTTTTAAGGTAGTACATAATTATGCTGTTATTACTTCAAATGTTTGTATTGAAGAAGGGACTGTTGTATTACCCAATGTTGTCATTAATTCAGATGCAATTATTGGAAAACACTGCATAATAAATACATCAGCAGTTATTGAGCACGATTGTAAAATAGGAGATTTTGTTCATATAGGTCCAAAAGCAGTATTAGGAGGAAATGTTACAGTTGAAGAAGGAACACTTATAGGAATTGGAGCAATTTTAATTCCAGGAATTATTATTGGTAAATGGGCAACTATAGGGGCTGGAACAGTAATACTAAATAACGTACCAGATTATGCCGTAGTTGTAGGAAATCCTGGAAAAATTATAAAATATAATAGAATAAATGAATAATTCAAAAATTTGGCTTTCCTCTCCTCACATGGGAGGGAATGAAATAAAATACATACAAGAAGCTTTTGATACCAATTGGGTAGCACCAATAGGTCCCAATGTAAATAGTTTCGAAATTGACCTAGAAAACTATTTAAATCATTCAATTCAAGTTGGTGCTTTAAGCTCTGGAACTGCAGCGATTCATCTGGGTCTACTGTTATTAGGAGTAACCAAAAATGATGAGGTCCTAGTTCAAACAAAAACCCATAATGCTTCTGTAAATCCAATTATTTATGTTGGAGCCACACCTGTTTTTATAGATAGCGAATTGGAAACTTGGAACCTATGTCCGATAGCCCTTGAAAAAGCAATTTTAGATAGAATTGAGAAAGGAAAAAAGCCCAAAGCCATAATTGTTGTGCATTTATACGGAATGCCATATCAAATTGATGCAGTGCGAACGGTAGCTGACAAATACGACATTCCTATTTTAGAAGATAGCGCTGAAGCTTTAGGGAGTAGCTACAAAGGGCAAAAATGTGGTACTTTTGGTGACATTGGCACTTTTTCTTTTAATGGAAATAAAATTATTACTACTTCTGGTGGAGGGGCCATCGTAACCAAAACCGCTATCCAAAAAGATAAAGCAATTTTTTTTGCTACACAAGCTAGAGACGCTGCACCCCATTACCAGCATTCTGAAATTGGTTACAATTATAGAATGAGTAATATATGTGCCGGTATTGGTCGTGGTCAAATGGAAGTCTTAGATAAGCACGTCGCTTTAAGAATAGCCATGCATGATTTTTATGTAACATTATTCAAAGACATTTCTGGAGTCACCGTTTTTTCAGCTCCCAATGATGATTATTTTTCAAATTATTGGTTGTCCACAATATTAATTGATTCTTCTATAACCAATGGTATTTCCCCAGAAACCCTGCGGTTGGCTTTGGAAGCCGAAAACATAGAGTCCCGCCCTTTGTGGAAACCGATGCATTTACAACCTATATTTGAAAAGTATCCCTATTACGGAAATAAAGTCGCAGAAACATTATTCGAAAACGGTTTGTGTCTTCCTTCAGGATCCAATCTAACAGGCGAAGACCGGGATAGAATTGCAGTTGTTGTTAGGAGGGTATTCGATTTTCGTTAACCGTTGTTCGATGTACGTTTCTCTTTTTCGGTTTACGATAAACGTTGCTCGTTGTTCGTGAACCGTTTAGTTGTGTTTTTCGGTAAAAGGTAAACGAAAAATCGGTTTTCTTTGCGCTCTTTGCTAAAAACCTTGCGTTCTTTGTGGTTATATCAATTTTCAAATTAATTCTCAATAATGTCAAAACGATTGTTTGATCTTTTTTTTGCAATTTTTGGACTAATCGTAACGCTTCCAATAATTGTATTACTTTATAGTATCGCCACTATCGATACCAAACAAAATGGAATTTTCTCTCAAACAAGAATTGGTCAATTCGGATTACCATTTACAATCTATAAAATCCGAACTTTCGGATTTTCCAATGAAAACCCAATTTCTAAAGTGGGGGCTTTTTTGAGAAACTCTAAATTGGATGAGCTTCCACAACTATGGAATATCTTTATAGGAAATATGAGTTTTGTTGGTCCTAGACCTGACATAGCTGGGTATTATGATAAATTAGAAGGAGAAAGTAGAAAAATATTACAATTAAAATCGGGGTTAACTAGTTTAGCAAGTATTAAATATGCAAAAGAAGAATTTTTATTAGAAAAACAAAATAATGCATTATTTTATAATGACACAATCATTTTTCCAGATAAAGTAAAAATGAATTTAGACTACTTTTATAACAATTCCATTTTAGGTGACCTTAAAATAATTTGTAGTACAATTTTTTACAATAAATAAAAGGATAAAACATTTAAAAAAATAATACTTTTTATTATTTATTTTAAAATAGCAACGATAAATCACCAATTAAATCAAAAATTACATATTACAATACGATAAATCAATTGGAATCAATTCTTGAGTAAAATTTTTAAACTTCACTTAAAAATAGTATTTTTGTATTCTATCATTAGGAAAATTTTTTGATTTATATATAATGAATACGAATCTTATTAATTTAAAAAGCAAAATAAAAAATATACTTTTTTCATTGGAATATTTACCAAGATGGATGGTATTTTTTATGGATGTTTTCTTAACTATTATTTCAACTCAAGTTTCCTATTTAATTGTTCGAAGTTTAAGAGTTACATTTTACAATACTTTAGATGTTCCAACTAGATATGGAATTATAGTATTAGTGAATATTATTTTCTTTATTATTTTTAAAACGTACTCCGGAATTATTAGACATTCAACTTTTATTGATGGTATTAAATTGTTCTATGCGTCACTTTGCACTCTTTTTTCATTAATAATAATTAATTATAGTACTTATTTTTTAATTGGAAAAAAGATTTATTTATTACCTTCCTTATTTATTAATTTCGTTATTACGTTTTCTATTCTGTTTTTATTTAGAATATTTATTAAAATTGTTTTTGAAAATATCACTTCATTTGAAAAAAATCCAAATGTACTTAAAGCAGTTATTTATGGTGCCGACTCAAATGCAATTTCAGTAGTAACGGCTTTACAATCAGAAAAAATAAAAAGGTTTCAAATAGTTGGTTTTATTGATAAAAGAAATTCAGACTCTTCAAAAAGGATTCTTGATATTCCAATTTTAAATTCAAAAAAGAAGATATCTTTAGTTTTAAGGGCTATAAATGCTCAAGTATTAATTTTATCAGACAATAGTCTTTCCAATATTGAAAAATTAAAAATTGTTGAAGACTGTTTAGACTCAAATATTAAAGTTTATAATTCAGGAGCTATATCAGATTGGGAAAATCAAGAGGCAATTTCAAAGAAAGTTATAGAATTTAAAATTGAAGACTTATTGGGAAGAAGTGCCATTTCTTTAGATCAAGAGCCAATTTCAAATCAGTTATTTGATAAAATAATATTAATAACTGGTGCTGCAGGTTCTATAGGAAGTGAGTTGGCGAAACAAATAATTACTTTTAAACCGGCTGAAATTATAATATTGGATCAAGCTGAAACCCCACTTCATTTTCTTAGTTCAGAAATTGAGAAGTTAAATTCACACACAAAAATAACAACAATAATTGCAGATATTAGAAATAAGGAATCCTTAAAAATGGTTTTCAAAAGTAAAAAACCAGAGGTTGTTTATCATGCTGCAGCTTATAAACACGTGCCAATGATGGAAGAAAATCCATCTCAAGCAATTTTTACGAATGTACTTGGCACAATAAATACTGCAGATTTAGCTGTTGAATATGGAGTAGAGAATTTTGTATTTATTTCTACTGATAAAGCGGTAAATCCAAGCAATGTAATGGGTGCTAGCAAGAGAATTGCTGAAAGATATATTCAAGGTTTAAGTTTGAATGCCAAAAATGAACAAAGTAATATTAAATTTATAACAACACGCTTTGGTAATGTGTTAGGTTCTAGTGGTTCAGTTGTGCCTTTGTTTACTGAACAAATTCAAAATGGAGGGCCTGTAACAATTACTCATCCAGATGTTATACGTTATTTTATGACTATTCCTGAAGCTTGCCAACTAGTTATTGAAGCCGGTGCAATGGGAAATGGTGGTGAGATTTTTATATTTGATATGGGTGAACCAGTCAAAATTATAGATCTTGCAAGAAAAATGATTCTTTTAGCGGGTTTAGTGCCTGAAATAGATATTAAAATAAAAACTATTGGATTACGACCAGGTGAAAAGTTATATGAAGAACTATTAAATGACAATTCTAAAACAGCTCCAACTCACAATAGTAAAATTATGATTGCTAACGATACCTCTACTGATTATGATTTGTTGTTTACTGAAGTTGAAGAATTGATTACTTTTGCAAATAATAACAATAACAATAAATTGGTTGCCAAAATGAAAGAAATAGTCCCCGAATTTGTTAGTATGAATTCTCAATATAATCAATAGATAATTAATTAAAACACCATAAAATGAAATTTAAATTAAGTAAATTAGTCTTATTAATTGTTATTTTTATTGTACTTTTTTCTTCTTGTGCATCAAAAAAAGACATAATTATGTTTGGTGATATTAAAGAAGGAGTCGAAAGTAGTATAGTCTATTCACTTCCTAAAATTCAAGTAAATGATATTTTAGATGTAAAGATTACTACTTTAAATCCAGAAACAGCAATCCTTTATAATTCAGGTTCTACGTCTACTGGTGCTGTACCTTCAATTGAATTAATGAAGTTACAAGGTCATCTAGTTACCGCAGAAGGTAAAATTACGTTACCAATTTTAGGTGAAATCGTTGCAGCTGGAAAATCAATTTCTGAATTGGAAAAAAATATAATTTCTGTTCTTGAAAACAATGGGCATTTAAAAAACCCAAAAGTAAGTGTTAGGATATTGAATGCTAAGGTTACGATATTAGGGGAAGTAAAAATGCCAGGAACTTTCAATTTTAGTGAACAATCTATTACTTTACCTCAAGCAATAGGATATGCTGGTGATGTAACCATTGAAGCCAATAGAAAAGAAGTGTGGGTTATTAGAGAAGAAGAAGGAAAAAGAAAATCCCACAAATTAGATTTAACCAAAACAGATTGGTTTAATTCTCCGTATTACAATATTAAACAAAATGATATTGTGTATGTATATCCCAACAATGTTAAAGTAAAAAGCGCCGGATTCATTGGCAATATTTCAACTGTATTTTCTACATTCTCAATTTTATTAACCACATTTTTTTTGTTAACCAGATAATTAACAATGGAAAATTTAAATAAAAATTCAGTAATAGAGGATATTAATATTAAGGATGTTTTATTTAGATATCTTGTTTTTTGGAGATTTTTTATTGTTGGAGCAATCGTATCATTATTTGTTGCCTATACTTACTTGCGTTATGCAAGTGATATTTATCAGACTACTGCAAAGATTAAAATCCTTGATAATTCAAAGGGAGGATTAAAACTTCCAAGTGATGTAGGAGCCTTTTTTTTCAAATTCTAAAGTAAACTTGGATAATGAAATAGAAGTATTAAAATCTCACCGCCTTCTTGAAAGAGTTGCCAATAATTTAAATTTAGGAACCACTTATTTTTTAGTTGGAAATATTAAAACTTCTGAATTATGGAAGGATAAACCAATTAAAATCATATGGATAGACAATAAAGACAGTGCAATTGAAAAAACAAATTTTTTAACTGTCAAATTATTACCTAATGGATATAAATTAGTTTCTGATAATATAACAAGTAAAACTATTTATAAATATGGATAAAATAATAGTTTTGAAGGACAATATTTTATTTTGACATTAGAAGACAACAAAGTTGTATCTAAAAATAGTACTATTAATTATAAAATTGCTCGAACCCCTATTTCAATAGTTGTTGAAGGACTGTCAAGTTCTATTAGCGTGACAAGTACAGCAAAAATGAGTGAAATACTTTCGTTAATAATTACTAGTGAAAATAAAGATAAATCTGAAGCTATTATTAATGAAATTATCAATGAATTTAATCAAGATGGTGTAAATGACCGTCAATTAGTATCGCAAAGAACCATTGATTTTGTTAGCGAAAGATTTGTGAATTTAAGTGGTGAATTAGATTCAATTGAAACTCAAAAAAAATTATTCAAAACGGAAAACAACTTAAGCTATTTACAAGAAGATGCTAAAATTGCAGTATCTAAAAAAACCCTTACAGAAGGAGAATATTATGCGTTAGAAACACAAATTGCTCTAGCTAAATTATTAGAAGATACTTTGAAAAAAGACGGGGATTTTCAACTTTTACCTTCAAATATTGGTATTGAAAACGCAAATATTAATTCATTAATTTCAGATTATAATAAAGTAGTTCTAGATAGAGGTAAGTTGTTAGTAAGTGCTGGCATAAAAAATCCATTAGTATTAGAATATTCCGATAAAATTATAGAGCTAAAACAAAATGTATTGTCTTCAATTAAAGTACTTCAAAGACAATTGGCTGTTTCTATAAAAAACGTAAAATCATTAAAACAGGAAAATTCCAGTACTTTTAGTAAAATTCCGGCTAAAGAAAAAAAATTAAGATCAATTGAACGTCAGCAAAATATCAAAGAAACTTTATATTTATTTTTGTTGCAAAAGCGCGAAGAAGCCTCAGTTGCTAAAGCTATTACAACCCCTTCGATAAAGGTGGTAGATTATGCAATGACAAATCATATTCCAATTGCACCCAAAAGAAGTAGTATCTATTTTAGTGCCTTATTTATTGGGTTAATAATTACTCTTGGAATAGTTTACATTATCTTTTTATTTGATACCAAGATTCATAGCAAGCTAGATTTTGACCGTTTGTCTCCAAACATTCCGGTAGTTGCTGAAATTCCGTTTATTGATGAAGAAAATCGAATTATTAATAAAAATGACCGGTCCGTTTTGGCAGAATCTTTCCGAATTTTACGAACGAATATTAATTATTTGATTCCAATAAAAAATGAAGGGGAATGTACGGTAATTTATACTTGTTCATCTATTAAAGGGGAAGGTAAAACTTTTGTGTCATTAAATTTAGCATTGACCTATGCGTCAATGAATAAAAAGATACTTTTACTTGGTGCAGATTTAAGAAATCCACAATTGCACAAATACCTAAAGTTAAATAAAAACCGAGTTGGATTGTCTAATTATTTGTACGATACCACAACTGATTGGAAAAGTTTAATAAACGAAAAAGTATTTTATAATGAGTTTTTAAGTATTGTTTTTGCTGGTTCAGTTCCTCCAAACCCAGCAGAATTATTATCAAATGGTAGATTTGAAGAGATACTAAATATCTTGAAAAAACAATACGATTATATAATAGTAGATACCGCTCCTACAATATTGGTTACCGATACTTTATTAATATCTCAATTGGCAGACATTACCGTTTATGTTACTCGTGCAAATCACACAGACAAGAAATTGCTAACCTATTCTAAAGGACTTAAAGAACAAGGTAAATTGGTAAACGTATCCTATGTAATTAATAATGTGGGTGGTGAAAGAGGATATGGATATAAATACAGCTATGGATATACTTATGGATATAATTATGGTTACGCTTATGGCTATGGTGAAGATGTGGAAAATAATAAATCAGTTGTTAATAAACTATTTGGTTGGATTAGAAAAAAGAGCACCTAAATATATATAATCATTGTTGTCCGATAAAAAATGTATAGTCCCTACGGGACAAAAATTAACTTCATAACTATCTATTTACCAACATGTAATCTCTACGAGATATACTCCGATAGGAGTTAAATGTTGGTAGAATAAAAAGAAGCGTTCCTGTTAAAAATGTCCCGTAGGGACTTTATATGTTCGGTTCGCCTTATATTACATGGTTTTTGTCGGACAACAATGATATATAATGTAAAATTTTCTATTGGTCATTCATAGAAAGAATTGCTTTCTATGGCGGATTGAAGTTGAGTTTCTGACGTTACTATTATTTTATTTTCGAAGGAACTCACATGTTTCATATGATGAACATCGGTTCCTACAAAATCAATCATATTTTCTTTCAATAAAAAGTCTGCTACTTTTGCAACTGAAGATCCATAGTAACCCACACTCGACAATAAATTCATTTGAAATTTCACATCAAGTTCCTTTAAGGTGGTATACATTTTAGTGTTACGATGATAAAACAAATAGCGCTCAGGATGCGCTAATAATGGTTGATATCCTTTTAGTTGAATTTCAAAAATAATTTCTTTTAAGGCCAAGGGCGGATTCATATAGGACATTTCTATCAGAACAATATTGTCTTTAATGGTCAATAAAGGTTCCGAATGTAGTCGTTCCAAAAAAGCTTCATTTATCATGTATTCCGATGCAGCATGATGCAGCATTGTTTGAAGAGGTTCTTCTAAACTACTTTTGGTACTATGAAATGCTTCCTTAATTCCGTCAGAGGTGTTTTCCCAAATTTCTGGAAGAGTATGAGGTGTCAAAATACATTTTGTAAAACCAATTTTATGCATGCCTTCTAATAATTTTATGGTATTAGAGATATCAGTAGCGCCATCATCTATACCAGGTAATAGATGCGAATGGATATCTATAGTTCCTTCAGGGATTAAATCAGATAGTTTCGGTTTGGATTTGAATATTGAAAACACTTGCTTATTTTTTTACAAATATACAGTTTATACTATTAATATGAATTGTGAATTAATGTAATTTCAATCATCGAAATTAGGAAAACTCCTTTTATAAACAAACAATTTTAGTACATTTGTAAAATGGAATTTTCTTCAAAACTATTAGAAGCTGCAGTAAATGAAATGGCTCAATTACCAGGAATTGGTAAAAGAACAGCTTTGAGACTAGTATTGCATTTGCTTAAACAGCCAAAAGAACAAACGGTTTTTTTGGCAAATGCACTGACCACTTTTAGGGAAGAAATTAAATATTGCGAAAGCTGTCACACGATATCCGATGTGGCACTTTGTGAAATTTGTTCTAATGCCAAAAGAAATCATCAGTTAATTTGTGTAGTTGAAGATGTTCGTGATGTTATGGCGATTGAAAATACCGGGCAATACAGAGGCATTTATCATGTTCTAGGCGGTAAAATATCACCAATGGATGGAATAGGGCCAAGCCAATTAAAGATTAATTCTTTAGTTGAAAAAGTTAATTCAGGGAAGGTGGAAGAATTAATATTCGCGTTAAGTTCCACAATGGAAGGCGATACAACTAATTTCTATATTTACAAGCAAATTAAAGATAGCAATATTGTGACTTCCACCATTGCAAGAGGAATATCTGTTGGTGATGAGTTAGAATATGCCGATGAGGTAACTTTAGGAAGAAGTATTTTACAGAGAATTCCTTTTGAGAATACTTTTAAGAATAATTTTAATTGATAATTTAATAAATGGAAATTACTAAAATTTGTTGTATTGGCGCAGGTTATGTAGGTGGGCCTACAATGGCCATAATCGCACAAAAATGCCCACATATAAAGGTTACAGTCGTTGATTTAAACGCAGATAGAATTGCTGCATGGAACGATTCAAATGTGGAAAATATTCCAATTTACGAACCTGGATTAAGCGCAATTGTTGCGGAAGCTAGAAACAGAAATTTGTTTTTTTCTACCGACGTTGAATCAGCAATTGATGAAGCCGAGATGATTTTTATCTCAGTTAATACTCCAACAAAAACCTATGGCTCAGGAAAGGGTATGGCATCCGATTTAAAATACATTGAACTATGTGCAAGACAAATTGCGAAAATTGCAAAAAATGATAAAATTGTTGTAGAAAAATCTACCCTTCCTGTTAGAACTGCGGAGGCTATTAAAAGTATTTTGGATAATACTGGAAATGGAGTAAAATTTCAAATATTATCCAACCCTGAATTTTTAGCGGAAGGAACTGCAGTTGCCGATTTGCTAAACCCTGATAGGGTGCTAATTGGAGGAGATCCTTCAGAAGAAGGTCAAATTGCAATTCAAAAATTAGTGGCTATTTATTCGAAATGGGTATCAAGTCAACAAATTTTAACTACCAATCTTTGGTCATCAGAATTGTCAAAGCTTACCGCAAATGCTTTTTTAGCGCAACGTATTTCTTCCATTAATGCCATGTCGGAATTGTGTGAAAAAACAGGTGCAGACATCAATGAAGTTGCCAAAGCCATTGGTATGGACAGCAGAATTGGCCCTAAATTTTTAAAAGCCTCGGTTGGTTTTGGAGGTTCCTGCTTTCAAAAAGACATTCTAAATTTAGTTTATATTGCTAAATCATTTGGCTTGAATGAAGTTGCAGATTATTGGGAACAGGTAATTATTATGAATGATCACCAAAAAGACCGATTTGCAAAAAATATTATTACCACACTTTACAATACTATTTCTGGAAAGAAAATCGCTTTCTTAGGTTGGGCATTTAAAAAAGACACCAACGATACTAGAGAATCAGCAGCTATTTATGTTGCCAATTATTTACTAAAAGAAGAAGCTACTATTGCAGTATTTGATCCTAAAGTTACTGAAAATAAAATTGTAGCCGATTTGGATTATTTAGAATCTAGAAAACCAGAGCAAAACAGAAAAGGAGTGATGGGATTTGAAGATCCTTATCTAGCTTGTAAAAACGCACATGCCATCGCAATTTTAACGGAGTGGGATGAATTTAACACCTACGATTGGCAAAAAATATACGATGCTATGGAAAAACCAGCATTTGTATTTGATGGTAGAAATATACTGGATCGTAAAAAATTAACAGCCATTGGTTTTATTTACCAAGGTATCGGAAGCTAGAAAAAAACTATGAAGAAAATATTAATTACCGGCGGTGCGGGTTTTATCGGTTCGCATGTCTTAAGGAGATTGGTAAACAAGTATCCTAATTATCATATCTATAATCTAGATGCATTGACTTATGCAGGGAATTTAGAGAATATTGCCGATATAGAAAATAAGGAAAATTACACTTTTGTAAAAGGCGATATTGTTGACGAACAATTTATCTCCACCTTATTCGAAACGCATCAATTTGACGGCGTTTTACATCTTGCAGCTGAATCTCACGTCGATCGTTCTATTGAAGATCCATTGTCATTTGTAAAAACGAATGTAATAGGAACCATGAATTTGCTTAATGCAGCTAGAAAACAATGGAAAGGTAATGAATCTGGAAAAAGATTTTATCACATAAGTACCGATGAGGTTTATGGCAGTTTAGGTGCTGAAGGGTTGTTTACAGAAACGACTTCTTACGATCCTAATTCACCTTATTCAGCATCCAAAGCAAGTTCGGATCATTTTGTTCGTGCCTACGGAGAAACTTATGGATTGCCTTATGTTATTACAAATTGCTCAAATAACTACGGTCCAAATCATTTTCCGGAGAAACTAATTCCGCTTTTTATTAATAATATTATCAATAATAAGCCGCTACCCGTTTATGGTGATGGGAAATATACACGTGATTGGTTGTTTGTTGAAGATCACGCGGTTGCAATTGATTTAGTATACCATGAAGGAAAAAATCATGAAACCTATAATATTGGAGGTTTTAATGAATGGCAAAATATTGATTTAGTAAAATTACTTTGTCAAATAATGGATGGTAAATTAGATCGCGAACCAGGAACTTCACAAAAATTAATCACTTATGTGAAAGACCGTCCTGGGCATGATTTAAGATATGCTATTGATGCGTCAAAAATAAATAAAGAATTGGGTTGGAAGCCATCGGTAACCTTCGAACAAGGATTGGAGCGAACCGTGAATTGGTATTTAAACAATGAGCTGTGGCTCAAAAATGTTACTTCAGGCGAATATGCCAATTATTATAAAAAACAGTATTCTTAGAATACTGTTTTTTTATCTTTTATTTTTCAATATCAGTTGAGCCAACCTTAAGCCACTAGTAGTAACTATTGGCGTTACTATTCCTAAATAGGGCTTGTTTATTAATAAAATTACATATATAAATAAACAAATAAAGCAGAAAATACTAGAATATAAACTCCCTTTTTTATTGTTTTTATACTGAAAATAGATAACGGAAAACAATATTGGATTGAATAATAATACGTTGTAATTATTGACTAATTCTCTATGTAAAGAATAAAAACCAGCAAAAACAAAGAACAACCCCAAGAAGCCTAAAATCATATAGTAAGCATTGTAAATTGAGGGTTTATTTAGGGCTATTATGATTACAAAAACCAAACAAAAAACATAAAAATTATTCCACCACGAAAATGGAATATCTTCTTTTTCAAAGTCTAATAATTTTTTATTTTCTTTACAAATAGGTTGATTGTTGACTTTTAAATTCTGGATATTATTATAAAGCTCAGAAGGCAAAAACACTTGGTCACTTTTCAAATCTACTTTGGATCCAAATATAATACTGGTGCCCAATTGCACATAAAAATGGCCATTAAAATAGGGGTAGAGAATATTTCTACACGTTTCAGCATCGGCAGTATTAATCCCAATAACCGGCTTGCCTATTATTTTATTAATAGTATTGACAACCATTGTGGTACAGTTTTTATCAATAAATTTATAAGTATAAAATCGCTCTTCCGATTGTAATGAGGCGTTTAAGTAATCAAAAAGAGCTTGTTTTTTATCCTGAGAAAGGTTTAAAACTTGTTCGTCAATACTTCGTTTTTCGTATAAATATTCTTGGAAAAATTCTTCAAAAGTACAACTGGTTTCTAAATATTGTAAATCACCCTTTATAAATTTCATATAGAAATTAGGAGTGCTAAAATCAAAGGTTCCGTAATTATAAACTTGATCAACAAAGTTTGAGGTATCTTTTATTCGAATTGCAGTATGCCCAAATAAAGAATATATTTCTGTACCTGTTCCACAAGTCAAAACACTGACTTCGGAATTATTTGAAAGGGTAATCCCCTGACTATTTACCTTGCATGTATATAGCGATAAGAGTAAAATTAATAATAAAGCAAATTTCCTATTGCACATTTTATAAAATAATTATTGTCCAAAAATACTTAAATCAACTTTCACTGAGAAAATATTTGAATATAAAGCAGCGCTTTGATCTCCTAAATCGGTTAAAGCATAATCAATTTGAATTCCATTATATTTAAATCCCAAGCCAACATTTGGTTGAAATCCTACTTTTTTGGTATTGTCAATTTGTATTACATTTTGAAAATTCCCTACTCCCGCACGAACAAAAACTAAATCAGTATATCCATATTCAAATCCTAAGGCGGGATCAATACTCAACCCATTTGTAGAAAAAATATCGTTTGTTTTTACAAAAAACATATTCAAATTGGCAGCAGCCAAAAGACTTGTTTCGTCATGAAATTCAAATTTTTTAGATAAGCCTAATTGTACTTTTGGCAAGGTGATTTCGGTGTTTTCTGGCAACGCCTGGTTCTGACCTGTTATAGCATCTTTTATTGTATTGTATTCAGATTCGTTAATTGACCATACGTTATAAGTGGTGGTAATGTCTCTCAGCATTAATCCAAATTTCCAATCGTTTCTTTCCAATTGCAATCCTGCATCAAATCCAAAACCCCATGAACTTGCAAATTTTCCGATAATTCGTCGTATTATTTTTGTATTTACCCCATATTGTAAACCGGCTAATTTTAGTTTTCTAGCATAGGAAAAGGTAACGCCGTAATCGGCAACCGAAAACAAACTTATTCTATTATAATCTACATTTCCTTGACTATCAATTAATTGCGTGGTATTCATAATGTTGTCAACTCCAAATCGAATCACCGAAAATCCCCAAGCACTTTCCTCGTCAATAGGAGTTGCATAGGCAGCGTAATCGTATTGCGCAATATTTGCAAAATAACTTGCATGCATTAACGAAGCTTGTTTGCCCTCTAACCCTATTAAACCTGCTGGATTCCAATAGCCGGAATTCACGTCATTGGTGCTTGAAGTAACCGCATTTGCCATACCCAAAGCCGCGGCATCAACACCAATATTCATAAATTCATTAGAATATTTCCTCGCCGTTTGAGCAAAGTTAGAAGTGGTTACAATTAGTATAAATATGAATAATTTATTTCTCAAATGGGGTTTATTTATTATCAAAAAATAGAGATGAATTTTTTATCAAAAATATAAATTTTTAATGATTACGGATCGCTGGTTTTAATTTACTTAAAAAATCTATTCTAAAAACGTATAGGACTTTAACTTATTGTATTAAATTTGCTTTCTTTGTTATTTTAAATGAACATCAATGAACCTAAAAAAACACATCCCTAATTTAATTACGCTGCTAAATCTGTTATCTGGTTGCATCGCTTTAGTTTTTGCTGGGGAAGCTAATTTTGAAATGGCTTTCTTTTTTGTTTGCCTTGGAATTTTCTTTGACTTTTTTGATGGTTTTTTTGCAAGGCTATTCAATGTTTCCAGTCCTTTAGGATTGCAATTGGATTCTTTGGCAGATATGGTAACCAGCGGAGTGGTACCCGGTTATGTGATGTTTAAAATGTTGTCAAACAGTGTAAATTCAAATCCTTCATTGATGTATTTACCGTATTTAGGTTTTGTAATTACTCTTGGTTCTTGCTACCGATTGGCTAATTTCAATATTGATACCCGCCAAAAGGATTCTTTTATTGGTTTGCCAACACCTGCAAATGCAATATTTATTTTGAGTTTGCCTCTAATATTAAAAAATTCAGATTCTTTATTGATACTTGAAATGTTGACAAATTATTCGATTTTGCTAATGGTTTCTATAATAAGCGCCTTTATTTTAAATGCTGAAATTCCTTTATTTGCATTAAAAATCAAAAAGTTTAATTTAAAAGACAACGCGTTACAGCTTTTCTTTTTGCTAATTTCAATTTTATTACTGGTGATTTTTCAGTTTTCGGGTGTCGCTTTGGTAATCATCTTTTATGTATCCTTGTCGGTAATTATGAATTTGATAACAGGTAAAAAAGCTTAAATTTTTCACCATATAAGTAATATAAGTTCATTTAAGCCTGAAAAAATCTTTGGAAATTTCTTTTCTTTATTTGTAGTTTTGACTTTTACAACACAAAATTTGATTTTTTATATGTCCTTAAATGCCTTAAATGGTAAGATTTTTTTTATTTCCCGACTAGAATTCCAACTTCTTCTTCCTTAATTCGAAATTTTGACCGAGATAAACTCTTCTTACCATTTCGTCTTCTACAAGTTCTTCAGGTGTTCCCGCTTTTAAAATGCCACCCTCAAACATCAAATAGGTTTTGTCGGTAATCGCTAATGTTTCTTGAACATTATGATCGGTAATTAAAATGCCGATATTTTTATTTTTTAATTGAGCTACAATTCTTTGAATGTCTTCTACCGCAACCGGGTCAACTCCTGCAAATGGTTCATCTAATAATATAAATTTTGGATCGGTTGCTAAACATCGTGCAATTTCTGTTCTTCGACGTTCCCCACCAGAAAGTAAATCCCCGCGATTGGTTCGAATATGATTAAGACCGAATTCTTCAATTAAACTTTCCATTTTAGCCTCTTGTTCCGCTTTTGTGTAATTGGTCAATTGCAAAACACTTAAAATATTATCTTCTACACTTAGCTTTCTAAAAATAGAGGCTTCTTGAGCTAAATATCCAATTCCTTGTTGTGCTCTTTTATACATAGGATAATCAGTAATATTCATATTGTCAAGATAGATATTTCCAGAATTGGGTTTTACTAAACCCACAATCATGTAAAAGGAAGTTGTTTTCCCGGCACCATTTGGACCTAAAAGCCCAACAATTTCTCCTTGGTTAACTTCCACAGAAATCTCTTTTACAACACTTCTTCCTTTATATTTTTTTACTAAATTTTCTGCTCTTAGTATCATTTTTTGTTTGGTTATTTGAGAATCTGGTTTTTATATTCGCAAAATAACGAATTACATTATTACCAAATCTAAACATTAACATTTATTTTTATTATATCTTTTGCTCTTCTAATGCTTCCCAAAATTCATAAGCTCTTCTCAAATGTGGAATTACAATAGTGCCTCCAACTAATGTTGCTATTCCCATTGCTTCCATCATTTCTTCTTTGGTTACACCTATATTAAAGCTCGTTTCAAGATGGTATTTTACACAATCATCGCATCTTAAAACTGTTGAAGCAACTAATCCTAAAAGTTCTTTAGTTTTTACATCTAAAGCACCTTCTGAATAAGCATTGGTATCTAAATTGAAAATACGCTTAAGGATTTTGTTATTGTCTGCCAATAACTTTTCGTTCATTTTTGATCTATAATCATTGAATTCATTGAGGATATCAGACATTTTCTTTTAATTTATTTTTATGTACAAATACAGATATAAAAATACTTGCTTCATAGATTAATAACATTGGAATAGCAACAATAATTTGACTTACCACGTCTGGCGGAGTAACAATTGCTGAAATTAATAAAACGATTACTACTGAGTATTTTCTATATTTTCTTAAAAAAGTAGGAGTTACTAACCCTAATTTCGTTAGAAAATAAATGATAATTGGAAGTTCAAAAAATAATCCACTTGCAATAACAGACGTTTTCATCATACCAATATAGGAATCAATTGTAAATTGATTTTGGATCATTTTACTCACAGAAAATGTAGCGCAAAAATTTATTGACATTGGAATGATCACATAATATCCAAATAGCACTCCAATAAAAAATAGCAATGAGGCTATAAATATAAATACCCTAACATTTTTTCTTTCTTTTTCATATAAAGCAGGACTAATAAACTTCCAAAATTCCCACAATATGAATGGAAAGGCTAGTATAAAACCTGCTGTTATGCATGTCCATATAAACATATTAACTTGCCCTTCCATGTCCGTATTCTGAATAATAAAAGGCAATTCTGTAATGCAAATGCTATCTGCAAAACCCAATTGGTGTGACAAATCACAAAAATAAGTGTAAGTATAAAAATCGGGGCTTGTTGGGGCAAAAATTATAGTATCAAAAATAAAATCACTAAAAAAATACGTAACTATTGCCATAATAATTACTGCCGATGTGCTTCTAACTAATAACCATCTTAACTCCTCCAGATGGTCTAAAAATGACATTTCATTCAATGCTTTCTTTGCCATTATACAATTCCCTCTTTTAGTATGTCATGCAAATGTAAAACGCCCTTATATTCCTCTTGGTCGGTCACTATTAATTGAGTAATGGAGAAGTCTTCCAAGATATTTAAAGCATCAGTTACCCTAGCTGATAATTGAATCATTTTAGGACTTTTTGTCATAATATCTTTTGCAGTTAAGTGCGCAAAGGTATCATTATGATTAAGCATTCTTCGAATATCACCGTCTGTAATTATTCCAATAACTTTATTATCTTCAATTACAGCAGTAACCCCTAATCTTTTTTCTGAAATTTCAAAAATTACTTTCTTAATATTTGTTTCGGGTGTAACTTCGGGTTTGTGACTTTGATCAAGCATATCGCCAACACGAAGTAATAATTTTTTTCCTAATGCACCTCCAGGATGGTATTTTGCAAAATCATGAGTTTTAAAGTCTCTTAATTCCATTAAACAAACTGCTAATGCGTCTCCCATTACTAATTGCGCCGTTGTGCTATTTGTAGGAGCTAAATTGTTTGGGCAAGATTCATTTTCAATAGTTGTATCTAAAATATAATTGGCTCCTTTTGCTAAAAATGAAGTAGTATTTCCTGTAATAGCTATTAAGGAATTTCCAAAATGTTTTAAAATGGGAATCAAAACTTTAATTTCTGGGCTATTCCCACTTTTTGATATACAAATTACCACATCTTCAGATTGAACCATACCTAAATCTCCATGAATTGCCTCAGAAGCATGTAAAAAAAGCGATGGTGTGCCTGTAGAATTCATCGTTGCAACAATTTTTTGAGCAATAATTGCACTTTTTCCAATGCCTGTAACCACTAATCTACCTTTTGAATTATAGATAATTTCTATCGCTTTTAAAAAGTCATCTGTAAGTAAATCAGCTAGTTTAGCAATAGATTTACTTTCAGAATCGATTGTTTTTCTTGCAATATCTAAAATATTTTTGTTTGTTTTCAAAACAGATTTTTATAAAGTTTGTATTTAATAAAGATATTCGTATCTTTATGAACCACAAATTTATGTAAAATACTATTAACTAAGAATGAAATCTAACGAAATTGACATTCATAAGGAATTAAA
>CANKLD010000005.1 GCA_947483095.1 Bacteroidota bacterium
AACAACTCAAAAGTATCGATACGAATTTTAGTACTTACTTCATTAATCCTGAGGCCGAGCAAAAAAATAATATCTCAATTGACAGTGTATATATGAATCAAACGCTGAATGATTTTTATGAAATTGGTGTCAACCTAAAATCATTTGGAGAGCAAGATAATGCAATTCCAATTGGTTTGTACAATAATAACAAACTAGTGGCTAAAACATTAGTTAAATTTGAAAAGCCAGAAAATTCAATCAATTTTACAATTCCAAAAAAAGATTTTAATGGTTACGTTTCCATAAATGATGCTAGTTTGAAATACGACAATATTTATTATTTTAGCATTATTAAGCCTGAAAAAATTAATGTTATTAGCATTGGAAAAACAGAAAAAAGCAGTTTCTTAAATCGTATTTATACTTCTAACGAATTCAATTATAGTAATTCTACCATTGAAACATTAGATTATAATAGTATTGAAAAGCAAGATGCTATTATTCTAAATGAACTTGAAAATTTACCTCAAGCACTAGTAACCAATTTAAAATCCTTTGTAGAAAAAGGTGGAAATTTAATCTTTATTCCATCTTCAGAATCTAAAATTGCTGAAACCAATCGTTTTTTAGGAACTCTTGGACAAATACAATTTGGAAACAACCAAAATACTAGTAAATTAATCACTAAAATTGCATTTCAACATCCATTATTTCAGTCCGTTTTTGAGAAAAAAATTGACAATTTTCAGTATCCAAGTACCAAACAAAATTTTCAGCTAAATACTGCAAACCCTTCCATTTTGAGCTACGAAGACCAAAGTTGTTTTTTAACTTCCGTTCAAAATCAGGTTTCGAGTGTATATGTTTTTGCTGCTCCAATTAATAAGATGAGCTCTAATTTCCAAAATTCACCTTTAATTGTTCCTGTATTTTACAATATGGCGCAAAATACTCAAAAATCAGGCGTGAATTCGTTAACAATTGGAGAAAACCAACCGTTTTTAGTTGCTACAAACTTATCGAAAGATGAAATTTTAGAGGTCCAAAATGAAAATGAGAAATTTATACCAACACAACAAATATTAAATAACAAAGTTAAATTACAATTCAATGATTACCCTATCTTTGCAGGTAATTTTAAAATTTACAAAAAAGACGAAATTGTCAGAAATATAAGTTTTAATTACAATCGTTCAGAAAGTAATTTAGAGCAATCGCAAAGCCAATTATTATCTGATTATAAGTTAGAAAAATCTATCGAAACTATATTTAACAGTTTACTTTCTGACCGAAGTAATGATGAAATTTGGAAAATATTTGTACTATTGACCTTATTATTTTTATTTTTAGAAGTATTAATTCAAAAATTAGTAAAATGAACCTAATTATCCGTGAAGCTAAAATAATTGATTCTAAAAGTCCTTTTCACAATCAAATGGTTGATGTGAAAATAAAATCAGGAACTATTGAAAAAATTGGAATTAAAATCCCAAATGAAAATGGTTTTGAAGAAATAAAATTTGAAAATTTACATCTTTCCCAAGGATGGTTTGACAGTAGTGTTTCTTTTGGAGAACCTGGTTATGAAGAACGAGAAACTATTGCGAATGGATTAACTGTAGCTGCAAAAAGCGGTTTCACAGCGGTTGCTTTACAGCCCAACTCCTTCCCTATTATTGACAATCAAGCGCAAATTAATTTTGTAAAAAATAAAGCTAAAGGAGCTGCAACGGAATTATATCCCATAGGTGCTTTCACAAAAGATAGTGAAGGAAAAGATATGGCTGAATTATTCGATATGAAAAATGCTGGCGCTATCGCTTTTGGGGATTACAATAAGGATATTGACAATGCCAATCTACTAAAAATAGGTTTGCAGTATGTTCAAGATTTTGATGGTTTACTAATTGCCTATTCTCAAGACGTTAGTATTAAAGGGAACGGAGTAGTAAATGAAGGTGTTGTTTCTACAAGATTAGGATTAAAAGGTATTCCAAATTTGGCCGAAGAATTGCAAATATCTCGCAACCTATTCCTACTAGAATACACTGGCGGAAAATTGCATATTCCAACCATTTCAACCGCAAAATCGGTAGAATTAATACGAAATGCCAAATCCAAAGGATTAAATGTGACTTGCAGCGCATCGGTTCATCATTTGGTTTTAAATGATGAAAAAATAGAAGGATTTGATACAAGATATAAAGTTTCACCGCCTTTAAGAACTGAAGAAGATCGAAAAGCGTTAATCGAAGGAATTAATAACAATACAATAGATATGATTACCACTGATCATAATCCGATTGACATTGAACATAAAAAAATGGAATTTGAAGGATCTAAAAACGGAACCATCGGATTAGAATCAGCTTTTGGAGCTTTAACAAACGTATTAACTCTAGAAAAAATAATTGAGAAATTTACCTCAAGTAAAATACTCTTCGGAATTGAAAATTCATCAATAAAAGAAGGTGAAAAAGCAAATATTACCCTTTTTAATCCAAATGGAAATTGGACTTTTGAGAAAGAAAATATCCTTTCAAAATCTAAAAATTCCGCCTTTTTAGGAACTGAAATGAAAGGTAAGGTTTATGGAATATACCATCAAAACAAATTAGTTTTATCATAAATATAAAGTATTCAAAAATGGAAAATTCTGTTGAAGAAGGAAAAACTATAGCTATTACAAGTTATATTTTATTTGTAGGCGTACCAATAGCAATGTCCATGAATAGTGAAAATAAAAATTCATTCGCTTCTTTTCACATACGTCAATCCTTAGGCATATCATTAACATTCATATCTTTGGGATTAATTATTAGTAATTTTAACTCCCTTTTAATTACGGTGCCAATGTGGATTTCGGTTTCTGTATTGATGACCTATGGAATAGTTAGTGCCATAAATGGGTCAAAAAAACCAATTCCAATTTTAGGTCACTATTTTCAAAATTGGTTTAAAGCCATCTCATAATAATGGAATTATCATTAGAATATAAAGTTCGAGAACCAAAAATCCTTCTAGATAAAAACCCATTATTGCTTTTATTGCATGGTTATGGGAGCAACGAAGACGATTTATTTTCATTTGCTTCTGAATTACCCGACGAATATTTTGTGATTTCCGCCAGAGCGCCCTATGATTTACAATATGGAAGTTATGCATGGTATGCAATCAATTTTGATGCCGATCAAAATAAATTTTCAGATCACGATCAAGCAGTACTTTCAAGAGATTTAGTGGTTAAATTCTTAGAAGAACTAAAATTAAAATTCCCAATCGACAGTTCCAATATTACCTTAATCGGATTCAGCCAAGGCTCTATTTTGAGTTATTCTATCGCACTTACTTATCCTAATATTGTTCAACGTGTTGGAGCTTTAAGTGGATATTTAAATTTGGATATTACTACTGATAACTTCCAAAATAATGATTTTAGTGGTTTGAAAATATTTTCATCACATGGTATTGTCGACCAGGTAATCCCTTTAGAATGGGCACGAAAAACAGACCCTATATTAAAAAGCTTAGGAATTAATTCAACCTATAAAGAATATCCTATTGGTCATGGAGTTTCTCCTCAGAACTTTTTTGATTTGAAAGATTGGTTGCTGGGATAATAATAGCCACAGATTCACAGATTAAATATTCTGAATTAGTCGCAATATAAAATATTACTTTTTTGGAAACATCAAAGATTGGTTTACTTCAAAGGAAATGCTTTTGTCTTCTTTTACAAAATACTTCAATAAAACTTCTCCATTGTTTTCACCATCACTAAAATCAGCTATAATCCATCGGTGGTTGATGACTTTAATTTTGTTAATGGTAAATTTATTCAAACCTAACTTTTCTTGGCCGACATAAGGATTTCCATTTTGGTTCTCATTAAATTTCAATAATGCTTCTTTTAAAGAAGGGATTAAAGTTGTAATATCACTTTTTTGATCAGGGTTTGAAGTAAAATAATTCTGCGCTTTTTCATTATTTTCAAGTGAAAAATAATTGGCATCTTTAAGTTTAGAATTAAATTCCAACTCCTTTTTTTTTAACTTTTTAGTCAGTTTTTCTATTTGAGTATTTTGAAATTGAACTTGATTTGAATAGTAGGCATAGGTAAATATAGTAAACAACAAAGAAAGAATAAAAAGGTAAAGCAAAAGTGAATGTTTCATTATAATAAATTTATTTCAAGATTATCGTAAGCCAAATGAATTGTATCAGGTAGTTTATTTTGAACTTCATCATGAAATCCAAGGTGGTAACTAATGTGAGTTAAATAGGCTTTTTTAGGTTGTACCAATGCGATGAAATCCAAAGCTTCTTGCAAATTAAAATGGGTATTATGATGCTCCTCACGTAAGGAATTTACCACTAAAACGTCAAGATTTTTTAATTTTTCAATTTCTTGATTATTAATGGTTTTAACATCAGTTAAATAAGCGAAAGATTCAATTCGATAACCAAAAACTTGAAGGCTTCCATGCATCACATTTATAGGAATAATTTCTTTTCCACCCAATACAAATGATTCCTTATTTACCACTTCAATTGGAGAAACTGTTGGAGCCCCAGGATACTTGTTTTCAGTTTCAAAAATATAATCAAAACGTCTTTTTAAATTATTTAAAACGCGCTGGTGTGCATAAATTGGAATATCGCCTTGTTTAAAATTAAAAGGTCGGATATCGTCCAATCCAGCAGTGTGATCGGCATGTTCATGGGTATATAAAATTGCATCAACATTTGAGCATTTAGAGGCTAGCATTTGTTGTCTAAAATCGGGACCACAATCGATAATTAAAGAAAAGTTATCCCAAGAAACCCAGACAGAAACTCTTAACCGTTTGTCCTTAGGATTTTTGCTTAAGCATACAGGATGATTACTGCCAATTACTGGAATTCCTTGCGAAGTACCTGTGCCCAAAAAATAAACTTTCATCTAATATTTTTTACAAAAATAATATTAAAATTCTTTAATTGAAGTCCTATTTTACTAACTTTGTAAATAAGTTTATTGTAAATCATAAAAAAGTGACTGAAATAAAATTAAAAGGTGACAAAGTCATCGTACAAATCCCTTCTATTAAAGACAAAGCACTTCGTATCAATTTAAACGAAAATATCTATGGTACTTTTGCGGAAATTGGAGCTGGACAAGAAACGGTAAGGCACTTTTTTAGGTCGGGTGGTTCTTCTGGAACAATTGCAAAAGCAATGTCTGCCTACGATAAAGATTTTAGTGATGCTATTTATGGTGATGAAGAAGACGGAAGGTATGTAACTGAAAGTCGCTTAAAAAAAATGCTTTCTCATGAGTATGCATTAATTGAAAACCGATTAAGTCGAGAAAAACATCCTAATAAAATGTTTTTTAGTTATGCCAATACTGTAGCAACGATTGACTTTGCAAAACAATTTAAAGGACACGGATGGGTAGGAATTCGATATCAGATTGACCCTAATGAAGCAATAAATGAAATTGTTATTCACATTCGATTTAAAGAAACTGATGCACGATTGCAACAGGAAACTTTAGGAGTTTTAGGAGTAAACTTAATTTACGGTGCCTACTACAAATACAATGATCCTAAAAAACTACTTCGTTATTTATACGACCACTTAGATAAAGACCAATTAGAAATTGATACCATTAACTTTTCTGGACCTCGTTTTGCAGGTGTTGACAACCGATTAATGAGTTTACAATTGGTAAAAAACGGCATGACCGACGCGGTGATGTTTGATCCTAATGGAAGTAATATATTGCCTGCTGCTATATTATACAAAAAGAACATCTTGGCATTCCGTGGTAGTTTCCGACCTGTAACCAAGGTAAATATGGACATGTACGAGCATTCTTTAAAAATGTTCTACAATGAAAATAAGGTCAACCAAGAAAACACCTTGGTAATTTTTGAAATCACACTTTCTAATTTACGTTCCGATGGAGAAATTGACGAACGTGATTTTATGGATCGTGCAGAATTACTTTGTTCACTGGGTCAAACAGTTATGATTTCTAATTTCCAAGAATATTACAAAGTGGTTGAATACTTCTCAAAATACACCAAAGCTCGTATGGGATTGGCAATGGGGGTAAACAATTTAGTTGATATATTTGACGAAAAATACTACCGCCATTTAAGTGGAGGAATATTAGAAGCGTTTGGTAAATTATTTTACCGAGATTTAAAAGTATTCTTATATCCAATGCTAGGAGAAAATAAGGAGATTATAAACTCTGAGAATTTGAAAGTTCACCCAAGAATGAAAGAATTGTATAAATTCTTCAAGTCTAATGGAAAAGTAATTGATATTGAAGATTACGATCCTCAAAATTTAGAAGTGTTCTCACGAGAAGTTCTAAAAATGATTAGCAACAGACAAACTGGTTGGGAGAATATGCTTCCCCAAGGAATTAGTGAAATCATTAAGAAACACCACCTTTTTGGTTACGACTCAAATAAAGTATTGGAAATCAATAACTAATTCAACCTATACTATATAAAAGCCAGGATATTTTCCTGGCTTTTTTGTTTTTGTCATGCTGAACTTGTTTCAGCATCTAACAGAATCTGAAATAAATTCAGATTGACAAAACAAAGATGTTTTCAGTTTGAAAAATCTAACATGAAAAACTAGCCCTTATAGCAGAGACATCCTGTTGTGGCGTCCCGAAGTTTCGGGACGCCACAACAGATACAGCGAATAGCGGGACTAATCGTGAATGGAAACTAGAATTTCTGCTCCAAATAGTTAAAAACCTATTTCAGAATTTGGTTGGCGTGTTCTTTAGTTTTTACCTCTGAAATTACTTCGTCAATAAGGCCGTTTTCATCAATAATGAACGTCGTTCTATGGATTCCATCGTATTCCTTACCCATGAATTTTTTAGGCCCCCAAACTCCGAATGCCTGGATTACCGATTTATCTTCGTCGGCCAGAAGTGGAAAAGGAAATTCAAACTTGTTTTTAAATTTGGCTTGGTCTTTTTGAGAATCGGCACTAACGCCTAGAATGGCGTAATTATTAGCTTGAAAACGCTCGAAATTATCTCTTAAATCGCAGGCTTCAGCGGTGCAACCTGGCGTATTTGCCTTTGGGTAAAAGAAAACTACTAACTTTTTACCGTTATAATCGGCTAATTTATGAGCAGTTCCTTCTTGGTCAACTGCTGAAAATTTTGGGGCTTTGTCGCCTTTTTTTAATGTGGTCATAGTATTTATTTGAAATTAAAACTGCTTATTTGAAAATGAAATTTAGTAAAAATATTTAGTAAATTTACGATTCAAATTTAACAAAAAATGAATAAGCAAGAACGAATAACATTTGTTATTAATACGTTAAAAGAAAAATATCCTAGTATTCCGATTCCATTAGACCATAAAGATCCTTATACTTTGCTTATTGCAGTGTTGCTTTCGGCGCAATGCACGGATGTTCGGGTGAATAAAATTACGCCTATATTATTTGCAAAGGCCGACAATCCATACGATATGATTAAAATGACGGTAGAGGAAATAAAAGCAATTATTCGTCCTTGCGGTTTATCGCCTATGAAATCGAAGGGAATTTATGGCTTGTCGCACATTCTAATTGACAAACACGATGGAAAAGTTCCTCAAGATTTCAAGGCGCTCGAAGAACTACCTGCTGTGGGACATAAAACGGCAAGTGTGGTGATGTCGCAAGCTTTTGGAATCCCTGCTTTTCCTGTTGATACGCACATTCATAGATTAATGTACCGCTGGAATTTAACGAATGGGAAAAATGTAGTTCAAACGGAGAAAGACGCGAAACGGATTTTCCCTGAAGAGATTTGGAACGATTTGCACTTACAAATTATTTGGTACGGACGTGAATATTCCCCAGCTAGAGGTTGGGATTTGGATTCCGATATCATTACGAAAACAATTGGTCGTAAAACGGTGATTGATGAATACTACAAAAAAAAATCCCGATAATATATCGGGATTTTAATTAGTTAGCTAGTATTTCGAAATTTTTATTGCCAATTTTAATGATATTCAAGGCTTTTGAATAGTTTAATAAGAATTGAATTGTTTCTTTTTTTGGTAATTTTTTTGAAATTTCTAAAGCTTCTTTAGAGTAGATTTTCGCCATAATTTATTTAAGAATTAATTTCTATTTTAATTATAACGACATATGTATTCAAATAGTATTAATTTGTTAATATAATTTGATGTTTGTCAATAACTTTTCTTAAGTTCATTATAGCATATCGCATTCTACCTAAGGCAGTGTTGATGCTAACCCCTGTTAATTCTGAAATTTCTTTAAAACTTAGGTCTTGATACATTCGCATCATCAAAACTTCTTTTTGATCTACAGGAAGCTCTTGAATTAATTTTCTCAAATCGTTTTCTACTTGTGAAGTAATTAATTGTGATTCAATATTGGGTACATTATCTGACATAATAGAAAAAATAGAAAAGTCCTCTGTTTCTCTGAACATTGGCATTTTTTTATTTCTTCGGTAATGGTCAATAATAAGGTTGTGAGAAATTCGCATTACCCAAGGCAAAAATTTACCTTCTTCATTGTAAGAATTAGATTTCAGGGTTTTAATTACTTTAATAAAAGTATCTTGAAAGATATCGTCTGCTATATCTCTATCCGATAATTTAGAATAGATAAAACCATAAATCTTAGATTGGTGTCTTTGAATTAATACAGACAAGGCGTTTTCATCACCTGCTATGTAATTTTTTACCAATAGTGCGTCTGGGGTTTGTACATTAGCCATAAAATACCTTTTAGTTGTTAAATAAATTTGAGAATTATCTCTAAAAAGTAGTTTTCTGTAATAGGCAAATGTTAAATTAGAATTAATATTAAAACAAATATAATATAAAAATTATTTATAAAACAAATTTAATTTGAAAAATTAAATACTTTAATGTTTTTAAGTAGGTTATGTAAAGTAAAATACCTCACAAAAATAGATTTCCGTGAGGTATTAATTTGTTGTTTATCAATTAAAATTGAAATTATTTCACTATCATTTTTTTAACGGTTTTATTGTCCCCGGAGTAAACAGCTAGTAAATAAATCCCTTGTGAAAGATTTTTAATATCAATTTTATGGGTATCACTTTTAGTTTCTAAAACTAAAATTCCTGTCATATTATATACTTCTACTTTATCAATACTATCTTCAGAAATTATATTTATGAAGTCTTCTACGGGATTTAAGAATGAAAAATCTAAAGGTTCTTCAATTGTTGCTACTTCTAAAGCACAATTACTCCCTACCACATAGGAATAATAATTTGTAACCGACATACCTCCAGCATAGGCAAACTTCACTCCATAATTAATAGTACTACCGGTAGTTTGTCCTGTAATAGTATGTGTAAATATATTACCCGTTACAATTGTCATTTGAGTTTCAGCAAATGATGGACTTTGTCGCCAAAGAAAAGCCACTACGCCTACTTTATCTGTATCTAACAATCCGTAAGTTATTTTAACATTGTTTCCTAACGTTTCGAAAGCATAATTATATCCTGTAGAAAAAGAACTTATTTGCGCTAAAGAACTAGTGCCGAAGCAACCCGTAACACTAGTAGTGGTTGCGTTAACAACAATTGGATTTGATACAAAATTATTTCCAGACAAATCACTAGCTGCTATAGAAAAACTATAATTTGTATTTGAGTTTAAGTTTGGAACCACTACTGATTTTTGAACTCCTGAAGGGCTAGCTGTATTTATTGTGCCACCGCTATAATTAATACTATAAGAAACATTTCCAGAATTGTCGTTAGCGTTTAATAGTAATTCTATAGTTGAACTAGTCACTGCGCCGACAGTTGCCGTAAAATTAGTTGGTGGTTGGTTGTCAACTGTAGTATTTTGATACACCCTAACATAATCTACAACCATAGTCGCTTGCGTAAAATCTGAAGGAATAGTTCCAGCTACACCACCCATAGCAATATTTAATAATAGGTATTGTTCCGCGTTAAATGGCCAATTACTTGGTGTTTTAACTTCAGGGTTATAGGTATAATATGCTACGCCATCCAATAAAAAAGTAATTTGAAACGGTGACCAATTCATTGAATATACGTGATAATTATTGTCAATGTTATCTCCTACAACCACGCCACCAATATTTACTGTATTTCCAAATGAGGATGGAGTGTGCATGGCACTTTGGATATAATTATCTGGTTTAGAACGTGTTATTCCATGCTCCAAAATGTCAATTTCTCCACAAGCAGGCCAGGAGGTATTGCCATATCCTAAATTATCAAAATAAGCGCCGTCTTCATTTACATTTTTGCCAAGCAACCACAACGCGGGCCAAGTTCCAGCATCTTTTGGAATTTTGGCTCGTATATCTACCCGCCCATATTTAAAGGCATATTTAGAGTTTAATCTGGCAGATGTGTATTGTTTAGATACTCCCTGGTCTATATAAAATTCCTTTTTTGCTACTATACTTAGAGCACCAGCATCTACAAATGAGTTCGCCGATTGGTTGGTATAATGTTGTACTTCACCATTAAACCAGCCTGTTCCTCCTGGCAGTTGAGTTTGATGAAACCAGTTGTCCGAATTGACGGCTCCATTAGTATTAAATTCATCTGACCACACTAAATCTTTGTAAACCACATCGACTTGTGCAAAACCAAATTGTGTTGCAAATAATAGCATTAGAAGCATTTGAAAAAGCGTATTTTTTTTCATAATTATTTTATAAAACTGGATTGTTTACTGTTTTGATTTTATTTGGCCAACTTGTTTCTGAACTACTAATTTTCTTTCTTCTAATTCTTTTTTTATCTCATTGGCTTTTTTCTCCGTAAGATCATAATCCCACATAATGTACATGGCTATTAATGTCCCACATATTGGCACGCCAGAGAAAAACAATCTCAAACCTGTAACAGCACCTTCTGGTTGAATCGGCGCACCAGCTTTAAATGCTACAGCAGACATAATAACACCCGTTAACAATCCTGCAATTGCAAAACCAAACTTGACCATCCACCAGTAAATAGCTCCAAAAATACCTTCTCTTCTTTTTCCTGATTCTAACTCATCCATATCGCAAACATCGGCAGTCATAGACATCATTAGTGTAAACAAACTTCCAATTCCGAAAGCGAAAAATGGCAATGCAAACAAAAACATATAAGGCTTACCTGGAATAAATAGTAACCAAAGTAATATATATCCTAATACAGAAATCCCCTGAGAAATTAAGAATGCAGTTTTTTTCTCCATTTTTTTGGACATCCAAGCCACAATCGGAATAACAATAAAAGTGGTCGCTAGTGCTCCTATACATCCGAAAAGTGTTGGCCAAATTCCAGCAGCAGCAGTATCTCCATTAAACAGATAATATACCACAATGAAAAAAGTGAAACCTGCAACTGTATTGAAAGCATTAAAAATAAAAAAGGTAGCAATACAAAGTTTTCTAAAAGGTTTGTTGGAAAACGCTTCTTTAAAACTACTTAATATTTCTTTTAAACTACCTCCAATAGTTTTAAATGTTAATGGTTTTAAGGAATCATCAAATTTGGTTGATTTACTTTTAATAAAAATAGCTGGCACCATAGCCAAAAGCGTGAATATTAAACCAACCCAAATAGCCAATGTTCTTGTGGCGGTATCTGCATTTGGAAACCAAGCTGGATCGTACATAATTACCCAAAACCATGGCGCGATAACCCAAGCCCACTGCCCTATCCATTGAGAAATAGCCATGATACTAGTACGTTCATGAAAATCGTCACTCATTTCATATCCCATAGCCACATACGGCACACTAAAAATGGAAAGACCAATGTGAAAAATCAACGACATTACTAGAAAAAATATGAAATTATAAGTCACGCTATTTTCACGGTATAATTGCCACATAATTATAAAAGATATTCCCATAATGATAGAGCCAACAAAGACATACTGTCTTCTTCTTCCCCAATCCGATTTTGTATTATCAGATATAAATCCCATTATAGGATCAAAAAAAGCATCAACTATTCTAGGTACAAAAAATAAAATACCCCACATCCATGATGGCATTCCTAAGTTTTCGACTAATACTACCATGAAAATTCCCAAAGCTGCTGGGAACATTTGGTTGGCAAGCATTCCTAGTCCAAAGGCAATTTTTTGACTCATTGGAACCATTACTTTGGTATTTGTATTATTATTTGACATATGTTTAATTTTAATTATGCAATTAGTTAGGTTTTATTATAATTGTTTGAAGCGCATTAGCATCTATAGTAATCATTTTATTCTTTTTATTTAACTGAATGTCAATTGTATGAATACGTTCAGTTGGATTAAAAACAGCTATTGCAATAGAGCGATCTAGATTCCTAACTGCCGTAACCATTAATTCTTTATTATTTATAGTACATCCTATCTTAACGGCACCAGGACGCATGAATTTACTAAAATGAGCCATTACATAATACAAAGGTGTAAAGTAAACCTCATCATTTTTATCATCAACAATTACTGGAGCCACGCACCAATTTTTAAACCAATTAGGACCACCTTGTCGGTCTAAAACCATGTTCCAATCTACCCAGCCATCTACCCAATTGTTTAAACAACCAATAATATCCATGGCATAACGATTCACAGGAGCATATTTTGGATGTAAAGGTTTGTCTTTTTCACTTGCCCAATCCCAACCCCAATCGGTAGCTTCTTTTTTCCAATACCAGGCATCATCTTGCCAATGTGGAATTTCAGAATCGATACAACCTTCGGTTTCGATTAGGTATTTATTTGGTGCTTTATGGTGAGCGTATTGCAATTCTTTAGCAAAATAATCAAATGTACTTTCATACCAATGAATAGCAGTTCCGGCAAAATATTTTGAAGTGGATTCATTTTTATACATGGCATCGACCCATTCTGGTATACCCGCTCTGTTTTGATCATAACCAAATATCTTCACGTCTTTCCAGCCGTCTTTTTCTAATTTTGGACCGAGATGATTTTGAACAAAAAGTGTCATTTCTTCTGGAGAAAAAAGCGTGCTTTCCCAATTATTTCCGTTTCCATGGGGTTCGTTTATTACGGTAATTCCCCATATATCAATACCTTCATTTTTATAAGCTTTCAAATATTTTGAAAAATAAAGGGAAAAAGTGTCGTTAAATTCTGGTAATAATTTTCCTCCAACAAAGCTTTTATTATCCTTCATCCATGGCGGACATGACCAAGGTGAAGAAATAATTTTAAATCCATCTTTAGAAATCGCTTTTGCCTCTAAAATCATAGGAATTAAATCGGGGGTATCGTCTTCTATAGAAAAATGTTCTAAAGACTTGTCGTTTTCAACTTTGGCATACGTATAATTACTTAGAGAAAAATCACAAGAAGCAATATGAGTTCGTGTTAGAGAATAATTAGCACCTGCTTCGCTGAAATAGGCGTTTAAGATTTTGTTTCGATTATTTTTACTTAATCGATTTAATAAATAAGCTGAAGATTCTGTAAATGATCCGCCAAAACCTGTAATCGTTTGAAATTTTTCTTCCGGATTGATGGTTAATACAACTGGAGCACCATCATTTGAAAAATGGTTAACTTTTGTCAATGAATTTCCACTTGCAGATGTTTCATAGACTTGCACTTTCATTTCTTTTGTGCTTGAGCAACTATATATTGACAATACAATACTAGTTATCAAAAGTTTAAAAAGCGTTATTTTAAAATAAATTTTAACCATAATTAATTTTGCTTAATAAGTCTTGGAACTTTTACATCCTGCCATAAAGCATTTACATCTCCATTATAGGTTTTTATAATTGGTTTTCCATTGCGAGTTAAACCCTTAAAAATTCCTTTATCAACTTTATCCCAAAGTGCATATTTGGCTTGGTTCTGCAAATTGAACAATCCGAAATGATTCTCGTATCCTTCCGGATTTGAACCATCTTTCCAATTTTCATCAAAAGCTTCAAAATAAAAACAAGTAATTTTTTCTTTGTTTGACCATTCTCGCATCAATTTATAATATTGAGCAGCTTTGTATTCGTCGGCTGCTTTGGAACCTTGATCACCGTAATACAAATTATCAATGGTAGTCCAACCTGTTTCACCCATTTGAACTGGCTTATCTACGCCAATCGATTTCATATATTTTACAACTCCATTATATTGTGAAATAGCATAATCTCTGGCTCTCAACATAGCGGCATCTATTTTCATTTTATCGGATAGATTTATTTCATTTTCTTTAATTCCCCATATTTCTGGAAAAAAACGTTCGTCGTGAATAGGATACGAATGCAAGGAAATATAATCTACCGCTTTTATTAATCTATTCAAATCTTCGGTATGATATTGCTCATCACCTCCTCCCCAAGAAAGATAATTGTCTGAACTTGTTATCCATAGATTTTTTGGCAATTGTTTTGCTTTTTTTAATTCTTGTAAATGATTTACCCATTTTAAAATTATAGATGGTGTAACATAATAACTGGTCGCCCATTTAACCATTGCTTCATTTCCAACAGAAATAATTTTAATAATCTCTGGATATAGATTGGATAATTCTACCGCTTTTTCAACTTCAATTGTATTACGTTGACTTTCTTCTTCATGAATTGGAGCAATTTCTGTCCAAGCATTTTTACAATCAATCCAAACACCTAACGTCACATACATTTCAAACTTGGGATTCTCTTTTTTTAATTCGGTTATGGCTTTTAGCACATTTACTATTTCCTCACGATGCAGATTATAGGTTCTGATTATTTTAATATCTATAGCTGCTAAAATTTTTAAATCCTCCTTAACTTCGGAAATATTTGGTTCTATATCTCTTGAATTGGTTCGATAGCCACCATAGCAAATACCTTGATATTTGGGATTTCCCATAAGCATTTTGGCGGTAACTTCTTTGGAATTTTGCGCATATAGTTTGCCATTTGTAAAAGATAGCAGCAACAGAAATACTATGTATATATTTTTTTTCATGAAGATAATAAACCATCTTTGATTGATACTTTAATTTTAACTATTTCAGTAGTTCTTTGAAATATTTTTCTGCTATTTTCTTCATCTAATTCTAATGAATTTACGCTATTAATATTCCCGTTTTTATAAAAAATTTCAATTTGATTAGCTGTTGATTTTGTATAAATAATCGGAACTTGGCAAACGGTAAATGCCAAACTACCTTTCTCTAAAGTTATTGTCTTTTTAGTTCCATCAATTTGAATAAAAACCGCTTCGATATCTTCCGCTAAAAACTCTTTTTCGTGAAGCAAATTTGGTTGAAATTTCAATTTTCTATCAAACATCTTCACACCTAATTCTCCAATTCTAGTCAGAATATCTTCTTTTACTTGACCGGTCATACCGGGTTGTTGCGCACCTTTACCAAAAGGAGTATGCGAATAAGGATCGGTTGGAAAAGCACCGTAGACTTTTGGCGACTTATGAATGCCAATTCCGGCTCCGATTTCATTAAAATGATGCACTAATGCTTCAACTGTTGTTTGGTCTTCATTAGAATCTATTGCTTTATTAATTACTTCTAAAACAGCTAAATGTAACTTAGACACCATGTGCCAATAAATAGAACCCAAGCCTTCGTAACCATAAAAAGTTCCTGAACGACCTGTAAATGCCTTATGATTAAATACTTCTTCAAAAATTTGTAGTAGGAGAACTGTATCTTTTTGCGCTAATTCTTTGTAGTCGTTATTTAAAGTTAATTGCTCCAAAGCAACTTTTAAATCGGTGGCGTTATGAAAATTTCCATTAAAATGAAAATTTCCTTTAATATCTTTATTAATTATTTGAACATTCGAATGACTTAAAAGTTGCTTTAATAAAGCCGACTTCTCCACACTTTCCTTTGGAATAGTATTTTTATCTAAAAATTTAGGTAACTCTTTATTTGGATATAAAATATAGCTATTTTGATCTTTTCTGTACAAGTCACTATTTCTTAAAGCGTCCAACACCTTAATTGATTGTTTTGCGGAAAGAATTCCAGAACTTAAAATGGCGACTTGACCTTCTAACATTTCTGGTAAATAAGAAATTGAAATACCATTATTTTCAACAGACATTAGATTATAAGCGTGAAAAAGATGATCTTCTCTTTGGTTGGCTTTTATAGAATGTTCTATGAAATCGATACTAACTTGAGTAAAATTCTTCAAACCTTGCATTGAATGTGTTCTTTTTTTACCCCAAAAACCGCTATTATAAACATGAAATCTGTATTCAGAAGCGGCTTGACCTAACATATCAAGTATTCTTTTTCTGTCTTCGTTTGAAACTGAACCTGATAATAAGTGCTTTTGGGAAAGCAAGCATTCTCTAATAGCATGGTAGAACTCAACCATTTCATTAGAAATTTTAATTGTTTCGTGGTTTGAATTATCTAATAGTTGTTGAAAGAACTTTAGAAATCTTCTTAAATAATTAAGCGTAACCATAGAAACACCATTGCCTACTAATGCATTATTTGCATCATTCCATTCTGGTCGTTGGGTATTCATCCAAATACCCGCTTCAGGAATAAAATTAGACATTTTAGCCAGTAGGGTAGCCAATAACTTTTCAATTAAATTTACATGATAAATATCTCCATTATTATCTCTTAATAAGGCACCATCAGCTCCATTTTCTTTACAACGTTGATTGATTTTTGCATCCCATTCATGATTAAATTCAATGGTGTCTTTTGGGTTTTTTAGAATCTCTTTATACGGCTTTATATTATATGGAACTGCAGCATATACAAAACATTCCTTATCAAAATAAGCATTTAATTTTCCTGGTTGATAATTTTCTATGAATTCTAAAAACTTTAATAAATAGATAATCTGATGATCACCCCAATAACCTATGTAAGACCAAGGATTATCTGGTTCTATAGTTTCCCAATCAAAACCATCTTTAGTAACACGATAGGGATTATAACCATCAAAAGTTGATGCATTTAAAAACTTATGAATCATACCGTCGATAAACTCCGGATAAGCGTTAGCTAATGATTCCCAATTTTGAAAGATATCTCGCCAATTGCCTTCATAATCTAATATTTTTGATCCGTCTATTTCACTTTTTGTATTAATAGAAAACTTATTCCATGGACGGCTTGGGTCACCATGTCTTCGGCTAAACTTTAACGGAAGATATTCCGTACAAAGACGAATTAAATCCGCATTATTATGATTAAAAATTAGTTGTTGAAGAAATAAATAATCAAATGTTTCTGGTAAATTTTTTATAAATTTTTCTTCTTCTTTAAATAAAATTTTATTGGCTTTAGCGATATAATTTACAAAATCATTTTTCTCGACCGTATAATTGTTATCAAAAATTCCCCCTCGCATAATGTTAAACAAAACATTTGAAAAATGGCGCGAATCTTTACGTTTATCTGCTGTAAATTGTAATCCATCAGCAGTTGCATTAAGAGAAATAAGATTTTGAGTACCTAAATCGATATCTTGAATAATTTGATTTTCAAGAGTTACATCATTAGAAATTGCATCGGCAATTTGAATAACTTGTGCTTGGTTTTGGTTAACATTTGCAATTATCTTCCAAGATTTTGATGTGTTTTTTTCTAAAAACAGTTTGGTTGAAATGAAATAAGCTCCTTTTTCACCTTTTATGTCTGTTTCTTGATGTAGGTCTTGAAATTTTCTAAATGCTGAAAGTTGAAGAGAGGAAAGTAAATGTGTTGGCTTATCTAATCCTAAAGACCAAACAATATTTGCTTTTAATGCTTCACTAGGTTCCGCTTTGTCAACTATAATTGCACTTAAAGCAAAAATCCCTAAGCCACTATCTATGTGAAGTTCATTTCTTTTATAGGCATCAACTAAATTACTGGTTGTGGCTTGCAAGTCGCTATTAACCCCTTGAGGTAATATATTTTGAATTCCGTCTAAGATGTTTATGTTGTAATCATCTTGAGAATCATTAATCAATTCTGATTTTTTAACGAAACCAAACAAATTACTAGAATTCCATTGGTATCTGTAAGTCAAATTAAAATCATTATGAATTTCTTCAAAAATAATTTTATTACCAAATTCGTTCTTATATAAATTTCTAGTTAAATTATAGGTTTCATTAAAGCGTTCAGTAAATGGTTCCCAAATACATTTCTCGTTGTTTTTTTCAATTTGAAAGATAGTTTTACTACCTGTAATATCTGCAAATTCTGTTATTTTATCATCTGTATAGTATGGAAAAAGGGCGAACTCAGCATTTTTTCTACCAGCAGTTAATCCGCCGTTGCTTGAAATAAACATCCAGTGATTTGAATCACTAACGATACTCATGAAAAAAGGTCGCATCAAATCATTATTAGTGATTTTAAAAAACATTTCATTATTGATGAAAACCGATTCTAAATTTATTTCTTTCTTACTATTTACAAAAATATTAATGTCAGATATAGTGTTATTTGGGCTCATAATTAGAAGGATTTATTGTATTTCTTAGTTGTATTTAGACATTAAATATTGTTTGTAATCCTTGTTTTTATTAAAAGAAATTATTGATAAACTCTAACATAATCCACTAACATTTCTTGTGGAAATGGCGTTTCACTATTTGGCGCACCAGGATAATTACCTCCCACAGCCATGTTTAATATTATGTAAAAAGGGTTGTTAAAAACCCAGTCACCAGTTACATCTGATGGTTTTATTTGATTGTAAAGTACCTCATCAACATAGAAATTAATGTAATTTTCATCCCATTCTACACCAAAAACATGGAAATCAGTATCAAATCTGCTATTTGGTAAAGAATACGTTTTAGTTATTGCATTACCTCCTGAATAACCAGGACCATGAACAGTTCCAAACACTTTAGTTGGGCTATTTCCCAAATATTCCATAATATCAATTTCTCCGCATTGCGGCCAAATAGCTGTATCGGAATTGGAGCCTAACATCCAAAAAGCAGGCCATAACCCTTTTCCTCTAGGCAATTTTATTCTTGCTTCAATTCTTCCGTATTTGGTTTCGAATTTACCTTTAGTAAAAATTCGAGCAGAGGTATATGATTTACCCATATATTGTTCTCTACGGGCTGTAATTTTTAATACCCCATTTTCAACTATAATATTTTGAGTTCTATTGGTATAATATTGTTCCTCTTTATTCCCCCATCCATTATCGCCAGTTCCAATATTATAAGACCATAAATTAGGATTAGGAGCACCGTCTGTATTAAATTCATCACTCATTACTAACGTGTTTTTAGTAACAACAGTTTGTTTATCTTCTTTAGTGCAACTATTTAATGAAAAAATAATAGCAGCAGTTATGATAATTTTGTATTTTATTTTATTAGAAATCATCTTTACTTATTTTTTAATTGTGAAAATATATATTATCTACGTACAATGTTGAATTATCTCCACCTAAAAGTATTATTTGAGCTAAATTAGATCTACTATTAAGGCTTACTTGTTGAGATAATGGAATTTCAAAATAAATCCAATTCTGAGAAACTAAATTATTTGATGCTAAATACGGTAGACTTTGTGAATCATCTCCTCCACCATATACTCCATTAGCTCCAAAATCAGTTAATCTTATTTCTAATCTTCTTCCAGGTGCTACAGGGCCAGGGATATAGACATCAAAATGAAGATGCGTCATACTATTCGCATTCACGGTTGGACTACTAAACTCGATTCCAACAAAATTAAAGTTGGTATAATTTAATACATTATCACCTAAAACGGCAAAATCACTAGATTGTGTGGTTTGCCATGGTGCCCAATAACCGTTATAATAATTCACTGGAACATTTGTATAAGCATCTGAAAATATTGAAATAACATTAGATGGATTTAAAGTTGGTTTTGTTGCATGAGTAAAACTACCTGTGCAATTAATTATCAAACTACCTAAAACCGGTTTTCCATTAAAAGTAGCAGTTATTACAGCCGTTCCAGCACTTAAAGGTGTTACTATACCTGTATCACTTACTTTAGCAACAGAAGGATTTGAGGATGTAAAATTTAAAAAAGCTGGACTTATAGCAACCGATTGATTGCTACCGTTAGGCATATTAAATGTTGCTAGTACACCTGTTATTGATGAAGTTACACCAACAAAAGTAGATCTAGTAATGGTTTCACCGTTCATTATTGAAGCTTGTAATGGTAAAATAGTACCTAGCTTTTCAAACCTCAATTCATCAATCCAAAAGGTGTATCCTTTCTTGTCAGTACCAGTTCCACCTGCCGCATATCTTAACATTCCTCTTTCGTTGACCAATTTCGAAGCATCTGGAATAGGAATTATGTATTTTACCCAATTTGTTGTTATATTGACGTTTCTCATAGTAGTAATGTATTTATTTCCACTGTAAGTATTAAAATCTTCCCCAAACCCAATTTCATTAATGGAAACATTTTGCGAAGATTTTGCCCAAAATGTCAACGCATCATATCCAGTTAAATCTCTTCCTGCACCATCTACTCTAAAGATTCCTCCAGCATAATTCCCGTTCGGATCATCTCCATTTGGCACATCAAAACGCATCGAGGCATTACCTTTATAACTTACATTACTGTCTACAGTCCAAGCATTGAATTTTGATCCAATTGGATTATCTGGTCCTGGTGCATAAGGAAAGTAAAAATCAGTTCCCATTCCTATTGGTGAATCAGTGAATATTTCTGCGGTTTTAGGGTAAGTAGCATTTACAGCATCATCTGACAAATCTCTTTCACAATTTAAATTGACTAGTACTATTACTAGCAATAAGAACGAATTTCTTAAATAATTAATTTTTCTATTTTTCATTTTTTTTAAAATTATTTACCAATATTAATATGAATATATGTTCTAATTTCCCATTCAGAACCATTTGCAAAACCTACTGGACTTATAGCAGGAACTGCAGGATAAGTGTTTGGTGGCACAAAAGTTGGAGAATATCTAGGAGAATATTGATTTAACGTTCTCCATATACCCATTAAACCAATTCTTGTATCTGGTAAAATATTCCAGCTTGGTTTACCTAAAGATGTTGAAATATCTACTTGAGATTGAAGTGGATAAGTTAAGTTAAAATCACGGTGGTAATCAAAAGGTCCCCAATCATTTAATTTAGTAGAAGAAACTAGTTTCACATTTTTGTAAATTAATCTAATATCACCACCCATTCTGTCAATGGTTCTTTCTGAATCTCCATTGGCTTGACCGTTTCCAAAATAGATATTTGCAATCATACCAAAATCTGGACTAATTTTTGAAACAATTCTAGTATTCGATTCCCATAAGTTCTGCGCAGGAGCAGATTTGTCAAAAGCAAAAGCAGTTCTATTTGATAAAAATCCTATTGCCGCATCCATTGTTGTAGGCAATTTTCTAAAAACAAAACCAGTACTAAATGCAAATTTTGCATCTTCAACCATATCATTATTCCATTCATACATCCATGTAGCTGGAGTTGGATCGTAAGTGATTAATAATTCTCCTCCTAATGTTTCTCTATTGGCTCTTACAAAAAATGGATCATCCAATACATTTCTAAGTCTTCCAGGTGCACCTACACCATTAGGCATTGCTTCTACAAGCGGTTTTTGCCATAAAACATTTGGGGCTACTTGTAATTTAGAATTTATGTTATAGGTAAAACCTGCTAAAAAATTCATTTGGTTACCGCTTCCTGTGTCTTTTAATCTCCAACCCGTAAATGTTTGAACATTATCTGCACCTCCTGAAGCAACTAGACCTTGAATGGCTCCTTGTGTGTAGGCATTAAATTTACCTTGAGAAAGCGTAAGTTTTACTTTTCCTCCCCAGTTATCGTTGTTCTTAATTTTATCCACTTTTACAACATTACCATCCATCATTTGAAATGTTCTACCATTCAAAGGTTGACCTCCCCAAATACCTCCTACATCAATACCTAAAGCACCTAGCTTCGTTTTAAAATGAACAGTAGCTCTTCTTGTTTTTGGCACCGGAAATGCAATAGAAGAAACAGTTTGTGATGCTTCTACTTGGTTAATATCTTCATGATACACTACAGTAGCATCAACTTTACCTAATTTAGTTCCATATTTTAATAAATAAGCTGGATTTGCTCCCCACCATAATTGTGGTCCAAATGCTGCTTTAAAACCTTTTAGACTTCTTTTACCGTCTATTTCAAATCCAAGGGTTTCACCATTATATAAATCTAAATTTGTTCCATAATTTGCCTCAGAGTATAACGCAAAGAAATCACCTTCATAACCCCAATGATAATGACCCGTTCTGTAAAAACCTTTCAAATCAAAATCCTTTGCATTCCAATTGTAAGAAGCATTATAGACTTGAACTCTATTAAAGTCGGTTACCGTGATTGGCCCATCAGGTGTACTAAAGGTTTGTGCTTTACCTCTATTTTCATAAAAGATTTCGTTTATAGGATTTTCAGCAACTCTTCCTAAAACATTGAAATTTACATTTGCTTTCATATTGGCAGACGGATTTCCTTCAACACCAATAAAATAGGATTGCATGTGATCAAAACCTAGTTTGTTTGGATAATTCGCAGTATCAGGATCATCTGATTTTGGAGTTGAAATTAAGCTACCGCCCGTATTAAAAGTTGTGAATTCAGCTCTAAGATTACTTATTTTTAATACTCCACCATCATTGCTCGCTAATGCCGCTTTGTCTGCTCGAGCTCTAAGTGTAGCATCCATTAAATTGGCTTGATCAAAAAGAGTTTTAAGTTTCTCTTTATCAGCATTTGCAGAAAACGGATTAAACTTATGAATTTCTTTCAAAACATAATAGGCCGCTCTTGGATACAATTGGTAAAAACCTTTTTCATTTGTTGGTCCTTTTGCACAAATACCAAACCATTCTTCATTCATATTGTTTTCACCTTCAATAAAATCTTTTTGGTAACCACCATTTGACCATGAAGCATTATTATCATGCAAATCTAAATTAGAAGTTTGACCATATTTCCACCAACCGTCACTAAATTGAAAAGTAAAACCACCAATAGCATTTCCTGCTTTACCCATTCCTGAAGCATTATTGTATATTTCATTCCAATTGCCTTTTAAATAAAAAGCTTGTGCGTTTTGATCCTCTTGATTGGTTGTAGCATTAAAAGTATCTGAACCAAATTCTGTAAATAGAACTGGCTTACCATATTCTTTTTTAACTCTTTCAAATAAATCACCAAATGAAACACCTCTATATACGTTTGTTCCGAATACATCAAAATCTTTACATTCCTCTGCTATTATGTCTAGAAAAAGCAAATCACCATTAGAAATAGCCATTGGATGATTGGAGTCAATAGCTTTCATAGCTACTACTGCTTCATTGAATAATTTATACATAGAACGAGCTCTAATTGTAGCTTTTCTATCTTTTACAGGTATATTTTCTGTTTCAGCTCCGTCCCAAAACAAGCCGTAATTATTTTCATTACCTAAAAGGAACAATAATAATCCTTTGGTATCTTTATACTCTTTGGCCATTTGAGTCACTTCGCTTAAAAGAAGTTTCTTCGTTTTAGGGTCAGAATATTCTGTATTAGGTTTCCAAACACCATCTATAGTTAAACCGTATCTACCAAAAGAGTGATTTAACATGGTGTAAATACCAAAATTAGTATGAATATACTCAATCCATTTTTTAGGAATTCCAGAATAAACACGAATAGAGTTTACACCCATGTTTTTTAGCAAACCCATTTCGTCGTCAAGTGCTTGTTGAATAAAAGCATCTGTTTGATTCCATAGGCTGTAAGAATAATTTGTGCCAATTGGGAAATAATCCCAATTCATTCCATTTATAATGAAATTTTTGCCTTCAATAGTTATACTATGTTCGGAATCATTTTTTTGGATAGCAATTTTTTCTGTTTGAGAAAACCCAGAAAATGCAGAGCACAAAGTTAGAAAATAAAATAAATTTTTCATTTAAAGTACTAGATTAAATTAATGATTAGTTAATGTTTATGAATAGTTAATAAGAATTTCAAAAATACAGATGAATTTTCATTAATTGAATAAAAAAAACCACAACAAAATACAGCTATCATAAAAAAACACTTGTGTAGATTTGAATTTATTGTTAAAACACAATTTAAAAAATAAAAATAAAAACAAGTTTTAAACCATTTAAAAATTGGTATTCTTACTTTTGTTGAGGAATTGTATAGGTGTTATAGTGTTGAATTAAAGTATTTAAATAGACAAAATATACTCAACTAATCCTTTTTCGTGAGGTAAATCAATTTTTTTACGTAAACGATATCTTTTAATTTCCACACTTCGTACAGATATATTTAAAAGAGGGGAAATTTCCTTAGAAGATAAGTTCAATCTTAAATAAGCACAGAGTCTTAAATCATTTGGCGTCAAAGAGGGATGACATTCTTTAACTTTCTTTAGAAAATTATTATCAGCGCTATCAAATGCTTCTTTAAAAATATTCCACGTGCTCTCTTCATTTACATTACTATTTATTGTAGAAATTACGTCTTTAATACTTACATTAGTTGAACTATCAATTGAGTTTTTAAGATCTGCTTTAATTATGTTTAATAATTCTGTTTTCTTAATAAGATTCATGGTTGACACGGCTAATTCTTTGCTTTTCGTATCAACATCTTGAATTAGCTGTTCATTTTGAATTTTCATTATTTTTTGATCATTCTCCAGTTCTTTAAGTTCTAATAAGATATTATTTTCGGCAATAATTCTTTGATGTCTTTTTTCATGAAAAATAGTATAAAATTTATGAATATAAAATCCTGTTATTAGCAACAAAATAAAATAAAATAATTTTGCCCATGCGTTCGAATAGAATGGTTTGGATATCACAAAAGAATACGATTCAATATTGTCTGTAATAGAATTTGCTACTTTGGCCCTAACATAAAAGGTATAATCACCGGCTGGTAAATTTTCAAATACCACTTTTGAATTAAAAGTCCAGTCACTCCATTTATCATTAAATCCAACTAATTTATATTTATATTCTGCTTTAATGTAATTGTCATATTCTGGAACAGTATAACTAAATTCTAAATTATTTTGATTATGCCTTAAATCCACTTCCTCTTTAATTGAAATATTTAATGGTTTAGAATTAACTCCTGAATTTGAAATTCTAATTAACGAAACTTTATAATTGCTAAATTTAAAATCAATGTTCTTTAAAATATAATAGCCATCTGTAGATCCAATCAAATAATTAACATCATTCAATTGTAATATATTTTCATATCCTGGCATAGAATTGGTCATTGAACAAGGAATAGGTAAACTATTCTTTTTTAATTCTGTAGATAGCTTTCCTGAGGAAAAATAATGAATGTAGTTTTTAGTAAAAAACCAAAGTTTATTTGACTTGTCTACAATCATTTTACCAGTAACATATTCATCATTTTCAAATATGGAACTTAATGCCTTGTCTTTAAAAAATTGTTTTGTTTGATTATTTAATTTGAAAACCCCATCTTTATAAGCGTAGTAAATATGATTATTATATTTCACTAAACCAGCATTTTTACCTTTAATTGGATTTTTAAATTTGATAACTTTAGAAGCTTTAGTCAATAAATCATCCATTGAAAATGTATAAACTCCCTTGTATTCGTGGCTTACATAAACGTCTTTTTTATTAAGTATTTCAAAATACTTAGAAGAATAATTAAAACCTTCAATTTTGTTTTTAAAAGTCCATCCATTTGAACTTTTCTCTAAAACTGAAATACCATTGTAATTCCCTTGTAAAATAAAATTATTTCCATTCAAATAGGGTTCGAATTTCCAAGTTCCAGAACCTGAAAAAATTAGATTTGCATTTGCGTCATTTACAATAAAGGTGCCTGAGTCGTGCCCACAAAAAAGGGTGTTCTTAAATGAAAATAAAGACCAAACCTGCCCTTTGGTATTTTGTACAAATTCAAATTTGGAAGAAGAATTCAAATCTTTATAAAAAAGACCTTGATTTGTTCCGATATATAACTTATTGTTGTGAGTAGCTGATGCATAAATTGCACCTAGAATTCCTGTATTATCAATATAACTATTTATAGGAGATTTTAAATTGATACAATTGATTCCATTATCTAAACCTATCCATAAATTTTTATCTGCATCTTCAAATAAAGAAAGCGCGGTATTATTGCTCAATCCTGAATTTTGGGTGATGTGATAAATTAATTTTCCTTCTCTGGATAAAATAAAAATTCCATTAGAAATTGAACCAAGTGCTACACTTTCATCAGATAATAATTGACTACTATAAATATTACTTTGCAGTATTTCAGCATCAATATTGGTATGAAATTTAGATAAAACACCATTTTTATATTTAAAAACTCCTTGTTTTTGGGTAACTAAAAGCAAGCCATCAGATGTTTCAAATATATTTATAAGCTTATTTTGATTAATGATAGTATTACTTAAAAACAACTTTCTTTTACCTTGATCTATTTCAAATAACCCATTTGGTGTTTGAAAATAAATACCATTTGAGGTTTTAAAAGCTTTATTAATAGTGCTTTTAGGTTTTATAATGGTAAATAACTTAGTTTTGGTATTGTAAGCGTAAATTTTTTCTAAAGATTGAAAAAGTATCCAATTATCAAATGGAAAAATACCCCAAAATTGTTCGTCATCATTAATTTTAGACTTGATCGATTTGCTTAACGAGGTGTAAAATAATTCTCCATTAGCGGCACGTTGCCAATAGCCAAATTCCATATAAGCCCCAGTGTATATTTTATCCTGAATGCATTTTACAGAACGAATAATAGTTTCATTTGGCGAGGGATTTAATACCCACCTTGAACCATTAAACTCTAACAAACCTTCATTGTTAGCAAAATACATAAACCGCTGATTGTCTTGAGAAATCATCCAGTTTTGTATGCCAGCATTATAAATATCTTTAGAATACTTTACAATTGGAGGTAATTGTTGTGCGGTACTTATTAAAGAAAACAGAAATAATAAAAGTTTAATTTGAGTTTTTAGAAATTGCATTTCATTATAATTAAAAATAAATATATAAATTAAATATTTAATAAAAAATAAATATGTACATTAAATATATAATAAAAAAAATGATTTAAAAAAAAAGACTGCCATTTATGACAGTCTTAAAAATTTTAAATATTAAACTATTCTTTTATAAATTTTGTTGATGAAATAGCTCCATCAATTGAAGTTTTAATTACATAAAGACCTGCATTTAATCCTGAAACGTTTAAACTTACTGACGTTTCATTTGTTGGTTTGTTCATTACTTCTTGTCCTAAAACATTGTAAATTGCAATATTCTGAATCGTTCCAACTGATTCAATGTTTAAAACATTTGATGTTGGGTTTGGATAGAATTTCACTTTAGAAACAGCAAAACTATCTGTTTTTAAAACTGTTCCAGGGTTAACTGAAAAATAAATATCATCAAAATATGCAATTTTTGTTCTCAAATCAGAGGAAGATCCAATTTTAAACTGAAAAAAGTTAGCAGGACTAAATCCTACAAAATCTGACAAAGGAATACTAACTGTTTGCCAAGAATCAAAAACAATAAGTTTTTTAACATGTTCAGAAGCATTGCCAGCAGTAGTTAAAGCTGTTCCAATTCCGTAAAAAGCTTCAGTGTTTGCTGCTCCAATTCTAGAAATCAAGTCAAAATAGAATTGATGCCCTAAAGACCCTGCATTAGCTGCACCACTCTTAACATAGTAACTAAAATTTAAATAACCATAGCCTGAAACATCTTTTCGAGGTAAAAGAGGATCTAAACCTTCTCCATATCCTTCAACAAAGTTCATTTTAATAGCTTCATTAACAGATGCGGTTGTATCTAAATCTGGTTTACCAGCAAAGTTACCAAAATAATAATCCCTAATCCAATTATTTGTAAATCCACCTGTATCACTATAAATGCTAAAAACTTGTGAATTTGGTGTTGAAGGAATTGGTGCTTGGTCAGGAGCAAAATCAGGAGGTGGTGGTGCAACTGGAAGACCTTTAAGATTTTTGATATAAAATATTCTTCCATCTGGTGTACCATAGTTATTATTAGCAATGTTCCAGTTAATGTGTAGAGCAAAATCAGAATAATCACCATTTGCAGGTACTTTACCATCTAAATTTTTGTTAAAAGTGAACGTCAAAGTTTCCCATCCAGTTCCATTATGGGAAGCAGTTGTAACAGATTCTGGAGCTCCAGCAATACCATATTGAGCTTTTGGGGCTATAGTTATAGGAGTAGTTGAATAAACATCTAGCTTCATTGACAATTGGGTTGCGGCAGTAAGTCTGTAATTTGAAGCCAAAGTGACATTTAGCCCTTGCCAAACAGTACCTGATAGATTGCTAGTTATCATAATCACTTGATCTGTACCTACGGGATTAGTAGCATAAGCGGCAGTTGTGCTTCCAAAGGTACCTTCTAAACCTGTTCCAGCGAAAGAAGCTATTAAATCATAGGTTTGTGCAGAAGTTTGTTGCATTCCCATCATTAATGAGAATAAATAAATAAATAGAGTAATTTTTTTCATAAATTTTAGTTTAAATGTTATAGTCCAAATTTACTCGAGATCTTTTTTGAATGTTTTAAATAGTACCATACAAAAACTATACAACTAAAAAATAATTAAAAGTGTTACTATAATCAATATTTACAATGGTATATCGCCAATTAATTGAGCCTATTAATGTGTGTAATAAATTAAAATGTTAAGGTAATGTAAAGTTTTATTATTACATTTTAGGGGTTTTTTCTATATAAAATTTATTTATTTTACAAAAAAAACTTAAAAATTAAAAAATGAATAATTTAATACTTAATATTTGTTATTATCATATTGGTATAAAGTATATTAAATAATAATCATATTAACAGTTTAACTTTTGTTGGAAGTTTCTAATGTTATAATTAATTATCTTTGCAATAATTCAAAATAGGATATGATTAAAACTGATATTTCACAACTCGAACCTAAGAAAAATATAATCATTAAAGGGGCTCAAGTTCACAACTTGAAAAATCTTGATGTAGCTATTCCTCGCAATAAATTAGTAGTTATTACCGGTTTGTCGGGTTCTGGAAAATCAAGTTTGGCTTTCGATACTTTATATGCCGAAGGACAGAGAAGATACGTGGAAAGTTTATCCTCTTATGCGCGCCAATTTTTGGGTAGATTGGACAAGCCAAAAGTGGAATATATCAAAGGAATTGCGCCTGCTATTGCAATTGAACAAAAAGTAAATACCACCAATGCTCGATCAACCGTAGGAACTTCAACGGAAATTTATGATTATTTAAAGCTATTATTTGCCAGAATTGGTAAAACCTACTCTCCTATTTCTGGATTGGAAGTAAAGAAGAATACGGTATCTGATGTTATAAATACAGTGAAGTCATTAGAAATGGATAGCAAATGGCTACTCCTCGCTCCTATTCATTTAGAAAAAAGCAGAGCATTAGAAGATAAATTAAAAGCACTGTTACAACAAGGATTTGCTAGGATTTTGGTTAAAAATGAGACGATTCGTTTGGACGAAATCGACGCCCATTCATTAGACAACAAACAAGTTTTACTGATAATTGACCGAATTGTTATCAAAGAGGAGGAAGATTTTTACAATCGACTTGCCGATGCGGTTCAAACTGCTTTTTACGAAGGTAAAGGAATTTGTTTTTTACAAGAAGTTGCAACTGATAAACGTTTTAGTTTTAGTAATAATTTTGAATTGGATGGCATTTCGTTTTTAGAACCCAATGTTCATTTGTTTAGTTTTAATAATCCTTATGGCGCTTGTCCTGTATGTGAAGGTTATGGAAGCATTATTGGAATTGACGAAGAATTGGTAATCCCAAATACGGCTTTGTCTATTTATGAAAATGCGATTTATGCGTGGCGTGGCGAAAGTATGAGTTGGTACCGAGATGAATTGGTAAACAATGCCTACAAATTTGATTTTCCAATTCACAAACCTTATTATCAATTATCGGATGAAGATAAAGCCGTGCTTTGGAATGGGAATTCTTTTTTCACAGGATTAACAAAATTCTTCAAAGAATTAGAAGATAAAAATTATAAAATTCAAAATCGGGTAATGTTGTCAAGGTATCGTGGCAAAACAAAATGCCATTCTTGCAAAGGAAAACGACTTCGAATTAAATCTTCTTATATTAAAATAGGTGAAAAAACAGTATCTGATTTGGTTGATTTATCAATCAAAAAACTGGGGGTTTTCTTTGAAAAATTAGAATTAAATGATTTTGATCAAAAGGTTGCCAAACGACTTTTAATAGAAATAAATGGACGATTAAAGTTCTTAATTGATGTAGGATTGGATTATTTAACATTAAATAGAAACTCAGCCACATTATCGGGCGGAGAATCGCAGCGCATCAATTTGGCAACTTCTTTGGGGAGTAGTTTGGTTGGATCGATGTATATTTTAGATGAACCAAGTATTGGATTGCATCCAAAAGATACCGAAAGATTGATAAAAGTGCTCCTTTCACTTCGAGATTTGGGAAATACGGTACTTGTTGTTGAACACGATGAAGACATTATGAAAGCTGCCGATATGATTATCGATATTGGTCCTGAAGCAGGAACTCACGGTGGGGAATTGGTGGCACAAGGTACATTTGCTGAAATTCTAAAATCCGACTCACTAACGGCTAACTATTTAAATGGAAATTTAGAAATTGCAGTACCAAGAATCCGAAGAAAATGGGGAACTTATATTGAAATTTTAGGCGCGCGCGAAAATAATTTGCAAAATGTAGATGTCAAATTTCCATTGGAAGTTTTAACCGTAATTACAGGGGTTTCAGGTAGTGGAAAAAGTACTTTGGTAAAGAAGATTTTATTTCCTGCAATGCAAAAGAAATTAGATGGTATTGGAGAAAAAGCAGGGCAATTTACCGATATGCAGGGCTATTATCACAAGATTAGGCACATTGAATATGTAGATCAAAATCCAATAGGTAGAAGTTCCCGTTCAAATCCTGTGACTTACATAAAAGCATACGATGACATTCGAGATTTATATGCTAAAGAAAAATTATCGAAAATTCGAGGATATCAGCCTAAACATTTTTCCTTTAATGTTGATGGAGGTCGCTGTGAAGCTTGTAAAGGGGAAGGCTCAATTAATGTAGAAATGGTCTTTATGGCAGATGTGCAATTGCCTTGCGATGCTTGTAACGGAAAACGATTCAAAAAAGAAGTACTTGAAGTTTATTTTGAAGGAAAAAATATCGACAATATTTTGACCATGACGGTTGACGATTCTTTGGAATTTTTCAAAGCAGCAAATCTTACCAAAATAGTTCAGAAACTGCAACCTTTACAAGATGTGGGATTGGGATATGTTCAATTGGGGCAATCCTCTTCCACACTTTCTGGAGGTGAAGCGCAACGAATCAAATTGGCGTCCTTTCTTGTAAAAGGAAGTACAAAAGACAAAGCATTGTTTGTTTTTGATGAACCAACCACAGGATTGCATTTTCACGATATTAAAAAATTACTGACCTCATTTGATGCATTAATTGACAAGGGACATTCTATAATTGTGATTGAACACAATTTAGACATGATAAAATGTGCCGATTACATCATAGATTTAGGCCCTGAAGGCGGAGAAAATGGGGGACAAATACTAGCCGTTGGAACACCTGAAGAAATCATTAAAAATAAAGCGTCTATTACAGGAGAGTATTTGAAGGAAAAACTAAAATAATGTATTTGAAAAAATAATTAAAAAATCGGTTGAAGTGCATTTATAAAATGTATCTAAGGGGAATACTAACCTATGGAAGTTATTAATTATTTTGTTTTCGATTTAATAAAGTAGCTAATTTTTCAGTCAAATTTTTTCTAGAATATTTTTGTAATCCTACGCCATTGGATTTTAAATTTCCTTCCAAAAACAAACTAAAATAATTGGCAATGTAGCTTTTCAGTTTGTCTTTTTCAGAATAATCAACAAAGATTCCTGTATTGGTATCGGTAATAATTTCAGCGAAGTCAGAACCTTTTGGACCAATCCCAATTATAGGTCTTTCGGAAACCATATATTCAAATAATTTTCCCGGAATGATACTTTTAGTATCCTCAGAATTTATCTCAATTAACAACAAAACCTGGGATTTTTTTTGATGTGCAATAGCTTCATCGTGAGAAATATAACCCAAATTAACAACGTAATTTTGCAATTGAAATAAGGCAATCGCATCTAATACTTCTTGACTTACGGCACCAATTAATTTTAATTGAAAATGTGACGCAAATAGTGGATTCTCTCTAATTAATTCTGAAATGCTTTCCCATAAAATCCTTGGGTTTCTTTCAGATAAGAAGGACCCAATGTGAGCTAATGAGAATTTTTTATCTATTATCTGATTTCCAATTTTCTCAACATCATAACCATTGGTGATAACTTCAATAGGTTTAGATGTTATTTTTTTGAACTCAGCTCTCGTTGATGGACTAGTCACCAAAATCAAATCGGCAGTATTTAAAACTTTAAATTCTAGCTGCTTGTGTTTATTAGCAGCATATTCTGATAATTTCATTTCTTTGTGATAACCAATTGTAGTCCAAGGATCACGAAAATCAGCTACCCATTTCACGTTCAATTTTTTCTTTAATTCTAATCCAATTAAATGCAAACTATGAGGCGGACCAGAAGTAATAATGGTAGTAATTCCATTTTCAGATAGGTACTTTTCTAAAAATTTTACTGATGGTTTTACCCATAACACTCGAGCATCTGGAATAAAAATATTTCCTCGAATCCAAAGTAATAATTGATCTAAAATCGTTTGTTTTTTATTGTTTGGAATAATTCCTGAACTAATTTTTTTGGTTTTATTTTTTGATAAAAAAGAGGCCCATTGATAGGGTTCAACAATTTTATTTCTAATGATTATCGCTTGACTAGAAACTTCTGAAAGCAACTTTTCATCAATTATTGGATACGATGGATTTTCAGGAATATACACTATCGGTTGGAAACCAAAATCAGGTAAATACTTTACAAATTTTAACCAACGCTGAACTCCTGGCCCACCTGCTGGGGGCCAATAATACGTTATGATTACTATTTTATTATTATCCAATCTTTTATCAATTATTGTTTAGACTTCTTTTGCTCCAAATAAATAGCGCCTCCCAACAACAAAATCATCAGTATAAAACTAATCAAGGCGATGGTACTTCCTGTTTTAACCACTTGTGGATCAAACTTGAATTCTATAGTGTGTTTACCAGCAGGAATTTCCATTGCTCGTAGTGCATAATCCGCTCTAAAATAAACAGCTTTTTTCCCGTCAATTGTTGCATTCCAACCATCGGCATAATACATTTCCGAGAAAACTGCTAACCCTGAATTTGGATTATTAGAAGTATATTTCAAATGGTTTGGTTTATAACTAATTAACTTTATAGTAGATAAAGAATCTTTAACAAATGAGCTCGTTTTAAGTAGTGTGCCAAATTCTTTCTGGTTCACAACTGCCTCATTTTTAGAATCTAATTTATCCAAAGATTTCATTTCTTCATCCGAAGAATTTACGAATTTAACCTTTTGAACAAACCATGCATTCCCATTGTAATTCGGATTGTAGGTCGGGAATTCTTTGCCTTCTTTATCCGTTTGAATGATAAATTTTGCATTCAACATATTCAAAACTTCCATATTATTTTTAGCAATTTGATAGTCAAATAATTGCTGCATTCTACGAGGTTTAACCGCACTATAACCACCAATAGATTGATGGAAATAGGAAGTTCTAGCATTTGACATGTTGCCATTTACTTCAAAAACTCGATAATGAGTCGTATCTCGAAGAATTTCTATATCAGAAGCGGTAGGTTGAAAGGGAACATCAACTTCGCTTGGATTAACAAAATTCTTAGCATTCAAATAATTTTTATCAATGAAAAATAAATCGGAAATCATAATAATTCCAACCAAAATAATAGCAGTCGATTTTGAAATTTTATTTTTAATAAAAAACCAAAGCAATCCAAAAGCTAATAAAAC
>CANKLD010000006.1 GCA_947483095.1 Bacteroidota bacterium
ACATTATGCAAATCGGCGAAAGCATCAATATTAATTTTCCTTAAATCTAGAAACAATCGGAACAATCCTAAAAATCCTTTGTGTTTTCCTTTTTTATCAAAAGGTAAAAAATTTACATTAGGAAGATCATTAAATAAAGGTTGAAAAAATGGCGTTGAAATAACGGTGATTTTAACGTTGGGATATTTTGCTTTAAAAGCCCTTAAAACAGGAACCGTCATGGCAACATCTCCCATTGCGGAGAGTCTCATGACGGCTATATGTTCTATTGGTTTTGACAATTTAAGGTGTCAATTATTTTTTGTTCTGATACAAAACCGGGTTTAAATCATCATCGTTGTACATTTTCATTTGCTTGTACACTTTCATGAATTTATCGCCATTTTCAATGTCGGTTAATAAATCTTCAATTGCTGAAGAAAGATCGGTCCTTTGGTCTAAAAGCACGTTTAATTTTTCTTGACATTTTTGACGGTGTTCTGCAGAAGCTCCTTCACGACTTGTTTCTTCATTCATGTGATAAATTTTCAAAGCCAAAATGGACAGTCTATCAAAAGCCCAAGCCGGACTTTCAGAATTGATTTTTGCCCCAGCTTTAACAGCAACATGGCTGTATTTTTGTAAAAAATAACTGTCAATATATTCCACCATGTCCGTACGTTCTTGATTGGAAGCATCAATTCTTCTTTTTAAAGTTAGCGCTGCAACGGGGTCGATATTTGGATCACGAATGATATCTTCAAAATGCCATTGAACGGTATCAATCCAATTTTTATGATACAATAAGTGCTCAAATTGCTCTTTCGGAAAAGGGTTGTTTATGGGTTGGTCCACATCATCAAATTGATGATAATCTTGAATACTTTGTTCGAATACTGAATAAGCTAATTTTGAAAACATATCTTTGTTGTTTAAAAGGCAAAGATACTTTTTATACTTTTAACGTTGAAACATTAATCCCAATTTTATGAAAATTCATCATTTATCTGAAAAAAATAGCGTTTTAAATCATTTTCTAGGAGAAATTAGAGATCAAAATATTCAGAAAGACCGCCTTCGATTCAGAAGAAACATAGAGCGTATTGGCGAAATTATGGCCTATGAAATGAGTAAAGTATTGGACTATAAAAGCTGGGAAATTTCCACTCCGCTTGGCCTTAAAAAATCTTCAGAAATTAATGCCAAAATAGTGATTTGCTCCATATTAAGAGCGGGATTACCATTGCACAATGGGTTTTTGAATTATTTTGATGGCGCAGAAAACGGATTTATTTCCGCCTATAGATTTCATCCGAATAACGATACTGATTTTGAAATAAAAGTAGAATACGACGCGGTTTCAGATATCAATGGTGCCAATTTAATTTTGGTTGATCCTATGTTGGCAACTGGACAATCTATAGTTGCGGTATTTAATAAATTAATTTCAAAAGGTCTTCCAAAAGAAATTCATTTGGCCGTTGTTATTGCCGCACCGGAAGGGATAAAGTACTTGGAATCGCATTTGCCCGACAATTGTCACCTTTGGATTGCTTCTATCGATGAAAGGCTAAATGAGAAAAATTATATAATTCCAGGGCTTGGAGACGCTGGTGATTTAGCTTTTGGAAGCAAATTATAATTGAGAGAAAAACGCAAATAAACTACATCCCACCACCGCTAAAAAGAACAATTCTGTTTTCGCTTTCGATTGTGTTGTTTCTACAAAAATCGTCATTGCAAAAGCCAACGGTGCAAAAGTAAAAATCAGAATTTCATTGCTTTTATTTGGTGAAAATACAAAAACCAATAGTCCAATAAAAAACGCGGCGATGATTTTCTTATACGTAGAATGAAGAATTATCGATCGGTTGGAAATGGTAAGTCCTAAATTAGCAATGAAAAAGAGTGAAATTGGAGCAAAAAGAGATAAAGCTAGGTTTTGATAATTATTAATAAAATAGTTGATTTCAAAATCGCTGACTGAGTTTGCAATTAATATCCCCACATTATTGAAATCAAAAACCAAATCAAAAAAGTACAATACTACCATTGAAACAAAAAAGGCAATAAAAGGTAAAAACCAGGTTCTATAATCTCTTGCGGTGTGAAATAGAATGCTAATAAAAACTAATATTATAAAAAATATACTCCAAAAATGAAATAAGGAGGCCACAAAAACCCATAATGAGGCGTCAAATATTTTTTCTTTTTGGGATTTTGATGTTTGTAAAGAGAAGAGTCTTCTTAATGCTAATAGTATAAAAAAGTTAGCCAAAAACAACTTAGAATTATTCATTACTGAAGGGAAGAAAAGCAACATTAATAAATAAAATAATATCGTAAAAGCACTGTCTTTGCTCAATCCGTTCTTTTTAATGATAAAATTTCCAATGAAAAAACAGCCAAAAATGGTGATAAACAAAATCGTTTTTTTAGCCATCAAACCAAATGAAAAAACGGTTCCAACTTGATGAAATTGAGTAGTTAAAAAGAAAAATAATAGCATTAAAAATACAAATGCAAAATTAATTGGGGTAGATTTCTTAAAAAGACTTGTAATCATATGGATATTTTATACTTTTGCAAATGTAAATATAATACTTGAACAAAGATGAAAGCATTTTTTGAAGGAATACAATGGTTATTTGAAAACATTTTTTTCATTCCGCAAAATTATTTAAGAGAATTAGAATTAGAAAATTGGTTTGCCGCAAATACAATCAATTGGGTTTTTATAATTATTTGCCTAGCCGCAATGATTTATTGGATAAAGCAATTGCAATTACACAAAGCCAACAACGAAGAAAATCAAGATACTACGGCTCATTCTTTCTTTAATTAAAGGTCGAAACCGATATCTTTTCTATAATACATCGTGTCGAAATGTAGTTTTTCTATGTTTTGATACGATTTTTTTATGGCTTCTTCGAAATTATCCCCTAATGAAGTAACTGCCAAAACCCTTCCTCCGTTCGAAATAATAGTATCGTTATCTTTCTTTGTTCCTGCGTGAAAAACGAGAGAATCGTTAACCGTTTCTATTCCTGATATCACTTTCCCATTTACATATTCTTCCGGATATCCTCCAGAAACTACCATTATAGTTGCTGCGCTTTTATCTGTTACCTCCAAATTAATTTCGTTCAGTTTTTCGTTGGCAACGGCCTGAAACAATTCAACCAAATCCGATTTTAACCTTGGAATTACCACTTCAGTTTCGGGATCACCCATTCTAACATTGTATTCAATTACAATTGGTTCTCCTTTCACGTTAATTAATCCGATAAAAACAAAGCCTTTGTATTGAATATTGTCTTTTTTTAAACCTTCAATAGTCGGTTTTACAATTCTATTTTCAATTTTTTCTAGTAAAATCGCATCCGCAAAGGGAACTGGTGAAACGGCTCCCATTCCGCCGGTATTTAATCCGGTATCGCCTTCCCCAATTCGTTTATAATCTTTTGCTGTGGGTAAAATTTTATAGTTGACGCCATCCGTTAATACAAAACAGCTTAATTCTATACCGTCTAAAAATTCTTCAATTACTACTTTTGAGCTTGCTTCGCCGAATTTTGCATCCACTAGCATGTTTCTCAATTCTTGTTTTGCTTCGGCTAAATCATTAATTATCAAAACTCCTTTTCCAGCGGCTAATCCATCTGCTTTTAAAACGTAGGGCGGTTGAAGCGTTTCCAAAAATGCACAGCCATTTTCAACTGTTTCTTTGGTAAAACTGTCGTAACCGGCTGTAGGAATATTGTGTTTTACTAAAAATTCCTTGGCAAATTCTTTGCTTCCTTCTAATTGAGCCCCTTTTTTTGAAGGTCCAATAACCGGAATATGATTTAATTCGGAATCGTTTTGGAAAAAATCAAAAATCCCTTTTACCAATGGATCTTCAGGACCTACCACAACCATTTCAATATTTTCGCTCAGGGCAAATGATTTAATAGCTTCAAAATCAGTGATTTTTAAATTGACATTAGAAGCAATGCTAGCTGTTCCAGCGTTTCCAGGGGCAACAAATAGTTTCGTGCATTTATTGCTTTGAAGCATTTTCCATGCTAATGCATGCTCTCTTCCTCCTGAACCTAATAATAAAATAGTCATTGTGTTGTGATTATTGTGTGGTGCAAAAATAATTTCTTTTGTGTTTAAATTGACATTAAAACTCAAAAAAATACACGGTCCCGAAATTATGGGCTTTGCGGGGATTAAATTGTAAGAATCAACAATTGGTTAATAAGCCTTTTTTTCTCCTTTTATGATATTGATAACCGTTTGGACAATTATTTTAATATCTAAAATTAGGGACCAATTATCGATGTAGAAAACGTCAAATTTAATTCTGTTTATCATGTCTTGTTCGGACTCTATTTCGCCCCTAAATCCTTTAACTTGAGCTAATCCAGTGATTCCTGGTTTTACATAGTGTCTGACCATGTATTTTTTTATTTTATTCCCGTATGCTTTATTTTGAGACCATAAATGCGGTCTTGGTCCAACAACCGACATGTTGCCAATTAATACATTGATAAATTGGGGTAATTCGTCAATGCTTGTTTTTCTCATAAACTTCCCCATTTTGGTTACGCGCGGGTCATTTTTAGAAGCTTCTTTTTCCGTTGTCCCATTTATTTTCATGGAGCGAAATTTGTAACAAAAAAACTCTTTTTCGTCTAATCCGGGTCTTCCTTGCTTGAAGAAAACGGGCCCTTTGGATTCTAATTTAATTAGTAATGCCAAAAATGGTATAAGCCAGGATAAGAGAAAAACAATGATAATTAACGCGAAAACTAAGTCAAAAATTCTTTTAATTACTTTTGTAGTTGGGTCGTGCAATATTGTCTTTTGCATTGACAAAACTGGAAACATTTCATAGTAATTTAGTTTTAAATTTTTAGAAAAGATCTCTTTTGAACCAGGAATAAATTTAATATTTACTTTGTTTGTGTCGGCAAATTCAACCATGCTGATGGTTTGTTCGTTTGTCATTTCTTCTAGTGAGCTGAATATTTCGTCGACTTTATTATTTAGTATAAACGTTTTTAAGCTCTCTAAATTTCCTGAAATTTCTGGCGATTTACTTTTATTTGAAAAATACCCTAAAAATCGATAGCCGTAATCGTTTCGTTCTTCAAAAAGTTCTTTTAGACGAACTGATTCTTCGGTATGGCCAATAATAACAACGTTTCTATAATTACTTCCAGTGATTATTCTGTATTTTTTTAAATAATAAAATAACAGAAATTTAAAAATTGTAACTAAGGCTGTACAAAAAACTACATATAGTAAAACTACTTTTTCATTAAAAACAACTTCTTGAGAAAAGGGGTAATATGTTACTATTAATAGCGAAAATAGTAAACATTGTTTCAAAATTTTGGCAACGATTTCAACAGGAGTTGTAAATCTAAATACGTCATAAAATTGAATAAGAAAGGCAATTACGGCCCAAGAAATTAGTAAATATCCAAGGTACGTGTTAAATTTTGACACCAATCCATCAAAAAAATAAATCCCTAAAAAAGCTATTACCAATAAGTCAAATACGATGCTTATTGGTCTTATATATTTTGAATATCTACTTGATTTAGCTGACGTCATGCTATTTTATATATCCTGAAAAGTCTTTGTGCTCTTCTTTTAATAGCTCTTCTTTTGAAAGCGATTTGAAATAATCATAAGTGATTTTCATTCCTTCTTCTCTAGAAACTTTTGCATCCCATCCTAACAATGTTTTTGCTTTTGTAATGTCTGGTTGGCGCTGTAACGGGTCATTAATAGGCAACGGATGGTAAACCACTTTTTGGCCGGTTCCTGTTAATTTAATAATTTCGTCAGCAAAATCTTTAATTGTTATTTCGTTAGGGTTTCCAATATTTACTGGGTAAACATAATCGGAATGGAGCAATCTAAAAATGCCCTCTACTTGATCGTCAACGTAACAGAAAGAACGGGTTTGCATTCCGTCTCCAAAAATAGTTAAATCTTCACCCCTTAGAGCTTGACCGATAAACGCAGGAATAACTCTTCCATCGTTGAGCCTCATTCTGGGGCCATAAGTATTAAAAATTCTCACTATTCTGGTTTCCACTCCGTGAAAAGTGTGGTAGGCCATTGTGATTGATTCTTGAAAACGTTTTGCTTCATCATAAACGCCTCTTGGGCCTATGGTATTTACGTTTCCGTAATATTCTTCTGTTTGAGGATGTACTAATGGATCTCCGTATACTTCCGAAGTAGAAGCAATTAGAATTCTGGCATTTTTAACGCGAGCTAAACCTAAAAGATTGTGCGTTCCTAGGGAGCCCACTTTTAAGGTTTGAATTGGAATTTTTAGATAATCTATTGGGCTTGCCGGTGAAGCGAAGTGTAAAATATAATGTAATTCTCCTGGTATATGAACAAATTTAGTGATGTCGTGGTGGTAAAATTCAAAATGTTCGAGCTTAAAAAGGTGTTCGATGTTTCTTAAATCTCCTGTAATTAGGTTGTCCATTGCTAAAACATGATACCCCTCTTTAATAAAACGATCACATAAGTGGGAGCCTAAAAAACCCGCGGCTCCGGTAATTAAAATTCTTTTCATATTTGGTTATGATTTCGTTTTTCCTAATATTGTATAATAAACGTTAAAGTTATTATAATATTATATTAATTAGCAATTGTTTTTTCGCTTTTTAAATTGGAGTTGAAAATACAGTAGAGTAACGTAAAAAAAGTAACTCCTCTTTGCCTACAAAGAAAAGATTCGGTAAAAAATAAACTTATCATGAGAATGGCAAAAGAAATATGAATAAAATCTTTTTTTGTAATAGCATTTTTTAAATTAGCTATTATAATAACTAACAATACAATAAATCCCATCACGCCAAGCTCAGCAAAATTCTGAATATATTGATTGTGGAAATTAAAATTACCGTAACCTTTATGTAAATTGTATTTATTCTCCTTTTCAACTAGCTTTACTTTTGAGGCATTCAATCCAAATCCTTTGAAAAAAATAGAATTGTCTTTTAAAAGCTCAAAAAACATTCTTATTTGATAAACTCTAAAAGCCGTTCCCGGAAAATAATCGTTTGGTGTGAATTGTTCGTTATTCCAAGCTTCGTAAATACTAATGTTGTGAACACCGTTTGGTAACGTTGTCAATACGTTTGGATTTATGCTGTTACTAGTATTGTTTCTGAACTCTTCTTTAAAACGTGTTTTTATTTTTCCAATAGACAATGAAAAAATTACAATTCCTGAAAAAATCAAAAGATTTCTTAATCGCATTTTGTAAGATGCCTTTGAATAAAAAAAGTAAAATGTTAAAACTAAAAATATAAATACTAAAATTATATTTTTGGAAGAGAGCAAGAAAATAAATCCTGCTAAAAAAAATGACAAAATTAAATCTGATTTTAATTTAATTTCTTTAGTGAAAAAGTAAAAAAACGCTACAGCAACAAAAACTGAAACATGAATAGCATTTAATATTTTTGGCACAAGTCCATAATCATCCTCGTTTTCTCCATGGTAGAAAAAAACCCGACTATCATAATTTATTAAATATCTAATAATCGCTCTTAAAAGAAAAAAAACCGCCATAATTACCATAGAATAGCTAAAATATTTTATCAACTTATTTTTTTGATTGAAAGAAATTTGCGTTTTCATAAATATTAATGGAATAAGCAAAAGCGCTATTTCTTTTGGAATAGCAATCAATGTTTGCTCTTTATCAATGCTCCAAAAATAAGAGACTGCCATTGTAAAAAACATGGCTACTGGAAATATAAGAATTTGCGTCGTTTTAAAATTTGTTTTTTTTAAATTTAAAAAAAAGTGCCCCACCAATAATCCTAGAGCAATGTTGTTCACTACAAATGGCAGCGGAATAGAAATTAATAATATTAAAATAAAAATAAAAAAAGTATTCTGTTTACTTTCTTGTTTTAAATCTAGAATAACATTCTTCAAAAAGATGTAGATATTTTCCATTTATTATATTCCAATTAAATTCATTTTTAATCACGTCAAAGTTGTTTTGAACCAATTGCAAGTTATCCTTTTTTTTGATTGTTTCTAAAATATTATTCACTTCCTGTGGATTAGAAAAATAATACCCGTTTTCTTTAAGAATTGCTTTGTTAAAATGGTTGTTGTGAGCAATAATAAATGCTTTCGAAGCCATTGCCTCTAAAAGCGAAGGATTAGTGCCGCCAACAGAATGTCCGTGGAAATAAAAATTAGAAAAATACCTCAAATTATTTAGTTTATTCATGTTAAATTCAGCTCCTACAAAACGGATTTCTTTTTTAGTTTTAAATTTTTCTTTAAGATAACTACCAAATTTTGTGTTGTGGTTTCCTAAAACCAATACGATCCTATCTTCTTTACACAAAACAATTCCGTCGAGAACGGTTTCGATGTTGTTTTCAGGTTCAAAACGAGCCATAATCATGTTATAATTCCCCTTAGTGACATCATATTCCTTCAATAATTCTTCATTTGGATTTTCAAAAACCGAAGCTCCATAAGGAATATAAGTAGAAGCGACTTCATATTTATCTTTTAAATATTTTTGAATTCCTAATGAATCAGAGATTAGGTAATTGCTGCTTTTGACCGCTAGTCGTTCTGCAAATTTCAGAAATTGTTGAACTGGTTTTGAATATTTAGTTCGCTTCCACTCCAGTCCGTCCATATTGGTTAAGATAATTGATTTTTTAGGCAACAAGAAAAACCAAATTGAATTACTAGTGTAGCCCAACTGTAAAATAATGTCAAAACCACGTTTTCGGGAATCCATTATGCAGTTATAATCATAGATAAACTGCCCGAAAGTTCCCAATTTATATTCTGGATCGTATTGATGAAGAATATTGACGCCTTTGAACGTTTTTTCTTGATAAAGGTGGTCGTGAGAATTATATACATAGACATCGTGTCCTTTCTCTGCTAGATATACAGAGAAAAATTCGGCAAATTGTTCAAAACCTGAATAATGATTTGGAATACCCCGAGTTCCTAAAATGGCTATTTTCATTTATCTTTTTCTTTTTCGTAAGCAAAAATAGGGAAATTTAGTAAATCTTGATTGTTTTAATTTGCTATAAAATTCCTTTTTAGTTTTAATAATATTTTTGTTAATATTGATTTTTATCATGTTGTGATTAAATAATTATCTCTACATTTGTTATTTATATAATACTTTTGAAGTAAAATGATAAACTTTGATTTTTTAGAAAGCAATTTAGAAAAATTGCGAATTCAATATTTGACTGCTCAGCCTTTTCCTCACTTAATTATTGATAATTTTTGTGATGAAGAAAAATTGTCAAAAGCATATGAAAATGTTCCTGAACTAAATAACAAAAGTAAAGATTATGGTTTTGCGAATAATAAATTTGAAAAATCCAATTACAAGGAGATTTGCCCAGAGTTTTTAGAATTATATACAGACTTATCATCTGAAAGATTCAATAATATTTTAACCTTTATAACTGCAAAGAAGACATTTGTAGACCCAAAAAATTTTGGTGGTGGATTGCATCAAGGTAAAAAGAACAGCTTTCTAGATATGCACTTAGATTTTAATTATCATCCATTAAATAAAAATTGGTACAGAGAATTAAACTTACTTTTATATTTAAATAAAGATTGGAAGCCTGAATATAAAGGCGAATTAAAAATAAGAGATTTGAGAACTAACAAAGAAGCTGGATTAGCCGTTCCCTTTAATAGATTGATTGTTCAGCAATGTGCCCCTTATACTTTACATGGTTATGACATGACTAATTTTCCTGAAGGCAGATATAGAACTTCAATTGCAACTTATGCTTATCAAATTCATGAACGATTAATTGAAACGCCAAGAACAACAGATTGGTTTCCAAAAGAAAACGCTTCGGCTTTTAAAAAGTTATTTGCTAAAAATTATAATGTTTTGGTTAAGACCAAGAATAAGTTTTTTGGGAGTGCTACCGCGAAGAATCAATAAAAATATTTATGAAGAATGTGTTGATTATTAATCAATCATCGGAGCTTTATGGAGCAGATAAAGCTCTTTTAGAGCTTATTGAAAATTTTCCTCCTAATTTTAATCCAATTGTAGTTTTAGAAAATGAAGGTCCTTTGAAAGAGCTTCTTTTGGAAAAAGGTATTAAAATAATAAAGTGTCCAGTAATCAAACTTAATAGATCTATGTTAAGTTTTTATGGTTTATATCGAATTTTAGTTGATGCTACTAAAGGGTTTTACATAATTAGCAAAGAAACTAAGTCAATTAAAGTTGATTTAGTTCACTCAAATGCTGTTTCTGTATTAATAGGATCTATCTATTCTTTTTTCTATAACAAACCACATTTGTGGCATGTGCATGAAATTATAGAAAATCCTAAAATTATAGCTAAGCTATATCCGAGAATTGTCTATTTTTTTTCTAATAGAATTGTATTTAATTCTAAAGCTTCCTATAATCAGTTTTTAAAAATTTATCCTAAAATTGAAAAAAAATCAGAGGTTATTTATAACGGTCAATCTAGACATTTTCCTTTATCAGATGAAAAAATGATAAAAGAAATAAAAGAAAATCTTTTTAAAACTTCATCAGAAAAGATAGTCATTGGTTTGGTTGGCAGAATAAGTAGATGGAAGGGACAATATCTTCTATTACAAGCTTTTAACAAACTAATTACAAATAATTCATGTATTCATCTGGTTTTTGTTGGTTCTACACCGCCAGATCAGAATCATTTTTTAATAAAATTAAATGAAATGATTTCTGAATTCAATATAGCAAATAATGTAACTATTGTAGACTTTCAAAAAAATATTTGGCAAATTTATGATGCAATAGATATTTCTGTAGTTCCCTCCATTGAGCCCGAACCATTTGGTTTGGTTGCTACTGAGGCAATGCTGTCAAATAATCCCGTAATTGCTTCAAATCACGGAGGATTGTGTGAAATAGTTGTTGATAATGAAACAGGGCTGTTTTTTGAACCAAGAAACTGCGATGAACTTGCTAAAAAAATTGAATTATTAGTTTTAAACCCTGAACTTCGAGTTAGTTTAGGCAATAATGGATATCAAAGAGTAATAGATTTTTTTTCAACTCAGAAATATGTTTCTTCGATTGAAAAAACATATTTAGAATTATCTTCAAATAAAAGTTAACTTTTTGTTTTTATAACTTTTGCAGGCGCTCCGCCAATTACAACATTATCTGGTAAAATATCTTTGACCACCTCACCTGCGGCAACCACGCAATTATTCCCTACTACACTGCAGTCAAGAGAAGTAGCTTTTGCGCCAACCCAAATGTTATTGCCTAATTTAATTCCTTGAGAAGTTACACATTGTTCCCTAATTAATTTTGAAGAATCGTGGAAATTTTGATTTTGAGAATGAAAACTGAGACAGGAGCCCATAATGACATCACTGCCAATATCTATCTCGCCTGAGGCGCCAAAGTTTGCAAAATCGCCAATCGCTGAGTTAGTACCCATTTGCAATCCTTTTCCGTAGCTGCTTAAATGGCTAGTGGAAGTTGCTAAAGAAAAAGCTCCGATTTTTACACCGTCTGAAAGAATTATTTTTTGGGAAGCAAATCCATAATTGTGGTATGCTTTTCTATGGTTACGTTTTTTCCGAAGCTGATATTACTTCTGTTTAATAACGTGCAACTTTTTCCTAAAAAAACTTTCTTTCCTGTGAATACATATCCACGAAGTAGCATTATTCCTCTACTATAAAGAACGTGACAAAGCAAGCTATTTGGAATGGCTGGATCTATTTTATAGCTTTTTGCTGAACTAGATAATAATTTATTAAAAATGCTTTAATCATATCAAATCTTGTTTGTTAATAGCTGTTTGCGTTCAAAAAAAAGCAAACCGCCAAGTATAAATACAATGGTGTCTTTGGAATTATAAATTCCAGTAATGGTAATGGTTGTAAATAAAAATACCAAACCAATTGCGGAAATAAAAACAATAACAAATTGTTTGCTATAATATATTTTTTTGTACAATTCCAAACAAAAGAACAAATACAAAAAAATACCGATAATCCCCGTTTTATAAAAAACATAAGAGTATCCGTTATGAAGCCCGGAGATATATTTTAATCCTTTGCCAGATGGGTTATCGGAAAGCGGCGCGTAAAACTTTAGATTTACCAAGGAGCCGTGTCCACATCCAAAAACATAACTACTGGGGTTTTGATTCATTAATGCTATCGCTCGTTTTGCTTCATATCCTCGCCAATGGTCCCACAAATCGGCATGATTATTTCGGTCGATATGGGTTTTAAACAACTCCGAAGGAGCAATTTTTACTTTATATAAAAAACTCTCCCTTTCGAGTTTTATCGAAAATAAATAGAAATAGAAAAGCGCTACTGCTCCCGCTAATATCAGCAGAAGTTTAATTGTTTTTCTCGTAATGATGCTTAAACCAAAAACAGAAAGAAGACAAATAATAGCAACAATAATCATGGTTCTGGACAAATAAAGTAAGTTCGACGCTACTAATATTGAGCCAATTAGGTAGTGCGTAATGCTATTCGTAAAAAGACTTTCTTTATGAAATTTTTTATAAAAAACAAAAAACAGCAATGAAAATAATTCTAAAAAATTGTCTTTCCCAAATTCGCGTATTTCAGCCACTGTATTGGTATTGCTGAAAAAAAATATTATAATAAAATGGATCACTGCAGAGGCTAGCCCTATGAACACTATTAATTGCACAAACCACTTAAAGTCATTAATTTTCTTAAAAAACAAATACCCAATTCCAATTCCTAATAATGGCTTTATAAAGTGAAAAATATCTTTTATAACATTATAGGTTTCTTTTTCATGAAAAAGCATTCCAATGAATGGAAGGAGAAAAAGAAGAAAAACCGGGAAAATAGTCTTTAAGAAATTACGATCAAATGATAATTTTTCGTAAAATAAATAAATCCCTAAAATAATTATTTGGAGGAAAAGATTTGCCTTAAAAGACGTTAAATACATTTGGGCAAACACAACAAATACGAATAGTAGGGAATAAAATTTGGTTGCTGTGATTTTCATATTTAACTTATAATTGTTAACAAAAATACCTTTTTATTCTATTTTTAAGGTTGTTTTAAATATTTTTATGTACTTGTTTGTTTTTAAAGCACATTGACAAATGAATTTATTTATGCCGGTACAATGTTTGTCAATATAAATTTCATAGCCTTTAATCAATTGCGGGTTTTTGCTGTTCGAAAAACCCACGAAATGAATATACGAAAACGCGGGAAGAAAAATCCTTTTATAGCCCAATTCGGCAATTTTTTTACAAAAATCTACGTCTTCAACGTACATAAAATAATCGTTGTCGAAACCGCCTATTTCTTGGTAAGTCTGCTTCGAAAGCATCAAAAAAGAACCTGTCATCCAATCAACTTCGTAACTATTTTTAATAAAAATTCCAGATTTAAACTCATTTTCCAAACGCAACATATTTTTCATTTGAAACATGTTTCGTGGGTTTGGAAATTTTCTTGATGATTGCAAATATTCTTTGTTCTTATTGAGCATTTTAATTCCAACAACTCCTATAGAATTATCAGACTTTAAGTGTTCTAAAACGGGCTTTAAAGCATCTAAGACAATTGTGTCGTTATTGATTAATAGCAAATAATCCCCTTGGGCAGCCGCTACGGCTCGGTTATTACCAACGCCAAAACCTAGATTTTGTTTACTTTGAATACAAATAACATTTGGATACTTTTCTTTGATAAAAACAGTGCTTTCGTCAACAGAATTATTGTCAAAAACAATAATTTCGTGATTGATTTCATTTAAATTTTGGATTAATGAATCGAAACAATTTTGCAAAAACTGAAGCCCGTTATAATTGATGATTATTACTGATAATTCTATATTCATTTAAAATAAGGTATAAAATCCTAATTTCCTTTTTATATAAAAAACACAAAAAGTATTTAAAAATATTGTTGATATTAAACTTGCAATTGCCGCTCCTAAAATTCCATAATCACCAATTAAAAAAAAATTTAAAAGTAAATTCAATGCTAATGAAAAAATATTAATTTTTAATAATGCCGATTGATTGTTTGTAAAATTAAGAATTTGATCTACATTTCCGCAAATAGAACTAAAATATGAAGATAATGTAATTATTACCAATACTATATATCCTTCAATAAAATCTGATCCAAATTGAGCTAAAATGTCTTTCCCGAAGATAATTAAAAATAATACTATTGGGGTGGTTAAAATTGTTATTAGTTGTGTTGATCTATTAAGTAGTTTTTTTAATTCGATAAGTTTTCCTTCTTGAAATAATTCGGAAATTTTAGGTACTATAATTATGTTTATGGTTGAAATAATGATAAGTACCATAAATCCTATTTTGAATGCGGCGTTATATATGCCCACCTCTTTTTCGGATTTCATTATTCCTAACATTAAAACATCAGTCCAGTTTAGAAGCAATATCATTATTCCATTAAACAACATTGGAAGTCCATTTAGGATAATTTTTTTGTAACTCAACAACTTTTCGTTTGACGTGTTAAACTTGAAGTTTTTGAAAGCCAGGGCAAACTCAATAAAAAAAGTTACCGCGTAAGAAAGGCAGAAAAGTACCGTAATATAAAAGCTATCAGTAATAAAAGATTTAAAAATTAATATGGATGCAGTAAATAAAATATTGGGTAAGAAAAACATAAAAAACCCAAAACGCACAAACTTTTTTAATGCAATATAGTAATATAAAATAATCTCATGTAGTAATAAAAAAGGTATTGAAATAGCAATAAACTCAAAATGGTTTGTCAGGTTTTTGTTGTTGAACAGGTCGCTAAGGGTCTCTTTGCCAAAGTACAACATTAACATAGGTAGAATAGAGACTAGTAAAATTAGTTTACTTATTTTTAATAGTAAGCTTCGCGAATGGTTAACGCCATCATTAAATTGATTGTTAATTTCAATTATTAAAACATTTTGAGCTCCTAAAGTGAAAATAACGGATAATATTAGAATAACCGTTTGAATTAGAGAAAAGACTCCGTAAGCTTCAGTACTAAAAAAATTTGAAACCAGCCAAATATTAAAAAAGCTTAAAATCATACCTATAATCCTAAACAAAAAAGAAACACCTCCTTTGGAAAGGAGGTATTTCAAATCATCTTTTTCAATAATATTAATATTTAATGTTTTCAAACGGAGTGTTACTTAATCAGTTTATTTATTTGAGTAGTAAGAACTTGCCTAGAAACAAACATTGGATCATATATTGTTCCTGCTTTAACAATGGGTTTCGCGGTTGCTTTGTCTCTATTGTAATCTATTTGCTCATTTGGGTAAAAATACTGGAAGAATAAAGTGTCTTTAGCTTCAAATGATTTGTCAAAATATTTCATTCTAAAGTTTTTAATTTGAACTTCTTCTTGATTTTTATTTGTGCCCATGTCAAATCGTAATTCTGAAGGCAAAACATCTTCTGGTAAATCAAAAATAACTTCTTGAGAATTTTCACTTCCTTTTACGGTTTTTGTAACGCATTTATCAAAAACCCAATCGGTCATGCTTTCTTCTTTGTAATAAAGCTGCAAACTATCGTCTTTCTTTATAACTAAATCTATTCCTACCTTGAAAGTTTCAACAGAAGCTATAGGCTCTGTAACTTCAGATTTATCATTTTTACATGATGATAAACTAATCAATGCTAATGTTGTAATAAAAATTTGATTTTTCATAATATTTGATTTTTTTGACAAATTTAATTTTTTTTAATTAATTGAACTAACTGTTTTTTATTTTTAAAAAAATATCTTTCATTGTTGAAGACCATTTTTCCCAATTAAGCTCCTCTACATATTTTTTTCTTGCCGCTTTACTTAATTTTAAATATGTTTTTTTGTCTTGAATTAATTTTATTATAACTTGAGCGTATGCTGTTGCACCAGAATTAATCGGAAGGCAAAACCCATTTACTCCGTCTTTAACAACGCCCGAAACTCCTCCAGTATCAGTTGTTATTATTGGCAATCCAAAGGCGCTTGCTTCACAAAAAACAATTGGCGAACAATCAGCTCTAGTAGGAACAAAAAGAACATGAGATTCTTGAATGACGTTAGTCAATTTATTCATGTCTGCTTCAATATTTTTATCTAAAAAAAGATAAACTTTCATTTTTTCATGGTTAACTGGAGGAGCGCATCCACAAATGGTTAAACTTACATTATATCCTTTTTCTAAAAGAAATTTAAATGTGTCAAAAACAATGTCCCCGCCCTTTCTTTCCCAATAAACCCCAATAAATAGCAACTTAAATACTTCGTCCTTGTTTCTTGTTTTTTCTATATAATTTAAAAATTTTTCGTCAATATTTGCTCCAAAAGGGACAATGCTCAATTTTGATTTATCAACATTATATTCCTTTAATACATAATCTGCGGCCCATTTTGAGGGATAAACAAAATAAGATGCTTTGTTTATTCCTCTTTGTTCAATATAATTAGATTCCCTCATTGATACTTTAAATAAATTAGAAAAAATATCATAATAGCCGTTCAGTTGGCCAAACGAAGAATCAGACAAATAAACAATTGGCACTTTCGTTTTAATAAATGCTACTTCAGTAGAGGCTGCTGGCGCAAAAATAATATCGTATTTTTTTTTATTAATTTTTCTATTGATTGTCATTGATAAAAGATAGCTTCTAATAATAGAATTATTATGATTGTATCCTTTTTTTAGAAAGAATCGTGTAATTTTATTTATTCCTCCAAGTGATTTTAATAAAAAATTGTCAACAGGTCCAATCGTGTCTATAGTATTAAAATGGCTTTTTAACGATTGCAACATGCTGAAATGGGTTCCTGACCACGACCTTTTGTCATTAGGGTTGGTAGAGGTTAAAAACGCTATTTTAAGATTTGATTTCACCGAATTTTAACTTTACTTTTTTAATCCTTTATAAAGGTATTGGACAGAAAAGAATTCTTCAAAAATTCCAAAAGTTAATTTATTGATGATTTTTGAAATAGATTTCCCTTTGTAAACTCTAATTGAACTAATTATTTGTTGAGTTATTAATCCTGATGATTCAAGAAGGTCTACAATATTTTTTTTACAATAAAATCTATAATGAGTATAGTCTAAAACACCGCTTTCTTCATATTTAAAATCTCCTTTTATAAAAACTTGATTTAAAACACTATAATGTCTAACATTAGGCATGCTGGCCAGAATTTCTCCGTTAACTTTTAATGTTTTGTATATTTTTTTTAAAGCAATTTTAGGCTCAATTAAATGTTCTAACACATCTGGAAGTAAAATTAAGTCAAAGTAGTTGTCGTATTGAGAAATATCTAATGTCTCTATGTTCCCAAAAATAAATGTGTCTAAAGGCAAGTAATTCTCTTTATTTTTGGTGTCTTCAAATAAGTCTATTCCAACAACTTCCTGAGCAATACTTTGAGATTTCAAATAATTTAGAGTTGCTCCATATGCAGCGCCTATTTCTAAAATTTTTAATCCTTTTTTGTTCTCGTCTATTAAACTAATTAAATCAAGCCTAACGTTTGAATAATAGTCACTGTTCTTATCTTCGTAGTTCATTTTTTTTGTAATTATTGAATGGTTGAAAATCAATCGGTATTAATTATTAATGTTTTTTAAACTTTCCTCCCAATTTTTAATCAATACTCCAAATGCGTTTTTAATTTTGGTTTTATCTAAAACACTGTATTTTGGTCTTTCAGCAGGTGTTGGAAATTGTGTTGTTGGAATGGGTGTTAAATCAATATTGACTTGATTAATTTCAAATATTTTCTTTGCAAAATCATACCAACTGCATTGGCCTTCGTTACTAAAATTGTAAATACCAAAAAGGTGTTGGGTGCTGGGCGTTGGGTGTTGGGTAATTATCGTTAACAAACATTCTGCTAAATCTAGGGCGTTTGTGGGTGTGCCTATTTGGTCATTTACAACGCTTAACGAGGTTCTTTCGGAAGCCAATCGCAACATTGTTTTCATAAAATTATTTCCAAATTGCGAATAAACCCATGACGTTCTAATGATAAAATAAGCGTCAAATACTCCTTGAATTGCTATTTCACCGTCTAATTTTGTTTGTCCATAAACCCCTTTTGGATTGGGTAGATCGGTTTCGCTGTAAGGCTCATTTTTTGAACCATCAAAAACAAAATCGGTAGAAATATGAATTAATTTAGCATTGAAATTTTTACAGGATTCGGCAAGATTTTTTGCTCCAATACAATTTATTGAATGGGCTATTTGTGGTTCTGATTCTGCTTTATCGACTGCGGTATAAGCAGCGGCGTTAATACAAAAATCAGGTTTTTCTTTATTAAAAACGAATTCGCAATTTTCTTTATTGGTAATGTCTAAATCCGAAGAAGAACAGAAAACAAAGTTGATGTTAGGATAATTTACAGCAACAAACTTAATGGCTTGACCCAATTGTCCGTTGGCGCCAGTTACTAAAACTACCATACTTTTTTGGCTTTTTCTATTGTTGGTAAAATCACATCTTTCTCTGAAATTATTAGATTCTCAGTTGGGAACTGCCAATCAATATTTACTGATTTATCGTTATAAAGTAGTCCTCCTTCGCTTTCTTTATTATAAAAATTATCACATTTATAAAAAAAAGTTGCCGTGTCGCTTAGCACTAAAAATCCGTGAGCAAAACCTCTTGGAACGAAAAATTGGGTTTGATTTTCTCCCGTAAGTAAAACCGAAACGTATTCTCCAAACGTTTCAGAATCAGGTCTAATGTCAACTACAACGTCTAAAACTTCGCCTTGTAAAACCCGAACTAATTTGGCTTGAGCATGTTCACCTGTTTGGTAATGCAATCCACGCAATACTCCTTTTGTAGAAAAAGATTGGTTATCTTGAACAAAGTGAATTGGTTTTCCAATTCCTTTTTGAAAAGTGTTTTCATTGAAACTTTCCATAAAATAACCTCTTTCGTCTTTGATTATTTTTGGTTCAATTATAAAACAACCTTCTAATTTTGTAGGTATAAAATTCATTTTTATAAAATATCTAACAAGTGAGTTCCATAACCGCTTTTTAATAACGGTTGTGCCAATGCTTTTAATTGTTCCACGTCAATAAACCCCATTTTATAAGCTGCTTCTTCAATAGAGCCGATTTTTAATCCTTGACGTTCTTCAATAACTTGAACAAATTGAGACGCCTGCATTAATGAGTTAAATGTCCCGGTATCAAACCAAGCGGTTCCTCTATCTAATATACTGACTTTTAATTTTCCTCTTCTAAGGTATTCTCTATTTACATCAGTAATTTCGATTTCGCCACGGTGACTCGGTTTTATGTTTGCGGCTATTTCAACTACATCATTATCATAAAAATAGATTCCGGGAACAGCAAAATTTGATTTTGGATTTGTTGGTTTTTCTTCAATGGAAAGTACCTTTCCATCAGTATCAAAATCAACCACTCCGTATCGTTCCGGATCATTTACGTGATAGGCATATATAATTCCACCGTCCGGATTGTTGTTAGATTGTAATATATCTGACAATCCCGTACCGTAAAAAATATTATCTCCCAAAACTAATGCCACCTTATCTTTTCCAATAAATTCTTTTCCAATAATAAATGCTTCGGCTAGTCCATTAGGATGTTCTTGGACTGCATATTCAAATCGACAGCCCAATCGAGATCCGTCTCCTAATAATTGTCGGAATAAAGGCAAATCGTGTGGAGTAGAAATAATCAATATTTCTCTAATTCCTGACCAAAGCAACGATGAAAGCGGATAATAAATCATCGGCTTGTCATAAATTGGCATCAATTGCTTGCTCACAGCAAGTGTTAATGGGTGTAATCTTGTGCCCGAGCCTCCGGCTAATATTATTCCTTTCATTGTTTACTTAGTGTTAATTTTTTGGATTGTCTTCTATAAAAAGATAAAAATAAAGAATAAAAAATAAACATCATTATTAATACTATTGGCAATATAAACTTCAATTTGTCATTAAGTGTTTTAGTGTTTTTGACATTTACAACGGTACTGATGTCTTTTATAACCAAATTTGTCTTAACTAAGGCAATTCTTTGAGATCCAATCTCGTTTATTAAACTGTTTTTTAAATCAAACAAGGCGTTAAATTGATTATTCTCGTTATTATAAACTAAGTTAGAGTTCTTTTGATTTTTAGACAGATTGATGGTTAAAATTTTAATTACGGAATCCGTTTGAGCGATTAACTCTTCGTTCTTCTTCATTTTTATTTTAATGTTTTCCTTTGAAATTGTCAAAATTTCGTTTAGATACTTATCCGTATTTATAAATTTTAATATAGGTTGAATTAATTCCTTGTCCGAGATTTTAGAATTGGTCTCAATATGGATTTTATGATGAGGATAATTTTTACTTGTTATTTTGTCCTTCATTACTTTTTCAATATCACTATCTTCTGCTAGTAATTTCATTAACTCAAAGTTTTGAGTATTCTCAGCATTTGAAGCAATTGCGGTATTGTTGTTTACAAAACTGTAAATATCAATAATGGGTTCAATTTCAATTAAGGTTATTTGTTTAGGGTTTTTAACCCCTATAGATTTGAAAAACGCAACATCATTTTCTTTTAATTTTGAAGCCAGAAGATCAATTTTAGAATATAGATAATCCGTTCCGCCTAAGTTAGGAGAAACAATGATTTCACTATCATAATTTTTATTTGTACTATCTAAGAAATAACCCGTCGCAACTCCAATTACAAATAATGAAATTAGAATTAAACTTTTTCTTTTCAAGAAAAGAAGCCCTTTAAAAATACCTAAGGAAATATTTCCTAAAAAACCATTTACTTTCTTTATTAATAATCCTAAATCAATTTCCTGATCATCCGATTGGTTGGTTGTATTCTGACTCATAATCTAAATCTATTTTATGTTAAAAATTTGTTCTAATATTTTAATTGTAATTAAATAGGTTGGTTTTACTCCGGTTGTCCCTAATCCCCCTGAAGCCAATGTACTTCCCGTTTCCAATGGGTTGTCTGATGCATAATAAGCATATCTAACTTTTACGTCTGGATTAATACTCTTTCTAATTTTTGAGGCCGATTGAATTGCTTTTTGATAATAGGCTCCTTCCATTTCCAGTCCAATAACTCCCCACGTTGATTCGTGGAAAAACTTTAATAAATCTTTATTTTGCAATGAAGTTCCTAAAACCGTAATCATTGGTCCTGCGAAAACCGCTATGCCATTTCCTTCCAACATCTCGGCTGTTAATTCATTATTAAAGAAATAATTGTCTCCTGTTCCTTCATTTATATGTGCAGATGGAATCATAATGTCTCCTTTTCCGCCTTGAAGAATCCCCGCTTTTCCCATTATTGAAACTGATTCCACATTCAATAAAATATCTTTTTGGAACGGTTTTAATAATTCATCAATTGTTTCATACGCCTGCTCTCCAAAAGCATAGTCCATAACGATAATTACCGGGTTTTTATTGTGCGTTTTTGCAGTTGGAAATGCTGATTTTTTCCAATCTATTTTGGCGGTATCAAAAATCTGAACATCGATATTGGTTCCTGAAGTGTCTGGCAAAGAAATCATGCCGTTTAATTTGGCAAATTCTTCCACTTTATTTCTAACCTCATCAGCACCCGATTTGCTCAATTCCTCAAATATATAGAAATCCGATTTGTCTTTGAATTTAGTTTTTAAAACGTGCGTTGCAAATATAGAATTCATCACCGAGTGCATGTTGGCGCTGATAATGTGAATTGGTCGGTCCAATAAATCATTTGCTTTAAGCACCTCTTTTATGTTGGTGGCCCAAATTTCACCATGAATATGATGCCCTAAACGTTCTCTTAAAATAGGACTAAAAGTGATGGTTCTTTTGTTGTTTTCCACTACTTCTTCTATGGCTAATTTTCCTAACCAATAAATAATATGTAAAAAACGATCTGGTTTTTCTTTGGTTCCAAAAGCATCATAAATGTCTAAAATCTCTACAAATGTTCTTCCTAGGATATTTGCTGCATGCGAAATTGTTTTCTCTTTATCGGCTAATGTTAGTTTTTTATTGGATAAAACCGCTTGTTCTAATTTTTGCCAATCGCGAGAAACTTCTCCGCTTTCATCAATTAAAATTCGGTTTTTAATTTTATGAGATTCTATGAAAATAAAAGTCAAATGCGTTAAAATATCATAAATATCAGATCGCCCACGGGTAATTTCAACATTCATTTGTTCGTCATCAATTCGATAACAATTTCTTCTTCTTTTTGGTGGAATTATCGCTTGAAAATGTGATTTTGAGTAGCCTTCATCAGAGGTTAAATTGATAAAGCGGCATTCTTCAATACCTATTGGAAGTCTTTCAATTACATATAAAAGTCCGCTTAATTCTACTTTATCTTCGGCAATTGTGCCATATATTTCAGGGCGTAAAGACAATAATGCTTCGCGCAACGTTTCTCCTGAAACTCCCATTGGTTTATAGAATCCTCTATTGAACAAATGGCGCATAGTAATGTATAATTTCTCAACCGCACTTGATGATTCTTGCGCTCTTGATCGGATAATATTTTTAATTTCTTTCATTTGGATTTTATATATCACCCACAAATGTAAGGTTTTTATATTTTAGTTGGTCAAAACCAAATTTATTGCGGGTTCATAGACCTTAATTTTGCCGGAAAAACCTTGATTTTTATCGTTCGTTTGTCGGCTCCATTTGCCACCCGAAAAAGCAAATAAATAGTCGCGCTCTACATAATTATACAAAACCAACGGGTAATATATTACTTGAATACTTGTTTTTTGTGTGTTGGAATTGACAATTGTTTTTTCCAATTTGTTTTTTGAAATCAACAGTTTTTCAATACCAATGAAAAGTCCGGTTTTGGGCATTTTCAAATTCAAGTCGGTGAGATCAAAACCATTTCTAACCACGCCTTTTTCAATAGTTACAATATAATCTTTCATGAGTAATTCATCCCCCGGAAAACCATTGGCGTCGGCCTTATAAAAATGAATTTTAACGGTAGTGTTATCTATTCTGCTATCAGTTAAAATACTCACTTTCTTGATGAATTTGGTTTTTTTATACCCCGTTTCGTAAGGAAAAAACTTTACGTCAATTCTTGGTCCGTTATCGAAGGCTTCTAATACGGAATTGTTAATTTGTCCTATTTCGATTTTTTTAGTTTCGAAATGTCTGGCAATTACCACTTCATCCAATTGAAACGAAACCGCTTTCATAATTACATTAGAAACCTCCGACGCTTTTAGGATTCTTTTTTCAAATCCTAAAATAGAAAATATCAAGTTTTTATTTGCGGAGCCAGCAATAGAAAACGCTCCATTTTCCTCCGAAGTCGTTCCGATATTTTCATTTTCAATCCAAATATTCACATACGGAATGGGCTTCCCCGATTCGTCAACCACAACGCCTTTGGTTTGTGCGGAAATGGAAATAGACAGAAATAATAAAAAGGAAAACTTATTCATGAAATTATATATTATTAAAATCTCTGTCAAGCTGAACTTGTTTCAGCTTCTCTTTTAGATTCTGAAATAAATTCAGAATGACAAAACAATTATTTAGTACTACTAAAAAAATCCGCAATCGTTCTGTCGTTACTCAACCTTGGAATTTTATTTTGTCCGCCTAATTTCCCAATCGATTTCATATAGTCTTGGAAACCATTTTTAGGCACTTTGGTAACCACCAATTTTCGCAAAACTTTCCCCACGATCAAGTCGTCATAATAGGTGTTTTGGCTACGCATGGCGTTGTCTATTGCTTCCGCAAATGAAACTTCGTTTTCTGGTTCTCCCAAACCATCGGGAGCAAATTCTATGAACCATTCATGATACGGCAAACCATCCGTAGGCGTGATTTGAGGCGCAACGGTAAATTCGTTAATTTGAATTGAAGTGTTTTCCATGGCTTGTTTCAACGCCTGTTCGACTTCTTTTCCGATCACGTGTTCTCCAAAAGCAGAAATGAAATGTTTAATTCGTCCTGAAACTATTACGCGATACGGTTTTAACGAAGTAAATTGAACGGTGTCGCCAATATTATAACCCCAAAGTCCCGCGTTGGTTGAAATGATCAAAACATAATTGACGTTTAATTCTACTTCTCCAATGGTATATCGCCTTGGCCCCAAAGTTTCGGGATCAGTAAAAAATTCCTCTGATCTTATAAACTCGTAGAAAATTCCCGAGTTTAAAAGCAACAACATTCCTTCTTCGTTTTTAATCCCGAAATTTCGGGATTGGTAAGCAAAAAACCCTTCCGAAGCGGGAAACAATTCGATAGAATCGACTTTTCTGCCTATTAAAGTTTCAAATTTTGCCCGATAAGGTTCGAAATTCACTCCGCCATAAATGAATAAATTGAAGTTTTTAAAGAGTTCGCCGACTGGTTTTTCTGCTTTCTGCTGTAATTTTTCAAAATACATTTGCACCCAAGACGGAATTCCTGAAATCACCGTCATGTCTTCGTGGAAGGTCTCTTCAACAATAGCATCCACTTTGGTTTCCCAGTCTTCAATGCAATTGGTTTCAAAAGTGGGCATTCTGTTTTTTTGCAAATATTTAGGTACAAAATGAGCTACAATTCCGGATAATCTTCCCAATTGAATTCCGTTTTTTTCTTCTAAAACAGGACTTCCTTGTAAAAAAATCATTTTGCCATTTACAAAATCTGCTTTTCCGGTTTCATAAATATAATGTAGAATAGCATTTCGAGCGGCTTCAATATGAAAAGGCATCGATTCCTTAGTTAATGGAATGTATTTTGCGCCGGAGGTAGTTCCTGAAGTTTTGGCAAAATACAACGGTTTCCCTTTCCAAAGTATATTTTCTTCGCCCTGTACCACGCGATCGATATACGGTTTTAGGGCTTCGTAATCACGAATGGGTACCTTTTTAGAGAAATCTTGGAATGTTTTTATGGAATCAAAATGATGGTCAATACCGAATTGGGTGTTTTTCGCTTGACGGACAATATCTTTAAAAACGTTTTGCTGCGTTTGAACAGGATTGTCGGCCCAAGATTTGGTTTTTTTATAAATGGATTTGGCAAATTGTTTGGCCAAGAAAGATTTTAAAGACATTTATAATTTGTATTTAAACTAGTTTCAAACTATTTTTTTTTCTTTTCTTTAGAAAGTAGTTTTTCTTCTTGCAAAATTTGCTCTCTCAATTGCAATTCCGCTTTGGAAGGCGCGTCATTTTCAATTGTAGTGCTAATATTGTCGGAAGACATTATGGAATCTTTATTGATTTGCTCGTATTCTAAGTCGCCATTTAGAACCTTAACAACCGATTTTAAATAGGCGTCATTTTTCTTCAATGCCAACGCTAATGAATCGGATTTTAAGGCTAATTCCGTAGCTTCTTTTCTTAATTTAGTGGAAGCATAACCCGGAATATATTCGCGTAAAGGTGTAAAAGCAATAATATAGGTGGTAAAAGTAATTATTAATATAGCCGCAATTGAGGCGACAACAAATACATTCATTAAGGTTAATTTAAGGGAAAAAATTTCTTCGAAAGTATCCTCGTTTAAAACAATCAAACGGTTTTTTGTGAATAATTTCCTTTTTAATATTTTTCTTTTATTTGTATTCTCTGACATCGTTCTTGATATTATATCACAAATATATGATAAAACCATCATATATAAATTTAGATTTTATAAAGCTTATTTTATAAATAAGTAACGAAAATCATAAATATTTATTAATAGGGGAAATGAAATACCAATATTTCTATATACCTTTGTTTGAGAATTTAATATAAATTTGCGAAAGCATAAAAATATAGTGTTATGGGAAGATTCGGACCAACTGAAATAATTTTAATAGTTGCTGTAATTTTATTAATGTTTGGAGGTAAAAAAATTCCAGAATTAATGAAAGGATTAGGGACTGGAATTAAAGAATTCAAAAATGCGGCAAAAGAAGAACCAACTGCTGACAAAAAAGAAGAAGAAAAAAAATAAAAGAAAGGCTTTTCGAATGAAAAGCCTTTTTTAATTTAAATTATAAGAAAATTAACAGCTTATTTTATTCACTCTATTTTGGTGTCTTCCGCCCTCAAAATCAGTATTAATAAAGGTTTGCACCATTTCTAAAGCTTGAGGAATAGAAGTAAATCTAGCAGGAATACTTATAATATTAGCATCATTATGTTGGCGCGCTAAAACCGCAATTTCTTTGGTCCAACACAAAGCCGCGCGAATTCCTTGATGTTTATTCGCCGACATTGCAATACCATTTCCACTTCCGCAAATAATTATTCCAAAATCGGATACTTTATTTTCTACATCTAATGCTACCGGATGTGCAAAATCTGGATAATCTACACTATCACCAGAATCGGTTCCGTAATTGGTAACTTGATAGCTATTTGCTTTAAGCATTTCAACTATTGCTTTTTTATATTCAGGTCCTGCGTGGTCGTTTCCAATAGAAATTTTCATAGTTATATAGTGTTGTGTTTTCTATACAAATTTAGCAAAAGATAAGCGAGAATTACATTCCTATTATTTTTATTTACATAAATTATAAATAGCTTGTAAATCAATTCGTTAGCATTTTTTTGTTTGTTTTAATGTAATGAAAATGTTAAATTAATGTAATGTTAATAACAATTACTAACTATTTGATAATCAGATAATCTTAATTTAATAATTTCTGTTCATAACTTTAAATAGAATTTTACAACTATTTTTTGGTTGTATCGTATTAAATAGTAATCAAAAATTGGGTTGAATAAAACTAATTTAATTTGATAAATTTTTATAAAAGTTATAACTATAAAATTGTGTTTTATTAACAATTTTTGATTTTAAACTTATTTACAAAAAGTAGAATATAAAGATTATTAACCGTTGTTAATTAAAATTTAGAAAGGCTTATTTTAGAACTTATTAGATAAAAATAAGTATGTTTATAACTTCTTGTAAATAAATATAACTTAAAAACAACAGTTAAAAAAATAATTTTATTGTAGCTATTAACAAGCTATAATGACCATTAAAAAAAAAATTTAAATTTAATTTTCTTTTTATTGAATTATATATATGTTGATAACATTTAAGAAATTAAAAGTTTAAAAATAATTTAAACAATATTTAAATTACTTTTCAATTCATCTAAAATACTTTGAACTATTTCAAAATCGTTAGGATGAATTTTTAATTCTATACCACCGTAAGCGTAACTTGCTTAAGGATTAACAGAAACCAAAGTTTCATTTAGAAAAAAAATACTTTTCCTTCATTTTGTAAAATAGATTTTAACACGATAATTTCATGAGGAAAATTAAAAGTTGCAATAGTTACAAATTCTTCCATTTTTATTTGTTTTTTATAAAGGTACGGCTAATAGCATTCGTAAGTAAATTTAGTTTTTAAAAGTTATATTTTCTTTAAAACTCATATTTATAAACAAACAACTGCTAACTATTTTGTAAATTTCAACTTTTAATAAAAGAATTATGAGTAAAAGACTAAGAAAACCAGTCAAAAAACAAGCTGATTTAACAGATAAAATAATAAAAGTATTAGCTCAAAATGCAAATAAAGCATTTAATTATAAACAAATAGGAATTAAATTAGAATTAGACGATACACAAAGTAGGAATCAAATTATTAAAGATTTAAAGATTCTTGTTGCACAAAAAAAAATAGAAGAAATAGAACCTGGAAAATATTTAGTTGAAGAAGTAAGTAAAGATTATTCAGAAGGTGTGATTGACATGACAGGAAGAAAAACCGCCTATTTTGTTAGCACTGATTTTACTGAAGATGTGTTTATTCCAACCAATAATTTAAACCACGCTTTAGATGGTGACACTGTAAAAGTGTATGTGTATAACCGCCGAAGAGGAAAACGTGCTGAAGGAGAAGTTATAGAAGTTATAGAAAGAAAGAAAACTGATTTTGTAGGGGTAATAGATATTCAGAAGAATTTTGCTTTTGTATCCACTGCAAATCCAAAAATGTACACTGATATTTTTATTTCAAAAGATAAATTAGGGGATGCCGAAAACGGAGATGTAGTTTTAGTACATATTGAAGATTGGCCAACAAGAGCTGATAGTCCGTTTGGGTCTGTAATAAAAGTTTTAGGAAAACCAGGCGAACACAATACCGAAATTCACGCTATTTTAGCAGAATATGGTTTGCCTGCTGAATTTCCATTGGAAATAGAAGTTTTTGCTCAAAAAATAGATACTTCCATTCAAGAAAGTGAAATTACAAAGCGTCGAGATATGCGCGATACATTGACTTTTACAATTGATCCAAAAGATGCAAAAGATTTTGATGATGCGCTATCATTTAAAATAGTAGAAAATGGAAATTACGAAATCGGAATTCATATTGCCGATGTTTCCCATTATTTACAAGAAGGAACAATTCTAGACAATGAAGCCTATAATCGAGCAACATCTGTATATTTAGTGGATAGAGTTGTTCCGATGTTACCTGAAGTTTTGTCAAATTTTGCCTGTTCTTTGCGTCCGAACGAAGAAAAATTTACTTTTTCCGCTATTTTTGAATTAGATAAAAAAGCGAATATTAAAAACAGTTGGTTTGGTAGAACAGTGATAAATTCTAATCAGCGATTTGCGTATGAAGAAGCACAACACATAATTGAAACCAAAGAAAATACTATTCCTTTTGAAACTTCAATCACCGGAAGTGCTTATAAAGTTTCGGATGAAATTGTTTTTGCTACTCTAAAATTAGATGAATTAGCAAAAATTATGCGTGAAAATAGAATGAATAACGGAGCGATTTCTTTTGATAAAGTAGAAGTAAAATTCAACCTTTCAGAAACAGGAAATCCAGAAGGTGTTTATTTTAAAACTTCTCGAGATTCCAATCATTTAATAGAAGAATTTATGCTTTTGGCAAATAAAAAAGTTTCAGAATTTATTGGGCGTCAAAAAAAGACTTTTGTTTACAGAATTCACGACGAACCAAATGAAGAAAAACTTTTGGCGATGCAAGAACTAATTAAAAAATTTGGCTATGAAGTTGACTTCAACTCAGGTTCGGTAGCCCAAGTTTTAAATAATTTAATGAAAGAAGTTAATGGTAAAAAAGAACAAAATTTAATAGACACATTGGCGATTCGTTCTATGAGTAAAGCCAAATATTCGACAGATAATATTGGACATTACGGTTTGGCTTTTGAATATTATTCCCATTTTACTTCGCCAATTCGTCGATATCCCGATGTGATGGTTCATAGATTATTACAGTTTTATTTAGATGGTGGAAAATCTGCAGATACAGATTTATACGAATCAAAATCTATTCATTGTTCTCAAATGGAAGGTTTAGCAACAAAGGCGGAACGCGACTCTATAAAATACATGCAAGTAAAATACATGCAAGATCATAAAGACCAAGAGTTTTTAGGGGTTATATCAGGCGTCACAGAATTTGGAATTTTCGTAGAAATAATAGAAAATAAATGCGAAGGAATGGTAAGAATCCGAGAAATAAAAGACGATTATTATATTTTTGACGAAAAACAGTATGCGCTTGTTGGTCAAAGTACTAAAAACGTATTGCAACTTGGCGACGAAATTTATGTAAAAGTCAAAACTGCCGATTTAGTAAAAAAACAGTTGGATTTTCATTTCATTAGGCAAAAAGAATAATTTAAAATTCAATTTTATAATTATATTTGAAGGTAAAATTTAATAAAAAAGTATGATTCAAGATATTTTAACAGCCATTCCACTTGGAATATTTTTAAGTTTTCTTATTGGCCCTGTTTTCTTTGTGTTGCTTGAAACAAGTGCAGTTAAAGGATTTAGAGCCGCTTTAGTATTTGATTTAGGAGTAGTTTTTGCCGATATTGTTTTTATAGTAATTGCTTATTTCAGTAGTTATAAATTAATTGAGAGTTTAAAAAACGATCCAGCTCTATTTATTTTTGGAGGTATTTTAATGCTTACCTACGGGATAATTTCTTTTATAAAACTAAAGAAATTAAAAAATGAAGTTTCTGAAGAGGAAATAGAATTTGTATTTCAAAAGAAAGATTATCGCGCATTATTTATTAAAGGATTTTTATTAAATTTTATAAATGTCGGCGTTTTACTTTTTTGGTTTTTAATATTAATTACCGTAGGACCAAAACTAGAATTGGAAACCCCGAGAATGCTTACTTTTTTCTCTTCTGTAATTTTGACTTATTTACTTGTTGATACGGGTAAAATAGTATTAGCCAAACAATTAAAACATAAAATGACTCCAAAAAACACACTTACTATAAAGAAAGTGATTAGTCTTTTATTAATTGTTTTTGGAATAGCTATTATGCTTCAAGGATGGTTTCCTAGCGACCAAAAGATAGTTAAAAAAGCGTTGGAGAAAATGGAGTAAGAAATCCATTGAATATTAAATTCAGTTTTAACACTCCTTACCAAGTAATTACTATTAATAGTTGTATTTTTGAATTACTAATACTTTGAGATATGAATATTGAAACAAACATTCTAAATAAAAAATTAGAATTAATCCAATGGGTTTCTTCAATTGAAGACGAATCAATTATTGAAAAGATAGTTGAATTAAGAAAAAAAGAAGATAAAGTTTGGTGGAATTCAATTTCTGAAAATGAAAAAGAAGCGATTGAAAACGGATTAAAAGATGCCGAAGCTGGAAATCTAAACCCCCATTCAAACGCCAAAAAACTATATGAAAAATGGCTATAAAATTCTTTGGTCAGATTTTGCACTTAAAGAATTAGAAAATACAATTAGCTATTTAGAAGAAAATTGGACACAAAAAGAAATCCAAAGATTAGCCATTACTATTGAAGAGATATTAATCCTGATTTCACAAAATCCAAATTTATTTCAAGTTTCAGAATTTAAAAAAGACATGCGAAGAGTTGTAATTTTATCTCATAACACCTTGTATTATAGAGTAAAAAGCAACCAAATTGAAATTATTTCGTTTTTTTCCAATAGACAAAAACCAAAAAAATAAGCTTGCTTATAAACAATATTTTTAGCGATATACTTATAGCATAGCGCCTCCATGTAAGTTGGCCGTTATTTTATCCTAAAAATGACGGTTCATCCTTAAAAATAAAAATTTCAGTATATTTTATTTAAAAAGAATATTCAAAATCAAGAAGTTAGAGCTTTGTAAACTTCAAAAAATAAAAATGATTTTAAAAAATAACTCATTAGGAATAAATAACATTTTAATAGTAATTTCAACTTCAATAATTGGTACTATTCTTCACGAATCGGCACATTATGTAGTTGGTTTTTTTTTAAATCTTGACCCAGAACTTCATCACAACTATGTTATCCCTCGCATAAAAGGAACAGAACTTCAAACTGCCTTAATGGCTGGCGCCGGACCCCTTTTTTCGCTGGTATTCGGTTGTATTATTATTTACATTTCAATCAAATTTATAAAGCCATCATTAACAAAGTTGTTTATGACTTGGTTGGGAATGGGGAGTATTTTAGGGCTATTGGGCTATTTATTAATTGCCCCAATTGCCAAAGAGGGTGATACGGGAAGAGTATTTGCATATTTAGGTGTTCCTACTTATATAGCTATAGTAATTGCAATAGCTTCATTTATTTTAATAAAATATTTTTTTGGAAAATTGTCAACCCAATTCATGTTCTATAAAACCGAAGAGCATTTTGATAAGACAGCAACTCAAAAACAACTATTTATTTACCCAATATTCGCGTCCATAATAACTATGACCTTGTTAAGTATTCCAATTATTACTTTGGTTAATTTATTGCCAACAATATTTATGCCTATGGGTTACTTTTCGACCTATGGAAAATATAAAAGGACGAACAATATAAAACCGAATTTAATCATAAACCCGATTTCTCCATCACTTATTGTCCTGGCAATTTTGACAATTATAATATTCAGATACTTAGTGTAAAATATTTTTATTATTTTGGCTAACAGAAATTTAATTGACGTTTTTACCTTTTTAAACGAATTAGTTTAACAACAATAATAAAAAATCGGTGGTGGACAGCAGAAAATTAAACGAAAATCAATCCAAATTTTTCTAGCATCACTTTAACAAATTTTCACAAAAAAAAGAGACACATTGCTGTATCTCTTTTTGAGGTATCGTCCGTCCCGAAGCTTCGGGAGAACCGGAGTACTATCTTTAATTAATTTTTCCTAAAAATTTTCACAAAAAAAAGAGACACATTGCTGTATCTCTTTTAGAGGCATCGTCCGGATTCGAACCGGAGTAGGAGCTTTTGCAGAGCCCAGCCTAGCCGCTCGGCCACGACGCCATTATTTAACGGATTGCAAATATAGAAATTATTTTGAATTTTAA
>CANKLD010000007.1 GCA_947483095.1 Bacteroidota bacterium
AGATTTAAACTTGAAATTAGAACAATGGGAAAACTTTTACAATTTTAATAGACCACATGGATCATTTAATGGAAAAACTCCTTATGAAATATTAAAAACTAAACTAAAATAATTAACTTTGAAGTCTACGAAGCGATGAAGTACGACAGTAGGAACCCCTCTCTGGGATCATGGAATAATCCCTTTTTCATTTTAACCAATTAAGCGGAATAAAAGTCAGAAAATAGAGGTAAGTCATTAATAATGTTTATTTTTGTTTAAAATAAATATAATGCCCAAAGCTAAATCCCTCTATATAGTTTTTTTAACCTTGTTTTGTGTTTTTTATTCTTTAAGTCAAACGACCATAAAAGAGGATGATTATTTGGCTATTTATCATAAAGAAAGTATTGAATTAAAATTTGATTCTCCTGTAATAGTTAAGGCCTACAATCAAATTGACTTGCAAGAAATGACTGTAGTTCCTCAATCAAATCAAACTATTTTTTTAATTTCAAATGTAAAACCCGCGCAAATAATAAAATTGGATTACCGTTTTATTTCTAGCAGAAATAATACTGAAAAAACCAATTATTTGGCGAGTCCGTCGACTTCAAGTGGAACTATAAATGTATATTTTAATCATCCGGTTGACATCAACTATACTCAAACTCAAAATGGAGTAAATCTTGATAGTAACTTAGACGATATGCTTATTAGTTATATAAATTCTTGTTCTAGCACCCTTGATATTGCTATTTATAATTCCTATTCTTTAAGCGGAACTACTGGAATTGCAGGTGCTATTAACGCCGCTTATAGCCGAGGAGTTCAAGTGCGACTTATTTATGATGGAAACACAAGTAGTATAATGATTCCTCTTTTAAATCCTTTAATTTCCATTTTAGCTAGTCCAACTTCTTCAAGTTATGGTTTAATGCATAATAAGTTTGTAATTTTTGATGCTAATAGTACAGATGCCAATAAACCCCTAGTTTGGACTGGCTCAACCAATTGGACAGTAGCACAAATTGATGGCCCCGATAAAAATGGCGCTATTGTTATTCAAGATCAAGCTTTAGCATTAGGATATAAAATAGAATTTGAAGAAATGTGGGGTTCTTCAACATTAGCGCCTAATGCAACAGTTTCCAAATTTGGTCCTTATAAATCCAATAATACTCCTCATAATTATAGTATTGGAGGCAAAATAGTTAATAGTTATTTTAGCCCTAGTGATGATTCAAATGCTAAAATTATAGAAGCAATTAATACTGCCAATACCGATATTGATATAGCTACGATGTTAATTACAAGATTAGACATTAGTTCGGCTTTAATCAATAAATTTAATAGTGGTTTATCCAATTTGAACATGGTTTTATCCTATCAAAACCCTTCAGGCAATCAAAAATCAGTACTTCAATCAGGGATCAATACTAGTAGGATAGTAACTTTTACTGCAGGTGGTATTATGCATCATAAATTTATGGTGATTGATAATTTTAATAGTGCTTCAGATCCGCAAGTGCTTGTGGGTTCTCATAACTGGAGTACTTCTGCAGAAACTATAAATGATGAAAATATATTAATTGTTCATGATGCCAATATTACCAATCAATTTTACCAGGCATTTTCTTATTTATTTCAACAGGCCGGTGGAATTTTAAATACTAACGAGCATCAATTTTCGTCAGACAATTTAGTGGTATATCCAAATCCTACTAATGGACTTTTACACTTTTATGACAATGAAAAATCTCAAATTAATAGGGTTAATGTAAAGATTATGGATGTTTTAGGCAACATTATTTTGGAACAGCAATTTGATAATTTAATTAATAAATCAATTGATTTAAGTTCTCAATCTACGGGAATTTATATTTTAGAAGTTAAAACGAACGGAGATTGTAAACATATTAAGGTTGTAAAATCGTAATTCAATAAATCGATTTTATTTTTTAGATTATCATAATAGTTTACTTTTATCAATTTAATTTTAGTAATTTTATTTAATAAAATTAATTTTATGAAAAATTTCTTAACGGTACTTTTTATTCTATTCTTCAATTTTAACTTCGCTTAAGAATTAATAACTACCGGAAGCAATGTTTCAGTTAATGAAGCAAAAGCACTTATAAATCAACATAATTTTGCTAGGGCAGAGGTAGGGGTTTCAGAAATAGAGTGGAGTTCAAAACTTGCAACCGTAGCCCAAAAGTATGCCAATTATCTAGCATCCTCCTCTTGTTCTTTGAGACATAGTGGAAATAAAAATTATGGTGAAAATTTATTTTGGGGCTCTGGTACGTATTATTCTGCTCTAGACGCATCGAACTCTTGGTATGAAGAAAAGCAATTGTACAGTTACGAAAAAGTTAGCGATACTAATTTTCATGATGTTGGACATTACACCCAAATGATTTGGAGAAACACAACCCAAGTTGGAGTTGGAGTTGCAAAATGCAGTAATGGTAGTTATATTTATGTTGCAAACTATTATCCGACTGGAAATTATATTGGCCAGTATCCTTACTGATTTTATTGACTATACTATAAATAATTGAATGGATACTTCCTATTTATTCTTAATTTGAGATTATTAATTAAACTATAATTGTATTTTAGTACCCTACATTATTTAAATTAGATTTAATCCAATACCATTTCTATTATGAACGAAATTATATGTCCAAGTTGTAAAAAAGCATTTAAAGTTGATGAAGCTGGATATGCAGATATCATGAAACAAGTTCGTGACCACCAGTTTGAAGAAGAATTGCAAAAAAGATTAAAACTAGCTGATATTGAAAAGGATAGCGCGGTTAAATTAGCTGAAGCAAACCTTAAAAATGCACTTCAAGAAAATTTATCAAAAAAAGACATCGAGCTTTCTGAAAAAATGGCTGCAAAAACTGCGGAGATAGCTGAAATTAATGCTAAATTAGAAAACGCGGAGCTTCTAAAACAGCTATCTGTAACCGAAGCGGTTCAAAAAATAGAGAAGGAACGCGATGCTTTGGCTAATGATTTAAAAAGTAAGGAAACAGAATCTCAATTGCTTGAAAAATCATTAAACGAAAAATTTGCTGCAGCGCTCAAGACCAAAGATGATATCATCAAAATGAAAGAGGACGAAATTGATTTGCGCAAAGATTTGAAGCTAAAGCTTTCCACTAAAATGATTGGGGAAACACTAGAACAACATTGTGAAACTGAATTTAATAAATTACGTTCTACTGCTTTTCAAAAATCCTATTTTGAAAAAGACAACGATTCAAAGTCTGGTACTAAAGGAGATTATATCTATCGTGAAAATGACGAACACGGAAATGAAATTATTTCCATTATGTTTGAAATGAAAAACGAGGCAGATGCTACAGCTTCAAAAAGAAAAAATGAAGAATTTTTTAAAGTATTAGATAAAAACAGAAACGAAAAAAAATGTGAGTATGCTGTTTTGGTTTCTACATTAGAAGCCGATAATGATTTGTACAATATGGGTATTGTTGATGTGTCTTATAAATCTTCGAAAATGTATGTAATACGTCCGCAGTTTTTTATTCCTATTATTACTTTGCTTCGCAATGCCTCGATGAATTCTATGCAATACAAAGCGGAATTAACTTCCATAAGAAATCAAAATATTGACATTACCAACTTTGAAGATAACATCACTAAATTCAAAGACAGCTTTGCCAAAAACTATGACTTGGCAAGCAGACAATTTAAAACGGCAATTGATGAAATAGATAAAACAATGGACCATCTACAAAAGACAAAAGAGGCGCTACTATCATCAGTCAACAATCTTCGCTTAGCCAATAACAAAGCGGATGATTTGACCATTAAAAAATTGACTCAAGGAAATCCAACAATGAAAGCTAAGTTTGACGAACTTTCAAATGATTGATTTTAGTAGTTTTTAAATATTTGTATTTCTAAATATTATTCCACATTGGCCCTCAATAAATTAATAGAAATTTCACATTGGTTCATTAGTTTCTAGACTTCCTAATATTTAATAATTATACTAACTAAACTAAACTAAACATAGAATAGGTATTAGTAGTAACAAAAACCAGGAAATTTTTATTTTAAACTTTTATAAATCCAGTTGAAATCAATATGAAAAACAATTATTTATTGATTTTGTTGTTTTTGAGTTTTTGTTTATTTCCTGCCGGATTACATTCTCAAGTTTTGTGATTCATTATGATCATATTTACTGTAATTATAGAGTAGTTCCTATTTCAAAATGCTATTATTCTTTGAATTTAGGAATTCAGTTAAAGTGGTAAAATAATTGAATTATTATAATACCATAAAAAGAACGCTATAGTAACTTTAGCTTTTTATTCTTTTGATTTTTCTCAATTTCCGAAGCCTTTGGGCCAATTCTTCCATAACAGAAGTGGGTGTTTTTGTGACACGGTATTTTGAAATAAAGTATATAATATAGTTTAGAAATATAGTTGAAAAAGACAAAAATAGTTAATATAATATTTACAAATTAATAAATAACAAAAAGTAAACCGGATACTATATTAGTAATATTCAAATTTACTTTTCACCCCAAATTTGCAGTGATTAAACCATGGATTAATAAATATTGAGATATAATCAATTTTAATTGTAATTCTAGTTTAAGTATCATAAATTTGTTTTTTAATAATTTATTAGATTTTTTTTTTAATTATTTGAAAAATAATATTAAATTCTCATAATTTGCTAATAAAACAAAAAATAATAACACAATTTAATTTTTTTAATGGAAAGTAATAAAATTCAAACTAATTTTAAGGATCAGATTTTTAGTTATTTAGGTTATTGGAAATGGTTTTGTTTATCAATTATTATTTCTCTATTTATTTCTAATGCATATTTACGTTATACAGCCGACATTTATTATGCTGAAGCAAAAATTGAAGTTTTAGATAATAATGAAAATGGTTTTAAACTGCCAAACCAAGGAATTTCAATTTTTGGAGAAAAAAGTATTAATCTTGAAAATCAAATCGAGATAATCAAATCTTCAAGAATAATAGACCAGGTGGTTGATAAATTAAATTTAACTACCGAAATATTTAGCGAGGGAAAAATTAAACAAGTTGAACAATGGCAAAATAGTCCTTTCCAAATTATTTGGGCATTACCTAAAGATTCTTTAAATAACTCGTCCACTACTTTTAATATTTCAATTTCAAAAAAAGGGTATAGATTAAATGGTAATAACAAAGATTATTTGTTTGGGCAAACTAACTTTGATAATAAAATACCTTTTAAACTGGTATTAAAAATTAATAAAAAAATTAATATTGGTACCAAATACATAATTAATTTAAAAAAGAAAAAACAATGTAGAAAGTCAATTTCTAGAAATATCATAATTGATTATGTTGGTAATCAAAGTGAAATTTTAAAAATTAGCTATAATGGTAACAATTTGGACAAAATAAATGATATTGTTAATTCAATTGTTGAAGTTTATAAAAATGATGGTATTGAAGACAGGCAACTTATTTTCAAGAAAACAATTGAATTTGTCGACGAGCGTTTTATTACGCTATTTGAAGAATTGAATGATATAGAAAATTCAAAGGTAAATTATGAAAAAAATAATGAATTAAGTTATGTTCAATCTGATGCTGGGTTATTAATGGGGAATTTAAATTTGTCTCGCGCAAATTATGTGAATTCATCAACGCAATTAATGTTGTCTAAAATGGTGATTTCTTCATTAAATAAAACCCGTGATCTGGAGTTTTTGCCAGCTAATATAGGACTTGAGAATACCGAAACAAATCAACTTATCACAAACTACAATGAACAGTTATTAAAGCTTAATAAATTAATTGACTCTGGTGCAGGAGAATCAAATCCTGTTATTAATGATAGCAAACGACTTCTTTCAAAATTAAAAATCAATATTAAAACATCGTTGCAAGGATATGAAAATTTATTAGAATCCAAAAGAAACGAATTAGCAAAGATCAATAGTTTTGAAAAAGCAAGATATAGTAAAGTTCCTTCAAACCAAAAAGTTATTAGATCTATTGAAAGACAGCAAACTATTAAAGAAGGCCTTTATGTTTTATTACTTCAAAAAAGAGAAGAAGCTTCTATAAATATGGCTATTACAAACCCTACAATTAAAATTATTGAATATGCAGATAACGAATCGGACCCAATTTTCCCCGATAAAAAAGCGGCCTATTTAATAGCTATTCTAATTGGTATATTGTTTACTTTGTCCATAATTTTTATTATTATTCAGTTGGATAATAAAATTCATAATCCTGAAGATCTTAGTCCATTATTACCTGAATTATCTGTAATTGCTGAAATACCTTTTATAGATGAAGAGAAAAAGGTAATTAACTTCTTTGACCGGTCGCCACTTTCTGAAGCCTTTAGAATTTTAAGAACAAATATCAATTTTTTATTACAAAGTACCACTAAAAATGGAAAAATATTGATGGTAACCTCTACTATTAAAGGGGAAGGTAAAACGTTTATATCCTTAAATTTAGCTATTTCATTATCCACATTGGATAAAAAGGTAATTTTAATAGGAGCAGATTTAAGAAATCCACAAATCCATAAATCATTAGGATTAGATAAATCAAGCTATAGTGGCTTAACAAATTATTTGTCAGATGATGAAATCACAAAAAATAGTATCATAATAAGAAATTTTGATGAAAATCTTAAGTTTGATTTAATAATGTCGGGAGCAATTCCACCCAATCCTTCTGAATTACTATCCAATGGAAAGTTTGAAAGTTTATTAAATGACTTAAAGGAGGATTATGATTATATTATTATTGACACTGCACCAACACTATTAGTTACAGACACAGCAATTATTTCTCATTTGTCCGATACCGTACTATATGTTACAAGAGCAAATTATACGGAGAAAAAATTAATTAAATTTATAGCTAAAATTAAAGAATCACTATCCATTAAAAGCATTGGAATTATTTTAAATAATGTAGGAGAAAAACAAGGTTATGGATATGGATACAGTTATAATTATAAATATTCGTACAATTATGGCTACGAGTATGGCTATGGTGCTACTACTAAAATAAAACAAAAGGTTTTATTGCAAAGAATCAAAAAATGGGTTAAAAAGAAGTTATAACCCAATCCCTTATTTTGTATTATTCATTTGAATTGAAAAAATGGAAAAGCAAGCTTAAATATATTTTGAAAAATTAAATTGCCGAAGTCTAAATGATAGGTATCTTTTATAGAGTTTTTTTATTTTATTTTTATAGATCAAGTCATTTTCTAATTCTTTATATTCTTCTAAAATAATATTCCAAACTTTTTTTTGTTCATACCTCGAGGTAATTAATTTTCTTGAGGATGATTTTAGTTTATCGTAAAGCAATGGATCGTTACACAAATTATTCATTGCTTTTTCAAGGTCATAACTGTTCTTTGATTCAATTAATACCCCATTAATTTTATCGATAATTATTTCGTTACAGCCATTAATATTGGTTACAATTGAAGGTAATCCCATCGCTCCTGCTTGCATTACTACATTTGGAAATCCTTCTCTATAACTAGGCAATACAAGACAATTACTAATTGATAAGTAGGGGCGTATATCATTTTGATACCCAACTGATAAAATCTTTCTATTAGAATTTATTTCATTCAATGTAGCTTCTGATAAAGGGTCTAGTTGATTCTCTTGATGACCTACCAAAAGTAGTTTTATATTTGAATTGTATACCAGCAACTTTTTAAAAGCTAGAACTAATTCATTTATACCTTTATCTCCTACTAAACGGCCTACAAAAACAAATACAAAGTCTTTATTTGTTATTCTTAGGTTTTCTTTTAATTCTTCTTTAGTCACTTCAGTAATATTACTATTTGAAAAATAACTAGTGTCTATTCCATTGGTACTTCCGTTGGCTAATATTTTAATCTTATCTTTATTTATGAAATTATTTTCCAATATAAAGTCATGCATTCCAGCAGAATTAGAGTAAATGTTAGTAGCACATGAATAGGTTAATTTCTCAACAAAAATTAATATTTTTTGTTTTATACCAGATGCTTCCATTAAAGGCATTCCAGCCACAGTGTGCAAGCGTAGCGGAACATTAGCAATTTTTGCTGCCATCATTGAAATAACACCAGCTTTTGGGGTGTGAGAATGAACAATTAGAGGTTTTGTTCGCAATAAATATTTCGTTAATTTAATTAAAGAAATTAAATCATTTAAAGGAGTAATTCTTCGCGACATTTCAAGATGGTAGTAACCAACATTTTCTTTTAATGCACATTTCCTTAAATAGTCTCTATCTGAGGAAACAGCAGTTACATTAAAATAATTACTCATATAGGATAGTTGCCCTTCTAATAATTTATCTAAAGACAAAGGAACTGTCGTAACTCGGATTAATTTTTTCATAAAATAAATTAAACATCTTAAATGTTTATTTTTTTAAATTTACAATCTTATCAGTTATTGTAAAATAGGGAGTTTATAATTTTACAAAATGATAAAATATAAAATTTACAATTGTAATAAATAAATATATTTTTATTTAAAAAAATAATTAAATTTTATTTGTAATAATATAGTTAAATACTTTAACTCAGAAAAAGCCACATTAGTAATAGCCTGATTTTTAAATGCAAATAATAAGATTTTAGAAATCTAAATTTATATTAGTTTAACTTTTTTATGACAAAAATTCATTGTTAGAATGAATGAAACCTTTAAATCAAAAAATTAAATTACATTATTAAAACGTTAATAAATTATAATTCAGAAAATAATTTAAATTTAATTTTACAATAAATTAATATTATAATAAGATTAAATTGGATTTATATTTCATGGCTCGTTTTCTACTTTTAATTTTTCATTTTGTAAATAGGAAAAATGCCATAAAAAGAAAATTATTAATCCAGGCAAAAACATATTTCTCATCCGAATCATAACTCCTAAATTTCCTAAAGACTGCGAAAATGCAAAAGTGCCTAATAATAAAAAATAAACCATTCCTTGCAAAAGAAAAGGGGAATTTCTAAAAGATTCAAAAGGTTTTTTTGAGAAATATTTTATTGTTAAAAATAATAAAATCGAATTTTCTATAGCAGCAAGTAAAGAGGGAAAACTATTGATATCTAATAAAAAGGGTCTAAATAAGAAAGAGAAAATTTTGACAATAAATGGTGAATTGGATATATTTATGGATGATCCAGTATGTGAACGTGATAATAGTGATACTTTGTTTGTAGAAAATTCTTGAAAAGCATCTAAAGAAGCTTCCTCAATTTTTGAAAATTTTAATACCAAAGGAAAAATTAGAAAAGCTATTCCAATGAAAGAAGAAATGAATATCACTCGTTGGAAAAGTGATAATCTTTTTCCTGAAAAGTTAGCAAATCCAAAGCCCAACAACATAAACAACGTGATGTGGGGTCGAATTAAATAGGATAATACTAAACCAATTATAATAAAATGAATTCGTTTTATTGGATTTAATAATCCGTAACAAAATAAGGCAATACAAAAAAATAAAATAACATCTTTACCTACAGCACAACTCCAAAAATGCAAATTAGGGAGAAAAAATAAAAACGGAAATAAGTAATAGCCATTAACTTTTGAGTTTTTTGGAATTAACGCAATTGCAATTAAATAAAAATAGGTTAATCCAATAAAACCAATCAGAGAATATATAATGGTTCCTGCAAAATAAGAGAGATCAAGCACCTTAGCAGGGAAATAATTTAATGCCAAAACAAAATAAGTACCTTGGTCATTTTTAAAATAATGAACAAATTCTTCATAGGTTAGATTTTTAGAACCTCGCCAATATCCACTGGCATCTCCTTTAATAAAAAAATAAAAATACAAACCAAAAATTAAGTGGTAAACAAATAAATAACCGAGATTGGTAAAATTATTTTCGGATATTTTATTTTTGAATTGGTTTAAAAACAGATAGCCAAAGAGTAGCAGTAATAATATTACAATGACTTCCATATTAGAGTGATAATTTTGCTTTAATAATTGAAATTAGTTTTTTTTCAAATAGGATTGAATAAAAATATCCTACTCCCAGTGAAACTAATACAACTAATAATAATGTTAAAAGACTACTTATTAGTGTATCTATTTTAGGTAAGAATCGAATAAGAATCATTTGTAAAGGATTGTGAACAAGATAAATAGAATAGGTAGCATTTCCAATTAACATCATGATTGCTTTTTTGTTTAACTTATTGTCGTATATAATGGAAATATAAATAATAATAAATGAAACACAAACAAAAATTAAATTTAAATCAAAATAAAAATAACCTGTTTTTTTTAATTTTAAAAAAATGAAAATTGAAAGAAACAACAACAAGCTAAACCACAGAAAAATAGGTTTGATTTTCACTTTTGTAATAATAAAACAGGCCAAAATATATCCTAAAATAAATTCGAAATTATAGGTTGATAATAGAATTTTCATAAATGAATTTTGTTCATTAAATAAATTAGTTTCAATATAATTGAAATAAATAATTATAACACACCAAAAAACAATAAAATAATTCCAAGCTTTTTTTGAAATAAATGAAATACAAAAAATAGCATAAAAAAACATTTCAAAAGTAAGTGTCCAGGCTACTGACAATGCAGGTGTTCCATCCGGAAACAACGTTAATGATGTCAACGTACTTATTAATCGATTTCCGTTTGAATATTGAGGAAAAAAATGGCACAGGAGAAACATCACTATTCCAATGGGAAGATAGGGAACATAAATTCTAATTACACGATTTATTATATAGTTTTTAAGCGAGTTGGAAGTACCATATTTTTCATTTGCAGAAATAGTGATGATGAAGCCGGAGAGTACAAAGAAAAAATCGACTCCAAACCTTCCGACAAATCCAATTAAATCTAAAAAAGAGTTACTTATTTGGTGGTAATATTTTAAGGATCCAATACTATGATGAAAAACAACCATTATTGCTGCTACCCCTCTTAATACTTGTATTTGATCAAAATAATGTGCTTTTGATTTAGTTTCCATCTGAAAGGATTGCGTACAATTTTTTATAATTGACTTGTGTGGAATAATTATTCGTAGCTATTTTTTTACCGTTTTGTCCCAAAAATATTCGTAAATTTTCATCTTCAATCAATTTACCCAAGGCATCCATCCATTCTTTTTCAGTGGTAACTAAAAAACCATTTTCACCATTTACAATTACTTCCTTATTCATTCCTACATCAGAAGCAACTACCGGAATCCCACAACCCATATATTGAATTATTTTATAAGCACATTTTCCCAATTCCCATAGATTATTTTCTAATGGCATAATTCCAATATCAAATCTAGAAATTAGTTCAACTTCTGTTTCCTCTTTCCAAGGGATATATTTTATAAATCCGTTTGTAAGAGGTTCTTTTTTGGCGCCAACAATTTGCAATTCGAAATCATACTTTAGAGCCAGTACATTCAAAATCGGGATACTATTTTCTACATATTTGTATGTGGTTGGCGATCCAATCCAACCTATAATTATTTTATTGCTTTTGTTTTGAGATTTAGTATCATATAATTCCATATCAATTGCAGTGGGTAGAATTGTTATTCTTTTAGCTCTTGAAATTTTTGCTTTGGTTGCCAAATAATCGTTTCCAGCCAGCACCTTATTGCTGTACTTCATTACATTTCCTATCTTATTTTTTAATAAAAATCGAACGATTTTATTTGGATGCAAATCATAATTATGAAAAATAGCATCATCATAATCAACTATGTATTTTACATTAAAAACAAAAAGTAATTTCTCAAACCAACTAAAAAAATAGGGAAACAATTCTTTTTCGATGATTACTTTATCATAACTATAAATTGTGAATAATTTTTTTAATCGATTCAAATAAAAGGAAGCAATTTTTATTTTTGAAATGGGTTTTTTAGCATATAAAAGTTCTAAATATTCTTCATCAAAAAAGGGCGAAACACTGACTTCAATTCCATCATTTTCCAATAGAGGAAAATACTGGTAACTTCGCAACCGGCTACTGGCACCGTTTCGACTATATTTGGTTAAATAGAGTACTTTCATTGTAGTTTTTCAAATGCGTTTAAATAACTTTCAACACTTTTTTCAATCGTAAAATAGTTCATTGCTGCATTTCGAATTTCATTTTTGTCAGATATTAATAAACCTTCTACAGCTGCAACAGCATCCAAAATTCTGTTTTCATTTTCATGATCAAATAAATAGCAATTGGGTATGTTTTTCAAAATTTGCTCAGTATCTCCAATTCCGGCGGATGCAATAGTTGGAATTCCCATTAGTAAATACTCTCCCAGTTTTATTGGAGCCACCCCTTGCATACTAAATTTAGGTTCACGAATGGCAAAAGCAATATCAGCAACTGAAAGATAGGAGGGAATTTCTTCAAAAGTCACTGACTTAACGATACATTTTTCAAATAGCTCCATCGGGATTCTATCATTTGCAAATGGAATACTAGTAGTTAGAATTATAAAAATAGCATTGGAATTTATTTTATTATATTCAGAAAAAATAGATATCATTTCATCAAAACCATATTGCATTCCAAGTGAGCCACAATAAACAAACACAATGGTCTCTTTTGAAATGGTCAATTTAGCCCTTATATTTTCTCTAAAAGATGGATTTGGCATAAATACTTTAGAATCTCTGCCATTGTGTACCACTGAAAATTTATTTCTTTCTAATTTTGAATTGGATGCAATATGAATAGCTATTGATTTGTTGGAACGGGTAATAACTCCATGGGCATTAATTAGCATTTTATTTTCCTGGTTTTTAAAAAATTGGTAAGTCCAACTTTTTTTTGACAATCTCGAAAAATCTACGCGTTCTTCTAATGGCAAACCATCGGCATCAAATAGTATTTTTATATTCATTTTTTCTATTTGATTTACCATAATAGCTGGCATAGTGCTTCTGGGCATGACAATATCGATATTGTTGTTTTTGATGTATTTTTTTAAAAACCAAATGCCCTTATAAAGTGTAAATAAATTGCCTAAAATAGCAATTGGTTTTCTAATAATTGTTCTAGAGTTGTAAATGATATTTAATTCTTGTGCTGCATTTTTTGTTAATTCAATTTTTTCTGGTGTTGCCCATGTAAATTGTATTACATGAAAAACATAATTAGAATTTTGCTGAATTTGATTAAATATTGGCATAAATAATCCTTCCATATAATTGGTTTGTGTACCGTCCCAAGTTATGAAGAGTACTTTTTTCATAAGTTTTCTGATTCAGATTTACTGGCTGCACTTTCTACCGTTATGTACTTAATTTTCAGTTTTAAAAATCTTTTTTCGAAATAATTGTAAGATAGATGTGCCACTAAAACAATCGCTGGAATAACCAAAAGATAAATTAAAACCAACTTTAAATTCTTGTTTTCAATGGTAAAATAATTAAACAATATTGCCATTAAGTAAATCACTAAAGGGTTATAAACATACAATCCGAAAGAAATTTTTCCTAAATAGTCAAATAATTTATTTTCTAAGGAAATCAATTTATTAGGATTATTGATTTGATTAAAAATAATAATTAGCGTAAAAACAGCAATTATTTCGTGGTCAATTATGGAAGTTATATGAAATTTATTGAAGGCTACTATAACAAAAAATACCCAAGCTGCCAATTCAATTCCTTTTTTGTTCAAAATTAACAGTTTGTCACTATTTTTAAAATACAAATAGGCTCCTAATGCTCCTATTGCAAGACAACCAAATCGGGTGTAATTTACAAAAACTAAAATATTGTAAGGGGCATGAAAAATCCTTAGAACTAATTTCATTAAAATAAATACTATTGGAAATAAAATTAAAAAACGGACTAACTTTTTACTCTTTCTAACAATCCAAGGCCAAAAAGCATAAAACTGTTCTTCTACTCCCAATGACCAATAATGCCCTACCATAAAAGTCATAATTTTAGTACCAACACTTGTGTTTATGATTCCTACAAATGAGTTTTTTAAATTTGGAATGATTAAAAGATAAAACAAAATGGGCCATTGCACATTTGAAATTCCATTCAATACAATTACAATAAGCAAATAAAAATAATACAAAGGCCAAATACGCAAAACCCTTCGCATATAGAATTTTTTCACATCTATAGCGCCTGTTTTCTCGAGTTCTTTGAGTAATAAATAGTTAATCAAAAAGCCACTGAGCGTAAAAAAAATAGTTACACCATAGCTTGCTAGATCTAACAATGGTGCTTTAGGCAAACCAAAATAATCCAATCTATTGTTCATATGGGTAAATACAACCGCCATAGCAGCAATAGCTCTCAACCCATTTAATCCCGGTAGATAAATTCTATCTTTCATTTAATATTTCTAGTTATTTGGATTACTAGAGAAACTTTCTACTTTTGTAAATCGGTGTTTTAATTTCAAAAATCCTTTTTCTAAATAATTGTAAGATAGATGAGAGACTACTATAGTAATAAAAGCGCTTGACAAAATAAATATAAATACAAACCAATAATTTTTCTCAAGATGAGCAAAAAGCATCAGTTTATTTAGATATTCAATAACAATTAAATTATAAACATAAAGACCAAATGATATTTTACCTAAATAATCAAACCACTTGTTTTCTAAATAAATTAATGGTTTGGTATTATTAATTTGATTGAATATTATTATTAAACTTAAAACAGAAATAATTTCATGATTAATAATAGAAAAAATCCTTATATAATTTGTAAAAAATAAAGCTAAAATTGCCCAAGAAGAAAGTTCTATCCATTTTTTGTTTAAGATTAAGATATAGTTGTTTTTTTCATAAAACAGATAAGCTCCAATCGCGCCGATACTTAAACAAGAAAATCTAGTGTTATACAATATCGCCTGAATTAAAGGTGGAGCATGAACAAGCGTTAATACTACTTTTAATAGAAAATATCCAGCACAGAAAAGAATTAATGTTCTTTTAATATTTTTTGAAAACTTGATTATCCATGGCCAAATTAAATAAAATTGTTCCTCAACTCCCAGAGACCAGTAGGGCAAAAGAAGTGGAATTGTAGCTATTGAACCCGTAGCTAATTGAATGGCAAAAGGAACATTAGGAATAAAAAAAACATAATAAAGTACATTAAAAGAAACTTGAAACTTCATTATTATCAAAACTATAAAAAAGTAGAAAAAATACAAAGGCCAAATTCTCAATATTCTTCTAATGTAAAATTTCTTTATATCGATAAATGTTTCTTTTTCTATTTCTTTCAGCATCAAATAAGTTATTAAGAAACCACTTAATGTAAAAAATATAGTGACTCCATAGCCTCCAAAATTCCCAAAATAGTTTTTAGTACTCACACTAGCCAAAAATTTCTCTGAATGTGCTAATATTACTGATAATGCCGCTATAGCTCTAATCCCATTTAATCCAGGTAAATAAATTTTATTTTTCATATTAGTATAGAATAACTTTTTTCTTTTGTATTAATTCAAAATAAAGCTTTTCAATATCTTTAACATAGCGTTCTTCAGTATAGTGAACTATAGCTTTATTATAGCCATTATCGCCCATTTCTTTTCTCAAATTGGTATCGAGACAAAGTATTTCTAATTTTTGTGCAATGGCATCAATATCATATTTCTCGACTAAAAAACCAGTTTCACCGTCATCGACAATGTACTGCATTCCGCCAACTTTTGTTGCCACAACAGGTAATTTATGAAGCATAGCTTCGGCAAGGACTAATCCAAAAGCTTCGTGAGCAGAAACTAAACAAAAAATATCAAAAAGAGCATAGAAATTTCCTATTTCATTTTGATATCCAGTGAATATTACATTATCATTAATTTTAAGATCGATTACTAATTGTTTGTAGTTTTCTATTTCTCGACCGTCACCTACAATAATTAATTTTACTTTTGGTTGTTTTTTTAATAGAATAGAAAAACCTTTTATTAAATCTGAAAATCTTTTGTGTGCATCTGATGCCATTCTTCCAATTGAACCAATTACTATTTCATCAAAACTTATATGATATTTTTCCTTTAATTTAGTAACTAAATTTTGGGATATTTCATTAGGTAAAGCAACACCATTAGTAATCAACTTTACTTTATTTTCTGCAAGATGTAATTTGTTTCTAAGATAATCGATGGCTGCTGGAGACACTCCAATGAATTTATCAGCAGAATAACTTAATATTTTCATTAGTAAATTTCCTTTCCATCTTCGATTTTGTGGATCCGAAGTTTCTTCGAGAATGATGATGGGAACACGCTTTATATAACCATTTATTGCTGCCATAGTCACGCCCTCAAAAACAGCACCGTGGATAATATGCGGTTTAAAATCATCAATGATTTTCATTACTTTTTTATGTTGTTTATAATCATAAAAAGATTTTAAATCACCTATTGCGATAACTTCAACTCCTTGTTGTCGTATTTCATTAGGAAAAGGTCCAAGTGCATTTGTACAAATAATTTTGAGTTCAAAATTTGATTTGTCAAGAAGTTTAGCAATAGACAACCGTCTTCGTTCAACACCACCGGAAGCCATAGTATCTATAATATTTAATACTCTAATCATAATTTAGATTTGTAAAGTGCTAACAACGAATCTACGTGTGATTGTAAAGAATAGTTGGAAACAACCGTTTCGTTTGCTTTTACTCCAATTTCATTTCTCCTTTCAGTTTCCATTCCTATAACATATTTAATTTTATGGTATAATTCATTTTCATCATCGACATTAATTATCCAGCCATTACTTCCATTTTCAATTATTTCGTTTGCAGCACCTACGGCTGTTGTTATTGAGGGTTTCTTATAGTACATTGCTTCTAAAAGCGAGTTAGAAAATCCCTCTGAAAATGAATTTAAAATATACAAATCAGTTTCCATGAAATAATGTGATGTATTATTTTTAAAACCTTCAAGCGTTATTTCTCTCTCAAGTTGTAATTCAGCTATTTGTTTTTGAATGGTTTCTTTTAAGCTTCCATCGCCCACAATCGTATATTTTATTTTAATATTTTCTTTTTTTAAACGATGTACCGCATTGATAATTCCCTCTATGTTTTTTACTGGTTCTAATCTAGAGACTGATAGTATTTTAAACCCCTCATTTTCGACAGCTAAACTTACTTTTTTGTCACCCGAAAAAAGAGTGAAATTTGATATAACTTTTAGTTTTATAGCATCAATTTTATACTTGTTTTTTAAGTTCTCAACAACACTATCTGACTCTCCTATAACATAATCAGATAGTTTATAAATCCAATTAAAAATAAAACGAGCCTTTTTACTATGATTTGGAATTCCTATTTCTTCTGCAATAATGACGGGAACATTTGCGAGCTTGGCGGCTAAAACGCCATGAAAATTAGCTTCTGCTCCTGAAGTATGAACTACATGTGGTTTTAGCTTTTTGAAATAAAAGAAAAGCTTACTAACTGTTAGTATTGAAGGAATTTTATAAGGTAAATAAAAACAAATTACACTCTTCTTATTATTGATAATTTTTTGTTCTGCGACACCTCCTTTTCCTATTGCACAAAAGATCCAGTCGTTAGCATCATCTGTAAAAGAAGATAAATTAGCCATTTTAGATTCTATTCCTCCGAAATCCAGTAAAGTCGTTAATCGAACTATTTTCATATTTGTAAATCAAGTAAAAAATAATCTGACAAATGCTTTTATTCTCTGTTTAAAATTCATTCTATTTTGGTGATTAAAGAAAAATGAAAATCTTTTTGCCATTTTGGCTTCTTCTCTAAAGTAAGCAAAAACAACTTGATAGGTAAGATGACTATATGTTAATTTTAACTCTTTATGAAATTTGTTTTGTGTGAAAGTATCAAATTCAATGTGCGCTTTCAACAATTTTTGATAATTACTATATTTGTTCATAAAAAAGTTGTTAACGCTGGACCAGTTGGTTTCGGTAGTTCTATAAACACACATCACATCCGATAGATAGCCTATTTCGCCTTGAGTCAAAGCATGCAATAACAATGGGGTGTCCCCAACTCCAAAAGAATAAAAGTATGAGGGTAATTTTTCAATAATACACTTTCTAAAAAATGCTGAAGCTGTTGGGTAAGTTCCTCCAGCACGGATAAAAAGTTTGTGTTTTGGAATAATTTCCTTGTTTTTAAAAGCCTCTAAACCTATATATGGAAAAAACTCATTCGTTTTTTCATCCAATCGGTTTGCATTATGAAAACAAAATACAATTTCATTATTTGATTCTAAAAAATCAAATTGTTTTTGTAGTTTCAAAGGATCAATCCAGTAATCATCGCCTTCGCAAATGGCTATATAAGCTCCTTTTGCTTGTTGCATTGCAAAAACAAAATTATTCATCATGCCAATATTTTTGACATGTTTATGATATTGAATAAGATTCGATTTTGCATTATTTTTTATGATTTCATCAACTACTTTGTTAGTATTATCAGGAGAACAATCATTTGAAATAATTAATTCTATTTCAAAATTGCATTGTTGAACTAAAATACTCTCTATCGCCTGCTGGATATACTTTTCATGACCATAGGTAATCATTACAACCGAAACTAATGGTTTATTCATTTTCTATATATTTATGGGATCTAAATATCGAATAATTTTGGCTGGATTTCCATAAACCATACAATTATCTGGAACATTTTTAGTCACTATAGCCCCTGCGCCTATAATAACATTACTTCCTATTATTAAATCCGGCAAAATTGTGGCATTAGCTCCAATTTGTGTATAAGAACCTACAGTACATCTTCCAAGCAAAATGGCTGCTGGCGAAATTTCTACAAAATTACCAACCTTGCAATCATGGGTTAGGATGACATTGTAATATACTATAGATCCCTCGCCAATGGTCACACTATTTGAAATAATGGCACCATCTAAAATAGTTGTTCCTTTACCTATAATTACTTCTTTAGAGCCAATTTTCGCATCTAAACTTATTGTTGAGGTTGGAATTCCGCCTATTTTAGTAAATTGTTCAAATATTTTTTTTCTTAAAATTGGATTTCCAATACCAATTGCAAATCTAGTATCTTTTTTTTCAAAATAATCTTTAGCTTCGGTAATTGATTGTAAAATAATGTAGTCATCAAAAATGGTTTTAGCACCATTCAGATTTATATCATCATAAAAAACAATCGATTCAGATTGCTTATTTTTAAAGACAATCTCAAAAACTTCTTTTGCAAATCCTTTGGCTCCAACTAGTATCATAATATCTTATTAATCAATTGAATTATTCTATTTAAATCCTCTTTTTCAAGTCCAGAATAGAGTGGAAGACACAATACTCTGGAAGCAATACTTTCCGAAACTGGCATTGATTCACCCTTTACATATTGAATTGTATTTAATGATGGGTAAAAATACCTTCTGGGAAAAATTTGTTCTTCATTCAATGCCTTTTGTACTTGCATCAGTTTTTCTTCAGAGAGAAAAATCACTGGAAAATAACTGTAATTCCATTTTGTATTTTCTCTGATTTTTATAGATGTCAACTTGGTAAAATCTAAATGATCTAAATAATGATTAATTACATTTTTTCTGTCATCCATAATTTTTTCCATATACGGAAAAACAGCTAATCCCATGGCGGCTTGCAACTCTGATATTTTTCCGTTAATTCCCAATCCGTGAAAATCCAATTGACCATTATGCCCAAAGTTATGACTGTAATACATGGTATGTCGTAATACTTCATCTGAACAAAATAAAGCACCGCCTTCGCCTGTATGAAATAATTTTGTTGCATGAAAACTGCAGGTACTTACATCGCCAAAATCAAAGATAGATTTTCCATTATATTCCACCCCAAAAGCATGAGCCGCATCATAGATAACTTTTAAGTTATGCTTAGTTGCTATTTTCTCAATAGCTTCAATATTACAAGGATTTCCGAAAACGTGAGTGGCAAGTATTGCTGTTGTTTTAGAGGTAATGGCTTGCTCGATCTTGGTTTCATCAATCGTTAAAAATTCTGGGTGAATGTCAACAAAAATGGGTTTGCAATGTTCCCAAATTATAGCCGAAGTTGTGGCCACATAACTAAAAGGAGTGGTAATAATTTCGCCTTGATTACCTAAAATTTTTAAAGCAATTTGTATCGGAATCGTGCCATTATTCATAATAATGATATTGGAAACTGAAAGATATGCTTTTAATTTTTCCTCCAATTCCAGTAAAAGTTTGCCTCGATTAGTTAACCATTGGTTATCCCAAATTCGTTGTACTTGTTGATTGTATTCTTCTAGCGGAGGGAAAAAAGTTTTTGTTACATTTATCATAGTGGCAATGGAGTCTGATGGTTTAATAAACTATCAATAATTACAGTAAATTTTTTTGCACCGTATGGATTTAAGTGATTATCATTTTTAAAATCTTTCAAATGAAAACGTTTGCTATTTGAAAAATCATAATATTGAATATCAAATTTATTACTTAAAGTAGATAATAATTCTTGATGTTGCATTTTAGTGTTCGAAGGAATATTGCCATTGTATGTTTTGTATAAAGGCGTTCCTACTAAAATAATCTTAACAGAATTCTTTTGGCATTTTTCGATAATCTTGGTCAAAAAAACGGTGTTGGTTTTTAAATTTATTTTATTGTTAAATTTATTATTCATTTTGAATGAGTTTTCAATTTGAAGAGAATCATTTTTCAATTTTGAAAATCTGTCATGAAAATCATTGGTCATAAATCCAAATTTATTTAGTTTTGGTTTGGGTATTTTTGGATTTAAATTATCTACAAAAATGGTTGAAAAATAGTTAACATCGGCCAAAACTAATGAATAATTTTTAACGGAATAGGGTTCTACTTTATAATCTATGTCATAGAGATTGGAATAAATATGGCCATTCCAATCATTGGGATTCAGTTCATTATAAAAGCGGTGTGGTGATACTTCTAACAAAATAGTTTTTAGATTTTTCATTTGATCCATATACTTCTCCAACAAAAAATAATCTATTGCTATGGGTTGCCCTCCAAAGGCAAGGTTGCATGATTTCGCTTTCAAAAATTCAGGGTTAATTCCGTTTTGAGAATGAGAACTTCCCAAAATTAGCGTTTCTATTGTTTTTAAATTCTTTTCTACATAATTTTTCTTTATTGCAAATGTGGTTTGGGTTCTACAATAAAGTTCTACCGAAACTAAAAAAAACAAGACTGGAATGCTAAATAAAAATAAATATTTTATGAATTTTTTCATCTCTAAAATTGGAAATATATAAACTGCTGCTCGGCTCCATTAAAATAGAAAATAGCAGCAATGATAAGATAATAAAAACTCCATCGTATCCCTTTTGGCCACGACGAACCAAAATGGGCAATAGCATATTGATTTTGTCTTCCGATCCACTCAATTATGATAAACAGTCCGATGAGTGCAAATAAGATTAAAGGGGTTACCGTTGGAATCGTAAAGAATGATTTAGTGAAAATCCCTGAAATAAAGCTGAAAGCGTGTGTTACATTTTGTGCTCTGAAAAATATCCAAGCAAATACGGTGAGTGAAAATGTTACCATCATCAAGAACAATTCTTTGAAACTTGGCAACAACTTACCCTCCGCTACTGTATCAAGATTATTTCTATGGGTATTGAAAATGATGGAAGGCATAATATAAAGCGCATTTAATAGCCCCCAAATGATGAACGTCCAATTGGCACCGTGCCAAAAACCACTAACCAAAAAGATGATAAAAGTGTTTCGAATTTTCATTCCTATTCCTCCTTGACTGCCTCCTAGAGGTATGTATAGATAATCTCTAAACCAGGTTGATAATGAAATGTGCCATCGTCGCCAGAATTCGGCAATATCTCGGGAAAAGTAGGGGAAGGCAAAGTTTCTTAATAAATCGATTCCGAATAATCGTGCGGTACCGATTGCAATATCTGAATATCCTGAAAAATCACCATAGATTTGAAATGCAAAGAAAAGTGCTCCTAAAACTAAGTTGCTTCCCGACTGATCTGCTGAATTATTAAAAATTTGATTTGCATAAGTGGCACATTGGTCAGCAATAACAACTTTCTTAAAAAGTCCCCACAAAATTTGTCTTAATCCATCGATAGCAACAGCATAATCAAAAGTTCTCTTTTTCTGAATTTGCGGTAATAAGTGTGTGGCTCTTTCGATAGGGCCTGCTACCAAGAGCGGAAAGAAACTAACAAAAACGGAATAATCTATAAAATTCTTCTCAGCTTTTATTCGGTCTTTGTAAATATCAATCACATAAGACAGTCCGTGAAAAGTATAGAATGAAATTCCAACAGGAAGTATGACATTTAGGGTATAGGGATTGATTTTAAATCCAAAATTAGAAATCATACCAGCGAACGAATCGATAAAAAAGTTGTAGTATTTGAATATTCCTAAAAAACCCAAATTGATGCTTACGCTTAAAAAAAACCAAAACTTTTTTTCGCTTTTGTTTTTAGCATCACACATTTTCAAACCTGTGTAATAATCTAAAAGTGTAGAGAAAATAAGTAGAAATAAAAAACGCCAATCCCAGCAAGCATAAAAGAAATAACTAGAAACGAGTAATACTATATTTTGAAGTTTCAAATTTTTATTGAAAACAAACCAATAAAGCAAAAAAACTAGGGGTAGAAAAAATGCGAAACTAATGGTATTAAAAAGCATAAAATGAGGTTACTAAAATTGTTAATATATTTGGAATGCACGTCCAAATAGTGGGTAATTATATTTGAAAAAAATTACTATTGCGTTAAATTTTATCATTTAAAAAAAAACGGTCTCATCCTCTTTTTGATTTTATAGTTTCAATCAATTTTGACAAGCCCATTTTTAGCAATTCATATTCTAAAAAAAACAGCAAGGATGTATAAACTATAATGCCAATAAAAACTTTAATTATAAACCCAAATAGGATAGAAAAATTTACAAAATAATTTAAACTCAAAAGCACCAAACCCATACCTAATGAAACTAAAATGGAGCTTTTTATAGTTACAAATACTTCACACCATTTTATGTCCAATTGTTTGATTGCGGTATTGTATGTTGGGTAAAACAGAAGTGTAGAGGCTATCAAATAACTCCAAGCCATTCCAATTATTCCAAAGTTTACCCCTATACTAAATGCTATTATTAAAACAAGATTAACCAATAAAGACACCTTAAAAGCAATGTTTGATTTGCCCAAAGAATTATAAATCATTCCATTCAAAAATGAAATGGATTGTAGAGTGCCTACTAAACTTAAAATGGCGAGTAGGGGAATCATCCCAGACCAATTCTTTCCAAAAAACAAGTAAACAAACTCTTTAGAAACTAATGACAAACCAATCATCATTGGAAATGTAAGCAACGATATATACTTTATAATTCGTAAGTAGTATTTTTTTAATGTAGGAATATTATCTTGTTTTTTCGAAAAAGCAGGAAACATAACCTTAGTAATTACGGAAGAAATATTGCGTAAAGGAAGCAACATAAGCGAATAAGCCCTAGTGTAAAGCCCTAATTCTGTACTTCCTAAAACTCGCCCGATGATAAAATTGTCGAAATTTCGAGACCAGTAATTTACTGTTGTATCACCTAAAACACTTAATCCTGTTCGAGACAATTCTTTTATTTTATTTTTTTTAAATACAAATGATGGCTTCCAATCAGAAGAAAACCAATATAAAATAGAATTAACAAATGAGGTTAATAGAGTCATCCAAACAATTGACCAAACCCCATAACCATTGAATGCTAAATAAAAAGCTACAGAATAACCTATAAAAGTTGCAATCCAATTGAAAATTACTTTTTGCCTAAATTTAAGTTCTCGAATCAATAAATTAGATTGTACCGAAGTCATCGAATTGATGATGAACGATAAACAAATTACGCGCACAAGAATAGTGATTTGAGGCTCTTTAAAAAAAATACTGAGCAATGGTGCCATAAAAAAAAACAGTAAATAGAGCAAAGCCCCAATAGCCATATTCAACCAAAAAACAGAAGAAAAATGTTCGTTATCTGCCTCTTTCTTTTGAATTAATGCTACGCCAAATCCCATATCGATAAAAAGGCCCGCAAAATTGCTAAAAATAGTTACCATTCCTAACACTCCAAAAACGGATGGAGGTATTATTCGAGCTAAAAAAATACTGAATAAAACAAAAATGAATTGCGTTACAACTTGGTCGCTAAAAGTCCAAATCAAACTGTTTTTTACTTTATTTTTTAAAGTCATTTTTGTTTTGAGGTAGAATTAATTCAGAATTTGAGCCCAATTTTCAACAATAGTGTCATTAAAAAAGTATTCTTGAATGTGTCCAGCATTTTTTTTGGTGTCTTCTTTTTCTAATTGTAAATTATCTATAATCGAATCTAATTTGAAACAAAACTCAAAAAAATCATCAATTTCGTGGTAGTGTAATTGCGCTTTTTTTAAGGTTTTATAAGGCAACCACGAACCTGTGATAACGATACTTGAAGCGTACATCATTTCTAGCATTGTGCCACTCAAGGCGTCAGAAATTGGCATGTGAATAAATACATCTGTAGCCAATCTCGATATTGCCAGTTCTTCTTTGGAAAAAAAAGTTTCTAATAGTACGAATGAAATTCCAGATTGTTTAAGTAATTGGGTTAATGTTGCTTTATACTCCAGTTTCTTGTGTGCATCCAAAGCGTAATTTAAATTGACTATTAGATGAATTTTATCTTTATTCTGAATGGCTTTTAATGATTCTATTATTTTTATGTGATTATTTGAAGGACTTCCATTATGTCCAAGTAAAATATTTATTTTGGACAATGAATAATCATATTTTTCTTTAAACGCATTGATTACATTCTCATTAGTTCGATTTAAATCAATATGCGTATAAATTTTTTCATCGACTGGAAAAATGGCAATTTTTATTTTATCATTTAAATTTCTGCCAAATTTTGAAAGAATAATTTCTTTCAATTCAAGAGATTGACAGGTAATAATATTGGCTCTGTTGAGCGCTTTTTTAACAAAATAAAAATTAAAAACATCATTAGTTCTTAATAAATCAGATCCCCAAAAGGTACAAATAATTTTTTTTCCTTTGGGCACAAAAAAAAGTTCGCGGAGGTAACTGTATTGCATGTAATGAAAATGAAAAGTATCAAAATCATTGAAATTATTGTTTTGAATAAAAAAAGCTTTGCCTTCAACTTGTTTTAACAGGAAATGAATAGCTTTCTTAAATTTCCCCTCAACAAAGAGAATAAATAAAAATGTCTGACAGGTATGCTTATTAGTAAGAATAAACAGCAATGATTCTAATATTGATGCAACTGATTTTTTTTTAGAAACTATATCATTTTCATACATCCAGGAATCATTTTGCACACTCTTTTCTATTTCTCTTACAAAAGGTGCCGAAATTTTAAAATCGGTATTGTATAATTTTAAAGATGAGTACAAAAAGGACAAAAAATTATTTTGTTCAACACCTAAAACTAATATCTTTTTGTGCATACTATTAGGGTTTTTTTGATAATTTTTCTAGAGTTTTATTGTATTCTCCCCATTCACCAGTATCTAACCATGAACCTTCACTTACCGGAAAAACCCCTACTTTTTTGCCTTGACTTTTAAGTTTGTCTATTAAATGGGTAATGTGAAAGAAATCGCCTTCCGGAATTTCGTTTAAAACTTCGGGTTCTAAAAGATACATTCCTGTATTGATCCAAAAATTCATATCTGGCTTTTCTTTAATCGCTATTAACTCGCCACCATCAGAGGTTTCAACTGTTCCATATGGAATTAAAAATTGCTTTAGAGCTGCAACTATTGTAATTTTATTATTGTGTTCTTTGTGATAATTATAGATTTCTGTATAATCTTGATCTATTATGATATCACAATTATTTACAAAAAATGTTTTTTTAATTTTATCTTTCAATAGGCTTAAACTACCTGCTGTACCTAATGGTTTGGTTTCTCTGAAGAAATTTATATTTAGTGGTAAATTCAAATCATTGATATAATATTCTATTAAATCGGCTTTGTAATTAACCGAAATATAAAAATCAGAACATTGATGAACAGCAAATCGATCCATTATTTCTTCCAACATTGTTCTTTCTCCAATTGGAATCAATGGTTTTGGCAGCACATTGGTTAATGGTTTTAATCTTGTTCCCAATCCACCTGCCATAATTACAACAGGAAGATCGAGTTTTGAATTTAGGGTGGGTTTGTTTATTTCGAAAATATCTTCCCAAAAATATACTTTTAAAATTTCGTTACTTTCTGAAATTACAGGGCACATTTCCATTCTGTAATCCATCATCATTTTTTTGATGGTTTGAAATGAATCATCGCTTTTGGCGACTTTAATATTGGTTCTAATGATGTCTTGTACGGCAGTTTGTAATGGTTTGCTTTGAATTATCGCTCGTTGAATATCACCAGCACTCAATAAACCAATAAACTTATTTTCATCAATAATAAGTACTAATTTTTTATCGATTTTGTCCATCAACTTAAGAGCATCCATAATTGATGCGTCTAGAGGTATTACTCTGCCTTTAAATTGAGTATTCATAAGTGTAAGCTATTTTATAATTATAATTTAAAGCAAAATATTATTTTATTTCCTTACCCGGATTTCCAACTATTGTTTTACCATCGGGGATATTTTTAATAATGACCGAACCAGCACCAATTATAACATCTTTACCTATTTTTATATTTTGTTTTACTACCGAATTTGCGCCTATAAACGTTCTTTTTCCTACCGAAACATTCCCAGATAAAACAGCTCCTGGCGCAATATGAACCGCATCGGAAATGACACATTCATGCTCAATTATACATCCTGTGTTGATTATGCAGAAATTACCAATTGTTGCAAGCGGATTTATTGCTACATTTTTACTAATAAAATTACCATTGCCGATAATTACATTTTTAGAAATAGAAGCTGAAGGATGTATAACGTTTTGTATCTTTTTATTTTTCAACAAAATTATTTTTGCTATTTTTTCTCTTACGTTATTATCTCCTATCCCAAGAATAAAATCACAATCTAAATCCCATCCTTTAAAAAATTCATCACTTTCAAATCCAATATACTCTAATTGATAAGGATTAGTTGGCATGTCATTAATTTCGGAATAGTATTTTAAATTTATCATTGCAGAAATTGCTGCGTCTGCAACAACAAAACCATGACCGGAATAGCCAACTATTATTACTTTTTTATCGTACACTACTTGGAATATTTACAATTCTATTTTCTAAAAAAACAGCATTTAACTGTTCATCTTTTTGACAATCTTGATACATAGGCAATCGAAACATTAATTGCCAAATGGGTCTCGTCATCACTTTTGCATCATTAGTCTGTTTCAAAAAAGATTCTCTATCCTTTTTATTTTCTAATTCTACACACATTAACCAATAATTGGCTTTAGTGTTGGGTGTTTCGGTTCTAAATTTAATTCCTTTATTTTCAAAAAAAGCAGCATATTGCAGGGCTAAATTTCTTTTATCATCCAAAAAACCATTCAATTGTTCTAGTTGAGCACAAGCTAAAGCGGCATTCAAATTGGGCATTCTATAATTAAAACCTATTTCGTCATGAAAATATTCATACGGATGCGTGGTTTTAGCAGTTGTAGTTAAATGTTTGGCTTTATCTCCTAAAGCTACATTATTAGTAACTATGGCACCACCACCTCCAGCAGTAACTATTTTATTTCCGTTGAATGAAAAAACAGCAACATCTCCAAAACTTCCTGTTGGTTTATTGTGATATTCACTTCCCAGTGACTCTGCAGCATCTTCAATAACGGGAATTTTCCATTGGTTGCAAACCGTTATAATTTCATTTAAATGAACTGGAAATCCAAAAGTGTGCATAGGTAAGCAAGCCGCAATTTTTCTTCCTGTTTTTTTATTAAAACATCCATTTTCTCTTAACTCTCCATATTGCTCCAAAAAGGTTTGCAATGCTTTTGGAGATAATCCCATAGTATCCAGATCGACATCAATAAAAACAGGATGTGCATTATTATATGCTATCGCATTCGCCGTAGCAACAAAAGTCAAGGCTTGAGTCAGGACTTCATCATTATTTTTTACTCCAACTAATTGCAGAGCCACTTGAATTCCTGCCGTTCCATTCACAACGGCAATGGCTTTTTGAGTTTTAGTGATTTCGGTCATCATTACTTCAAAATGATCCACATAAGCACCAACCGAGGAAACAAAAGTGGTGTTAATGGTATCAATAAGGTATTCCTTTTCATTGCCTCTAAAAACAGGAGCGTGGAGTGGAACAAAATCAGTTTTGGGATGTAATGATTTGATATGATTAATGATCTCAGAATAATTTTCCATTACATTTTTGCGTCTAAATATTTACCAGTTTCTTTATGATTGAATTCTGGAATCATAAAGTTAAATAGCGCTACTAAATCGTCTTTCTCCCATTGTCTTTTTTCCTTAAGTATTGAAATTGCTTTTGAAAAAGAGTCAATTTTTGTTGAATCAAAAGTCATTTCATTTTTTATAATTCCTAAGTTTTGAAATCGATTCATATCGAGTATTTCGTTATTTGTAAAAAACTCTTCAAAATCTTTTTCACCAGTTGTGTCACTTTTAGTAAACAAACAAGGCCATTTTCTTTTAGATGAAAAATCAACTATTTTTTGACGAGCCTCCTCTTCTGAATAACATTCGTCAACATCGTAATCTAATGCTTTTAAATACTTTACTGCTATTTCGGCAAAAGTTATTAAATGTAAACTTTCACTTAATTTTGGAAAAAAAATATCGCGATTTTCTCCAAAAATACATGACATTAAGCAAAGTTCACCCGCTTCTTGAGGAGTTACAAAATATCGTTTAATATCATTAGGAGCAACAATAGGTTGTTTTTTTATAATTCTTTGATTAAATCCGTGTAGTAAGGATCCATCCGAAAAAGCAACATTTGCAAAACGAGCAGTCGAAATTGTAATATTTTCACTATATTTCATCAAAAACATTTCCATAATTTTTTTAGAAGCACCCATCATGTTAACAGGATTTGCTGCTTTATCCGTAGAAACACAAAAATATTTTTTTGTGCCCTTCGCTATAGCTTGTTGTATCGTTTTTTCGGTATTAAAAATGTTTACATTAATCATTCTCATTAAAGTAAAAGCATCTTTTTCGCTTCTAACATGTTTTAATGCCGAAAGATTGAGAACATAGTCATAACTCCCGTCAGTTTCAATAAAAGTATCGTATTCTATGGAACTAATGTCTAAAGCAAAGGTTTGAAAATCTCCCGAAATATGGCCAAAAGAACTTCTTAAATCCCTTACTAATTCAACAAGATTATTCTCACTAATATCAACAACATGAAGTTTGGATGGATTTCTTTTAAAAATTTCTTTGGTAACAGCCTGACCTATTGATCCTGCTCCTCCAATAACGAGAAAGGAGGATTTTAAAATAATTTTATTCAAGTCAGATTTATTGTTTGCAATATCATCGTCAAATAAGCCTTCAGACCGTCCTATTAAACTGAGCACATCCATTATTTTATTTAATTATTATTTTTGATTCAAAAAAAATCTATAAAAAAAGTATTTTTTGAAATTATTAAAAGGTCTTAATAAGCGTTCGTAATTATAAATATATATTTTTTAATAAAATAAATTTAATTTTTATAATTAAAAGGCTTCGCCCTCATCAGTCACATCAAAAAAAAACAAAAACATCTTTTTTATAAATACAATTGAGGGCACTAGATTAACGCCAAAAATAGAAAACTATTCACATAAAAAAAAGGAATTTAGTAAGTAATAACGAAACAACCCCTATCGATAGGTTCTTAATTTTTCATTACTTAAAAAAATAATTTAAATTTATTTTAGATACTGTTTACTCTTTTATGAATTTTGTAGATAATATCTTGTCCTCTAACTGAAAGTTAACAAAATAAAGTCCTTTTTTAAATTCAGAGATTAATAGGGTAGTGGTGGTTGGGTTGACTATAGATTGCATTAATTGGCCCATTAAATTGTATATTTCTATAGATTTTACTTGCTCTACCGGCTCAATGTTAAAATTGATAAAATCACTCGCAGGATTTGGAAACAGCTTTATTGCAACCGGTATTTCAAAATTTGGAGTTTCTAAAGTGCAATTTGAGTTTACCGTACAATTTTGTATGCTATAATAGTTCAGCATTTCGTTAACAAATTCTATTTCTGAAGGATCGGCACATATAAAACTTAGATTGGAATTACCAGAAAGAACTAAATTTTCCTGATTGCTTCCGTTTTTTATGTAAAGAGAAGTCAATAAATTATTGGAACAAAATAAACTTGTTAAACTAGATACATTTCCTAAATCAAGAGTGGAAAGTTGATTGTTGGAACAATAAATGGTTTGTAAACTTGTTGAATTTCCAATATTCAAAGTTGTTAATTGGTTATCATTGCAACTCAATACAATTAGAGGCAAATTTAAATTGGAAAAATCAAGAGAAGTAAATAAATTGCTATTACAATATAAATAATTGAGATTATTAAGTGAATTTAAATTTAAACTTACAAGTCGATTTGAGGTACAGTTTAGTTCGTTTAGTTGATTTGCTCCTTGTAAAATTAATGTACTAATTAAATTATTTGAACAATCTATTTTTTCCAATGTGGAATAAGAAGTAAAATTTAAAGTTGTAAATAAATTATGACTGAAATATAAAAATTTTAAATTAATTAAATTAGTAAAATCAAAGGTTGATAGTTGATTGAAATCGCATTTTAAATCTATTAATCCAACCAAAGTTTCTAAATTTAAAGCTGTTAATTGATTATTGCTACAATCTATTCTTCCCAAACTATTTAGAAAACTTATAGATAGTGCTGTTAAAGAATTATTATTGCAATAGAAGCTTTCAATATTTTCTGAATTATTAATATTAATGTTCTGCAATTGATTATAACTACAATCCAATGAAATTAAATTAATTAAATTTGATACTACAAAATTTGATAAATTATTATTACTACAAATCAAATATTCAAGAATAGTTAAATTGTTTAAATTCAAAGAATTAATTACATTAAAGCTACAATTTAATGATTTTAGATTTGCTAATTGTGAAACATCTAATGTAGATATTGTATTGTAACCACAATTAAGAACTTCTAAATTTAAAAAATAAGCAATCTCAGCCAATGAAGTTATTGATGAATTATTTATATTTAGTTCTATTACTTCTAGTGCTTCTGCTGTTTCAATTTCATTGTTGGCATTCGCGTCTATTGCGAAATAGTCACCTTGAGAATTTTTAGCAATTAAATTATCAATGCTCGATTCCAATAATTTATTTTTGAAAAAAGGATCTATAAAAGTAATTGTTTGGGCATTTAAACTGTTGTATGCAATTATTGAAAAGAAGAAAAGTAGTAACTTTTTCATAAGTTTTTTTTTCAAATTTACAAAACGGTTTTCATCCTAATTGTATCCAATGTTAATTTTAGGTTATGATTGAATTTGTATTATATAATGAATTATTCATAAATAAAAAAAACCGCCATTGCTGGCGGTTTTAAAAGTAATATTAAACTAATTACAAATGATTAGTTTTTGATAAGCTTTTTAGTAATTACTTCATCTGAAGTAGAATTTGTAATTCTAACTAAATAGATTCCTTTGTTTAAACTAGATAC
>CANKLD010000008.1 GCA_947483095.1 Bacteroidota bacterium
AACGTTTGTGTTCCAACCACTTGATTTATAGCTGGTCCATTAGTTCTAGTAGTGTTGGTGCGTAATTGATAACTGGATTTCATCCTAGAAATTGCTCCAGTTCCATTCGTATTTGCATAAGCGTAAGCACCATAAATTGGAAACCCATCATATGCAAATCCCAATAATGGAGAATGTTGCGTTGTATTAATAACATACAAACCATCTGCAGGATACGTAGCACAAATAGTTGATACTACATTTAAGTCTAAATTAAAGGCGCTTGGATTTTGATGATGGTGATAGTTTCCCATTGCAGGGTGTGCTTTTGCACAATCAAAACCTGCACGTTCAGCAGGAATTGCATCTCTATTCCAAGCTTGAGTTGTTCCAGGTCCACCAGCACAAGGAGAAAATCCTGGACCACCGCAAAGTGAATTGGTAGAAGTGCTCCAAGCAACTCCATCTCGGTAATCAAATAGCGCCACACCATTTATAAAAACGCCAATATTTCCACCAGTTGTTGCCGTTTGATTCGCCGTATTTTGAGTAGGTGTTACTGGAAATTTAAATATTTTATTTTGAGCAGTTGCTAAATATGGATTTCCATCTTGAAATGGACCTGTTATATAAGCAGGAATTCCAGTAGCAGCAACATATACATTGGTCGTGTTATAATTCACGGATTGAACATTGGCTAAGACTGCGTCAACAATAGGGGTAGAATTTCCAGAAACATAATGTCTTCCTGTAATTCCTGTCGTATTTTGTAGCCACTTCGTTATTATTGGATTGGTTTGTGCAAAAACAGAACATCCTAATAATAGCATTCCTAAAAGAGTAATTTTTTGTTTCATAATTTTGATGTTTAAAATTAGACGACTTTATAATTGATATCTTGCACAATAAAGACTATTTATTCTCCAGGATAGTCAAACCGTTTATCAAACAAAAATTCATTATCGGTTAAAGTTAGTAAAAAAGCTACTAAATCAACTCGTTCATTATCAGTTAAATTCATTGATTTTTTAAGCTGTTTTGATACTTTTTTATCGTTTCCAAGTGAATTATAATGTTTGATTACTTCTGATAATTTTTTGAAACGACCGTCGTGCATATATGGATTTGTAAATTGGATATTTCGTAAGGTAGGAACTTTAAATTTTAAGTAATCTTCCGATTTTTCTGTGATTCTTTGTCTTCCAATATCGTTTAATGTGGTGTCTAATTGCAATCCATTTCGCTCGAATTTTTCACTTGTAAATAAGGGCTCATTGTGGCAAGAAGCACAATTGGTTTTGAATAATTTATATCCGTTTTGCTCTTGATTGGTAAATACAGCTTCTTTTCGCATTACTTTATCGTATTTTGAATTGGAAGAAACAAGCATTAATTCAAATTGAGAAAGTGCTTTCAAAATGCGTTGTCCTGTTATGGCATTATCACCAAAAGCTGCTGTAAATAAGGATTTGTACTGTTCACTGTTTTGAAGTTTTAAAACAACATTTTTCAGTGTTTCATTCATTTCAACAGAACTGGTAATAGGATTTAATGCTTGAACGTCTAAATGATTTACTCCGCCATCCCACATAAAACTCTTTGACCATGCTAAATTCATCATGGTCATAGAATTTCGAGTGCCAATTTTTCCATCTATTCCATGACTTAAAGAATGATCAACATGGGTAAATCCTGTTGCTTGTAAATGACAACTTGCGCAAGATATAGTGGAGTCTTTGGATAAAATAGGATCATAAAATAGTTGTCTTCCCAGTTGAAACCCTTCTTCAGTAAGTGGATTTTTAGAAAAGTCATAATTGGGCTTTGGCCAACCTTTAGGGATTTGAAAATAAATAGGAGTAGGCTTTAAAAAAGTAAATGCAAGTGAGGAAACTAGGACGCTTCCAATTAATATTATAAAAGTGTACTTACTTTTCATTTGGCAAAGATTCAGAAATTGTGAACATTAATTTGGCTTTATCTGCTATATCCATTGCTTTTGAGCCTGGAATCATAATACTATTTATTTCTGATAATTTTATTTGATTGAACAACTCAGCAAGGTCAACATTAATTTCAAAATTAGAATTTTTAGTTTCTAATTCAATCGTTCTAATTGCATAATTTGGTTTTAAATAACCGCCAACGTGAAATTGAAATGCATTATTCCTGGTTTTACAGCTGGAACTTTTTCCTTCAATTTTAAAGTTGATATAACCGCTTTGCCATGCCCAATACATTCCTTTAGTTGGGTCTAAATCGCCGGATAAAGCCCCGGAAACACTTGCTGTACTATCAATTCCTAAAGAAAATACTACTTTTTTTATTTCTTTATTTAAATTTTTTGAAATAGAAATTATTTGAGAATTTGGTTCTTCAATATCTATTAAATGGCAACTTTTTTCTTCTGAAATCTGAGAATTATCATTAAGAATTAGTTTAATATTAGATACATAAAACCGAAAAGTTTCTATTTGTAATGTATCTTTAGATAATGAGATGTATTTCTTATTTTGTATCAGAGATTCATTTTTGTATTTAATATTAAATCGCAATAAATTATCTTTTTTTTCTTGTGAATAAATCAATTGAAAAAAAAGAGTTAAAATTATAATATACAGCAATTTACTTCTCATCTATATCTCTTGGTGGAGGTGGAGGACGGTTTTCATCACCAGGATGTCTCGGACGGTCTTCATTCCAATGAGGTGGAGGTGGAGGTCTGTTTTCATCTCTTGGACCTCTTGGATGGTTTCCATCTCTTGGAGGCGGAGGTGGTCGATGTTCATCCATTGGCGATGGCGGTAAATTTAAATTTTCTTTATTTACTTTATTATTTTCATCAAAATCAGGTCTTGGAGGTGGACTAAATTCATGACGAGGTTTTCTATTTTGATTTGAAAATAAATGTCCTAACTCTGTTGTTAAAGAATTGTATTCTTCAATTTGAGATTTTGTACAAAGGTTTTTTATGTCCTGAAAATGCTTAAAATTGGTTTCTTCAATAATTTTTTGGTTAACCAAAATCAGTTTAATTAAGATGTCTTTAATTTTATTACTTACTGAGGGTTGCTTCAATTGAGAATACAATTCAGCTTTTATCTCCCTGTTGTTATTATTTAATGAATCGATTGTATTTCTATATACATTTATTATTTCTTCATATTTTTTTTCTTGAGTGGCATCAAAATGCAACTTTTCTATAATAATATCTTTTGGTTTTCTTCGATTGTCATCCCGATTTGGATTAGGTCTTGATAAATAAAGGAAACTAATAATTCCTATATTTAATAGAACAAGACCAATTACGGAATAGGTTAATAATTTAATTTTATCCATTTTATTAGTATAATTGATTCGTAGTTGAAATAGTAGAAATAACTGTTTCTGTTTGAGTATTTGAAATTGTAGCGCTAGACTTTAATAACTTTATATTAATTGAAATTAAAAGTGCAAATGTAGCAACAGCAAGAAAAATCCATTTATTAGAAACTTTAGTTTCAAAATTTAATCGATTTTGAATTTTATCAAAAAGTAATTTATTAGGTAGAACTTTCACCATACCGTTGGTACTTTCAATTATGTCGAGGGTCCAATTTTCAGTTTTCATAATTATTTAGACGTTTATTAATTTAATTTCTTGCGATATTCTTCAAATTTGTTTGAGATTTTTTCTTTTAGGGTAGATTTCGCTCTAAAAACCAATGATTCTACTGATGAAATACTCAGTTTCATAATTTCCGAAATTTCTGGATTACTCAATCCATCAACTTTTGAAAGTAGAAAAGCTGTTTTTTGATTCTCACCTAATTCATTTATAATTTCGAAAAGTAGTTTGGATTTTTCTTTATTTTCCAATAAAATTCCGGGGTGTTCAAAATTGGAAACATTTTCAATTTCAAATTCGTTTTGGCTCTTTTTACCAAATATAAAAAAACGTTTTTGGCTTTTTTTATGTTTGATGAAATCCAAGCACTTATTGATTGTAATTCGGTAGATCCAAGTTTTAAGTGAGGATTTTTCTTTAAATTTACTTAAAGAATTGTTTATTTGAATAAAGACATCCTGAGTAATTTCTTCTGCATCTTCAATATTTTGAAGGTAATTAAGCGCTAAATTATATACCAATATACTGTATTGATTGTATAATTTTTCGAAGTCTTTATTATCCAATGCCATTATGCAATACTAAGAAAATAAATTGTTTAATAATAGTGTGTTTTGAATTTTGGTTTGCATTTTTTTTAAAAAAGGAATTGTCATATATTTGACCTAAATATTTTTAGCCCTGATGGAAGGGAAAATCCCGAGCTTTTTAGCGAGGATTGGAATGACAGCAGGAAATAGCTTCAAAAAAAAACATTTTAGATATGAAATTATTACAAGGAAAAACTGCCATAATTACTGGTGCAAGCCGAGGAATTGGTAAAGGAATTGCGGAAATTTTCGCTAAAAATGGTGCAAATATTGCATTTACTTATAGCTCCTCTGTTGAGTCGGCGTTAGCATTAGAAAAAGAACTTAATGCAATGGGGGTAAAAGCCAAAGGATATCAATCGGATGCTTCCGATTTTAATGAAGCTCAAGCTTTTGTAGATGCTGTTTTGGAAGATTTTGAAACGGTAAACGTTTTGATCAATAATGCTGGAATTACGAAAGACAACCTTTTGATGCGTATGTCTGAAGAGGATTTTGACAAGGTAATTGACGTGAATTTAAAGTCTGTTTTTAATATGACTAAAGCGATTCAAAAAACCTTTTTGAAACAACGCTCGGGTTCAATAATCAATATGAGTAGCGTGGTAGGGGTTAAAGGAAATGCAGGTCAAACTAACTATTCTGCCTCAAAAGCGGGTGTAATTGGGTTTTCAAAATCGGTTGCTTTGGAGTTGGGATCACGAAATATTCGTTGTAATGTTATTGCTCCTGGATTTATTGAAACTGAAATGACTGCAAAATTAAATGAAGAAGTGGTAAAAGGTTGGAGAGACGGAATTCCTTTGAAACGTGGCGGATCTACTGAAGATGTTGCCAATGCTTGTTTATTTTTTGCATCCGATATGAGCTCATTTGTAACAGGGCAAGTACTGAATGTTTGCGGGGGAATGCTTACTTAAAAAATTATTTTAAATTTTAAATGATGAATTTAAAATTTATAATTCATCATTTAAAACAATTTTAAAAATGACCACAAACACGATTCTATTACTTTTGACTTCGCTTTTAACAGCGGGTTGTTTGTCGTATTATCAGTATTTTTATAAAGCTAAAATCAAGTCGAAAGCTCATTTTATTTTGGCTTTTTTGCGTTTTATAAGTGTTTTTTGTGTTTTACTTTTATTAATAAACCCAATAATTTCAAGAAAATCACTTGAGATAATTAAAACTCCATTGGTAATTGCAGTCGATAATTCCAGTTCTATTTCCAATTTAAAAGCAACAGAATCCACTATTGAATTATACGAAAAATTGACATCAAATGTTGAGCTTAAGGATAAATTTGACATTCAATCGTATCGCTTTGATTCTGAATTTCAAAGTTCTGATAAATTTGACTTCAAAGGAAAACAAACCAATATTGATGAAGCTGCAAAGAATATAAAAAGCATCAATAAAAACGTGTCGTTTCCAACGGTTTTAATTACTGATGGGAATCAAACTTCTGGAAATGATTATGTATATTCATTTGATTCTAACAATAAGGTTTACCCTGTAATTGTTGGAGATACTACTACTTATTTAGATTTAAGAATAAGCCAATTAAACGCAAATAAATATGCGTTTTCTAAAAATAAATTTCCAGTTGAGTTATTTTTAAATTATTCAGGTACTAAAGCAATAACCTCTAATTTTACTATTTCTCAAGGAAATACCGTTTTAAATTCTCAAGTGGTTTCTTTTTCTCCATCAAAGAAATCAGTTTTGATTTCAGTGTTATTGCCGGCAAATAAAATTGGGTTACAAGTTTATAAGGCGAGTATTACATCAAAAGAAAAAGAAAAAAATACTTATAATAACAATTTTAATTTTGCAGTTGAAGTTATTGATCAAAAAACGGAAATCGCCTTAATTGCGTCATTTAATCACCCAGATTTAGGGGCATTAAAAAGATCGATTGAAAGTAATTCTCAACGTAAAGTAACTACACTTAAACCATTAGAAATAAATGATTTAAGTAAATACAATATTGCAATTTTGTACCAACCAACTATTGAATTTAAATCTTTTTTCGATAACAATAAATATTTAGGAACAAACACCTTTATTATTACTGGATCAAAAACGGATTTTAATTTTTTAAACCAACAACAAAAAGATTTTATTTTTAAAATGAGTTCGCAATCTGAAGATTATATAGCTCAATATAAAGAAGATTTTAATTTATTTGCTTTAGATGATATTGGGTTTAATCAATTTCCGCCTTTGGAAAATCCTTTTGGCGTTATAACCACATCTTCAAATGTGAATGTATTATTAGGATCAACAATTCGAAATATAAATTCCAATTCGCCGCTATTATCTTTTTCTGAAAACCAAGGTAGAAGAAGTGCCTATTTACTAGGTGAAAATAGTTGGAAGTGGCGTTTACAAAGCCATGTAGATACAAAGTCATATGAAAAATATGATACATTTATTGATAAAACAATACAATATTTAGCATCAAATGCAAGAAAAAGAGCATTGGTAGTTACTCATGAAGGTTTTTACAACTCAGGCGATGCAATAGAAATTTCTGCACAATACTTCAATAAAAACTATGAACTTGATGATAAAGCCAATTTAAATATTACTGTTGTAAATAGAAAATCTAAGGCTAAAAAATCATATGATTTATTAAAATCCAATTCCGATTACAAAGTTAATTTAGATGGCTTAGAAGCGGGAAAACATGATTTTATGGTTAGAGAGTTAAATTCGAATTCTGTTTACAATGGTTCTTTTGAGATATTGGATTTTGATATCGAAAAGCAATTTGTTAATCCTGATTTAGCAAAATTAACTCAATTAGCAAATCAAACTAAAGGCCAAGTAATATTTCCAGATAAAGTGGATTTATTAATTAAATCACTCTTAGAAAAAGAAGAATATAAATCAGTACAAAAATCTATTATAAAGAAAATCCCTTTAATAGATTGGATTTGGCTGTTAATTATATTAATAATTTCTCTTGCTTCAGAATGGTTTCTTAGAAAATACAACGGAATGTTGTAAATTACTTTTGAAAATTATTTCGATCTGAAATATCTTATTATAACCATACTAGTTTTATTGATTTAAGTACTGATTTCGTTTTCTATTTTAACGATATTCTAATATATGTAATTTAAAATGAAGCTTGTAGTTTCTTATTAAAATAAAGTAATTTTAATAATTATTGTATGTAAATAATATTTAGTTTAAGAAAAATATCACTTAAATAAGTTAATTTTGTAAAATAAACAATGCAATCAAAATGGATATAAGCAAACTAAAATCACAATTACAAACAGAAGTAGACACGGCTTTTTTATATGATAGCATCGCAAATATTCAATCCGATGATACTTTAAATCGGGTATTAAAAAGTTTAGCAGATATTGAGAAAGGACACGCAACACATATGTTGAGTAAAGTCAATGAATTTGATTCAAAACACGAAATGCCATTGCCATCTTCAAGAGCAAAATTTCAATTGAAATTGGGTAGACTTTTTGGATACAGTTCCATTATTAGTAGTTTATCTGATATTGAAAAACAATTTGCATTAAATGCTATTAAGAATAAAATTGAAAATGGGGAAAAACCAAATGGTTTTGAACACAATCACTTAAATATTATTGAAGCCGTTAATAATAACAAGGCTTTGAACGTTTCTGGAGGTTTATTATCCAAATTTGAAAGTCGACACAAATCGGTTGGTGGTAATGCGCTTCGAGCCGCTGTTTTAGGGTCAAATGATGGATTGGTTTCCAATATGAGTTTGGTGATGGGCGTTGCGGGAGCTGCAGTTTCAAATAATACGATATTATTGACTGGAATTGCGGGTTTGATGGCCGGTGCAATTTCAATGGCTTTAGGAGAATGGCTATCGGTTCAAAGTTCACGAGAATTGAACCAACGTCAAATTGATTTGGAAATGGAAGAATTAGAAGCATCTCCGGAAGAAGAAAAAAAAGAGTTGGTGTTGTTATATCAAGCCAAAGGAATGAATATTGAAGAAGCGAAAAAATTGGCAGATAAGGCATTTGAAACACCAGAAACTGCTATTGACGCCATTATTAAAGAAGAATTAGGAATTGACAAAGAAGAATTAGGAGGTTCTGCATGGGAAGCTGCAATAGCTTCTTTCCTTTTATTTTCAATTGGCGCAATTATTCCGTTATATCCATTTATGATTTTAGATGGCCAAAATGCTATTTTGTTAAGTATTGGAAGCAGTGTAATTGGATTGTTCGGAATAGGTTCAGCCATTACATTATTAACAGGGAAGAGTGTTTTATACTCCGGTTTTAGACAAGTTGCTTTTGGATTAACAGCAGCTGCTGTTACTTATGGAATTGGTTCGTTAATAGGAGTTTCTTTAGCAGGATAATTATAGGTTACAAAAATTTATTATTTCAATAATCAACGCTATATTTACATTCAATTTAATAAAAAAAATAATTATGAACGACGCACATTTACACTTATTGGTTAATCACTTCCCAATAATAGGAACCGTTTTTGGTTTAGGAATATTAATTTCAGGAATACTACTAAAAAATAATTCTGTAAAAAACACTGCCTATATTTTATTTATTGTAGCAGCCATATTCACAGCTTTAAGTATGGCAACAGGTGAAGGAGCAGAGGAATTAGTAGAAGATATGCCGTCAGTGGGCAAACAAATCATTCACGAACATGAAGAAATAGCTGAAAAATTTGCTATAATTATGTATGTAACTGGATTTTTGGGATTACTAGCTTTATACACGTCACTTAAAAATCACAAATTGGCTAAAACTTTTTTATATGTAACGCTTGCATTTGCAATATTTGCAACAGTATTTGCTAAAAGCGTTGGAACAACAGGGGGTGAAATACGTCATACTGAAACCAGAGTTGAATTTATTCCTTCAGCTAATCCAGAATAAAATCCCTCTCGTATAAATAGCCAAAAAGACTAGTGTAAAAAAAAAAATTCAAAGTTTGTAAAAGCAATTGTTTTTTCTATTATATTTGCATCATCAATAAAGCAAAAAATGTTTCAAAATAATTTACATCATCATCATTTCCATATTTGCTCTCAAGCGATGCGTTAATGTTATAGGTGTAATTCACAAATTTCTAAAACCCGTTTGAGTACATCAAATGGGTTTTTTGTTTTATCCAAGTTGTACTCATTCAAATTAAATTTAAAATAATAATGAGTACTTTAAAAATTGCAATTCAAAAATCAGGTCGATTAAATGAAGAAAGCATCCAAATTCTAAAGGATTGTGGTATCGCTATTAATAATGGAAACGATCAACTTAAAGCCGAGGCTTCCAATTTTTCGCTTGAAGTTTTATATTTAAGAAATTCAGATATTCCTCAATATCTCATCGATGGAGTTGTAGATACCGCCATTGTAGGTGATAATTTATTGATTGAAAAAGGTAAAAATATTCAAGTAATTGAAAAATTAGGATTTTCTAAATGTAAGGTTTCTATCGCAGTTCCAAAATCTTTTGAATACAATTCTATTCAAGATTTAGAAGGTTTGCGAATCGCAACTTCTTATCCCAATACAGTTAATGATTATTTTTCTTCAAAGGGAGTTCAAGTAGAGTTACACCAAATATCTGGTTCTGTTGAGATTGCCCCAAATATAGGTCTTTCAGATGCTATTGTTGACATTGTTTCGAGTGGTAGCACATTGTTCAAAAATAATCTAAAAGAAGTAGAAGTTATTTTCAAAAGTGAAGCTGTTTTAGCTGTTTCGCCTAAAATTTCTGCTACTTCAAAAGTAATTCTCGACAAGTTACAATTCCGAATTCAATCGGTTTTAAAAGCGAGAAATTCAAAATATATTTTGATGAATGTGCCAAATGACAAAATCGATTTAATCAGTAAGATTTTACCAGTTTTGAAAAGCCCAACGGTAATACCATTAGCAGAAAAAGGGTGGAGTAGTGTTCATTCTGTAATAAATGAAGATTTATTTTGGGAGGTAATAGATCAATTAAAAGCAGCTGGAGCTCAAGGAATATTAGTGTGTCCAATTGAAAAAATGGTGCTTTAAACAAAATTATTTAAACATTTAAATATAAAATATGAATATAATATTAAACCCAATCCAATCAACTTGGGAATCTATTTTGCAAAGACCAACTTCAAATTATGCTGAATTAGATGCAATAGTTACCGAAATATTTAAAGAAGTACAAACAAAAGGAGACGATGCTTTGTCAAAATATACGACATTATTTGACGGTATTATTTTAGAAAATATATTAGTTTCAGAAGAAGAAATTGAATTTGCATCAAATGAAGTTTCAGATGAATTAAAATTGGCTATTAATTTGGCTAAAGTGAACATTGAAAAATTTCACTTTGCACAAAAATCTGAAAAAATTGAAGTTGAAACCCTTGAAGGTGTTTTATGTTGGCAAGAAAAGAGACCAATTCAAAAAATTGGATTGTATATTCCTGGAGGAACTGCCCCTTTATTTTCTACAGTTTTAATGTTAGCTATTCCTGCAAAAATTGCAAATTGTAGAGAAATAATCATTTGTTCGCCACCAAATAAAAAGGGGGAAATTCATCCTGGAATTTTATATACAGCAAAATTATGTGGCATAACTAAAATTTATAAAGTGGGAGGAATTCAAGCCATTGCTGCAATGACCTTTGGTACTGCAACTATTCCTAAGATGTACAAAATTTTTGGACCTGGAAATCAATTTGTAACTGTTGCAAAACAAAAAGCTACTCAATTTGGAATTGCCATTGATATGCCAGCAGGACCTTCAGAATTGTTAATTGTAGCAGATGAAAGTGCCAATATATCTTTTATAGCTTCAGATTTATTGAGTCAGGCTGAACACGGAAGTGACAGTCAAGTGATTTTAATTTCCACTTCAAAAACCATTTTATATGAAGTCGAAGCAGAACTTAAAATACAAATTCAAAAATTACCACGAAAAGAAATTGCTGAACAAGCAATAGCGAATTCAAAATTAATTTATGTTGAAAATGATGCTATAGCTTTGGATTTAATAAATGAATACGGCCCAGAACATTTAATTATTTGTTGTAAAAATGAAAGTTTTTTTGTTGATAATATTGAAAATGCAGGCTCTGTTTTTATTGGAAATTTCACACCTGAAAGTGCGGGTGATTATGCCTCAGGGACGAATCATACGTTGCCAACAAATGGATTTGCTAAAAATTATTCAGGTGTGAATTTAGATAGTTTTCAAAAAGCAATGACGTTTCAAAAAATATCAGAAAAAGGGATCCGGAATATAGGAAATGCAATTGAAATGATGGCAGATGCAGAAGGTTTACAAGCGCATAAAATGGCAGTTTCACTTAGATTAGAATTCATAAATAAGAATTTAAACAGTTAAATTATGGAACTATTTGATGTAAATAAATTAGTTAGAAAAAATATTAAAAATATGAAATCGTATTCTTCAGCGCGAGATGAATTTAAGGATTTTAATACGAAAATGATTTTTCTTGATGCCAATGAAAATCCATTTGAAAATGGAGTAAATAGGTATCCTGACCCGCAACAAAACAGTGTTAAATTGGCATTATCCGAATTAAAAAAAGTCAATACAAATGAAATTTTATTGGGAAATGGAAGTGACGAAGTTTTAGATTTATTATTTAGAGCTTTTTGTGAACCAAATATAGACAATGTGATTACATTGCCACCTACGTACGGAATGTATAGTGTTTTAGCTGATTTGAACGCGATAGAAAACACAGAAATTGTATTGAATTCGGAATTTCAACCTAATGTAAAATCGATCTTAGAACGTGTTGATCTTAATACAAAAATAATTTTTTTATGTTCCCCAAACAATCCAACAGGAAACTCTTTTTCTGAAATAGCTATTATGGAATTACTTGAAAAATTTAACGGATTAATCGTTTTGGACGAAGCCTATATTGACTTTTCAAAAAGTGAAAGTTGGCTTTCAAAAATTAAAAAATATCCGAATTTAGTAATTACCCAAACCTTTTCAAAAGCATATGGTATGGCAGGAATTCGAGTAGGAATTTTATATGCTTCAGCTGCAATTATTGCAATTCTAAACAAGATAAAACCTCCTTATAATATTAATGTATTGTCCCAGGAAAAAGCTTTGGAAAGGATTATAGATATTGATAAATATAACATTGAAATTCAAACTATTTTAGACAATAAAAAGAATTTAGTAGAGCAATTATCTGAAATTAAATATATTGAAAAAATATTTCCATCGGATGCTAATTTCTTATTAATCAAAGTCGATGACGCTTCAAAAAGATACCATCAACTTATCGATTTTGGAATTGTTATTCGAAATCGAACAACCCAATTGTTATGTGAAAATTGTTTGAGAATTACAATTGGAACAAAATCTGAAAACGAAAAATTAATTAACGTATTACGAACTTTATAATGGCAAAAAAAATATTATTTATCGACAGAGACGGCACAATAGTTCTTGAACCAGATAATTATCAATTAGATAGTTTAGAAAAATTGGAATTTTATCCTAATGTATTTCAATATTTAGGTAAAATCGCCAAGGAAATGGATTTTGAGTTGGTTTTAGTCACCAATCAAGATGGATTAGGAACGAATAGTTTTCCTGAAAATGACTTTTGGCCAACCCAAAATTTCATACTAAAAGCATTCGAAAATGAAGGTGTAGTATTCAATGAAATTTTTATTGATAGAAGTTTGCCCGAAGAAAATTCGCCAAATAGAAAACCCCGAACAGGAATGTTAACAAAATACATAGGTAATTCTGAATATGATTTGGAAAGTTCTATTGTAATTGGTGATCGGATTACAGATATTGAGTTGGCTAAAAATTTAGGTTGTAAAGCTATTTTTATTAATAAAAATGAAAATTTAGGCAGTCAAGAATCTAAATTTAGTTTTGAAGAAATGAAAAGAATTATTTCATTAGAAACGATTTCTTGGAAAGCCATTTATGAATATTTAAAGTTAGAAAACAGAACTTCTGAAATTTACAGAAAAACAAATGAAACAGCTATTTTTATAAAAATTGATTTAGACGGAACAGGAAAAAGTACTATTGATACAGGGATTGCTTTTTTTGACCACATGTTAGATCAAATCGCACGACACGGACAAATTGATTTAGAAATAAACGTAAAAGGTGACTTGCAAGTAGATGAACATCACACTATTGAAGATACTGCAATCGCTTTAGGCGAAGTTTTTTCAAAGGCTTTAGGTTCTAAATTAGGAATCGAACGATATGGCTTTTGTTTGCCAATGGACGATTGTTTGGCGCAAGTAGCATTGGATTTTGGAGGTAGAAATTGGTTGGTTTGGGATGCCGATTTCAAAAGAGAAAAAATTGGTGAAATGCCAACAGAAATGTTTTTGCATTTTTTCAAGTCATTTTCTGATGGCGCAAAGGCAAACATTAATATTAAAGCTGAAGGAATTAACGAGCATCATAAAATTGAAGCCATCTTTAAAGCATTTGCAAAAGCAATAAAAGCTGCTGTCAAAAGAGATGTGGAAAAAATGATTTTACCTTCTACAAAAGGAATGCTTTAAAGTTTATGGTTGTTGGTTGATAGTTTTTGGCTATCAACTAACAACCGACAACTAACAACTAATAAAAAAATGAAAATTGTTATTATAAATTACGGGGCTGGAAATATTCAAAGCATTATGTTTGCCATCGAAAGGTTGGGATTCAAAGCGATTTTAAGCAATAATCCAGATGAAATTCTATCAGCAGATAAAGTTATTTTCCCAGGAGTTGGTGAAGCAAGTTCGGCTATGAAGAAATTAAAAGAAAGCGGTTTGGATAAATTGATTCCGCAATTAAAACAGCCCGTTTTGGGAATTTGTTTGGGAATGCAATTAATGTGTAATTTTTCTGAAGAAGGAAATACTGAAGGATTAGGAATATTTGATATCAACGTAGTAAAATTTTCTCCTAAAGTAAAAGTGCCTCAGATGGGTTGGAATACCATTTATAATTTAAAATCGGAGTTGTTTAATGGTATTTCAGAAAATGAATTTATGTATTTAGTTCATAGTTATTATGTTCCAAAATCTGAAAATTCAATTGCAACTACAAATTACGAAGTTGATTTTTCGTCTGCTTTACAAAAAAATAATTTTTATGGGGTTCAATTTCATCCAGAGAAAAGCGGAAAATTCGGCGAGCAGATTTTAAATAATTTTTTAAAAATACAGATAAAATGAGAATTATTCCTGCAATAGATATAATTGATGGTAAGTGTGTTCGACTTTCAAAAGGGGACTATTCAACAAAAATTATTTACAATGAAAATCCTTTAGAAGTAGCTAAATCATTTGAAAATCACGGAATTGAATATTTGCATTTGGTTGATTTAGACGGTGCAAAATCAAGTGAAATTGTAAATTATAAGATAATTGAACAAATTGCTGCTAAAACAAATTTAAAAATTGATTTTGGAGGGGGTTTAAAATCGGATAAAGATGTTAAAATTGCTTTTGAATCGGGTGCAAGTCAAATTACTGGTGGAAGTATTGCAATTAAAAACAGTGAATTATTTGAAAAATGGATTTCATATTATGGTTCAGAAAAAGTGATACTTGGCGCTGATGCTTTAAATGAAAAAGTGGCAGTTTCAGGGTGGTTAGAAAATTCAAATGTGGATTTAATACCTTTCATAAAAAACTATCAAAGTAAAGGAATTCAATATGTTATTTGTACAGATATTTCTAAAGATGGGATGCTTGAAGGACCAAGTTTTGAACTTTATAGTAGGATTTTATCAGAAATCCTTAATATTAAATTAATAGTTTCTGGAGGAATTTCAACATTTGAAGAACTTCCAAAACTTGCAGAAATGGGTTGTGAAGGAACGATTATTGGAAAGGCAATTTATGAAGGTCGAATAACATTAAAACAAATTGAAAATTATATTTTAAATGCTAATTAGAAGATAAAATGCTTACAAAAAGAATAATTCCCTGTTTGGATATTAAAAACGGTAGAACGGTAAAAGGCATCAATTTTTTAGATTTAAAAGATGCTGGAGATCCAATTGAATTAGCTCAAAAATACTCTGATGAAGGTGCTGATGAACTGGTTTTTTTAGATATTTCTGCAACTGAAGAACGAAGAAAAACATTGGTAGATTTAGTTAGAAAAGTTGCCGCAACAATCAATATTCCATTTACAGTTGGCGGTGGAATTTCATCCGTCAAAGATGTGGAACTGCTTCTAAATAATGGTGCTGATAAAATTGCAATCAATTCTTCAGCAGTTAAAAATCCAAATTTAATTAATGAATTAGCATTGAATTTTGGTAGTCAATGCATCGTTGTAGCTATCGATGCAAAACAAATTGAAGGTTTTTGGAAAGTTCATCTTGTTGGTGGGAAAGTCCCGACTGAGTTGGATTTATTTGAATGGGCAAAAGAAGTAGAATTGCGTGGTGCGGGAGAAATACTATTCACTTCTATGAACAATGATGGTACTAAAAATGGTTTTGCAAATGATGCTTTGGAACGATTATCAAAAACAGTAAATATCCCAATAATAGCTTCTGGAGGAGCTGGTTCTGTTCAACATTTTATAGATGTATTCGAAATTGGAAAAGCTGATGCCGCGCTTGCAGCAAGTGTTTTTCATTATCAAGAAATAGAAATTAGAGATTTAAAAACAGTATTAAAAAACAATTCAATACCAATACGATTATGATTAAAGATTTTACAAAAAGCAATGACGGATTACTTCCCGCAATTATTCAAGATAGTGAAACGAAAAATGTTTTGATGCTTGGGTATATGAATTTGGAAGCTTATGAAAAAACTTTATTAACAAATAAGGTCACGTTTTTCAGTCGTTCCAAGAATAGGTTATGGACAAAAGGCGAGGAAAGTGGTAATTTTCTAAAGCTTATAGAAATCAATATTGATTGCGATAATGATACTTTTTTAATTCAAGTCCAACCAGAAGGACCTACATGTCACAAGGGTTCAGACACTTGTTGGCAAGTATCAAATGATATTGAATTTGGTTTTTTGTCTAAATTAGAAAAAACAATTAAAAACAGAAGAGAGAATAGTTCCTCAGATAAAAGTTATGTTGCATCACTTTTTGAGTTAGGAATTAATAAAATTGCTCAAAAAGTAGGAGAGGAAGCGGTAGAAGTTATTATAGAAGCGAAAGACAACAATAACAAGCTTTTTTTAGATGAAAGTGCAGATTTACTTTTTCACTATTTAATTTTATTGCAAGCAAAAGGATTTCAATTGCAGGATGTGGTTTCAGTTTTGAAGGAAAGGGAAAAAATAAATTAATTAAATTAATTGCAATTGGTTTTTTAAACGTTCTATTAGCATCGAAATCATTCGCCTGTTTAAGCTAGATGTATTTTTAATATACATTAAATACTCATCAATTGTGAATAATCCTATTACGATACCAATTAACAAACCTTTAAATTTAGTATCTTTTTGAATACTAATTTCAATAAATTGACATTTTTTTTCAATTGTGAAAGTATCAAAATTGGCTTTGCTTTTTATAATATAGTTTTTTAATAACTCAATATATAGATCATTTTGCAATTTCAAAATAGGTCTTAATATTTGATTTTGAAATAACTCTTCAGCAGAAGTTTTAGAATTTATTTCTCCTAAAGTTTCCCCTCTTAAAGTAGCTATAAAATGGTCTCTATTGCTCATGATTTATTTATTTTTAACTTGTAATCTAAATTATGAAATCTAAGTTTAATAACATGTAAATTTATATTGTATTTTTGTAAAAAAATAGATTTAATGAGATTTCATACACGTAAATGGGTAAAACCAGAAGATTTAAATCCTAATGGTACGCTATTTGGAGGTAAATTATTGGCTTAGATTGATGAAGAATTAGCACTTTATTCAATTATTCAATTAGAAAATAGTCGAGTTGTAACCAAATACATGTCGGAAATTAATTTTAGAAGTTCTGCCAAACAAGGTGATATTATTGAAATTGGAATTGACGTTGTAAAATTGGAAACTCTTCATTAACTTTAAAATGTGAAGCCCGAAACATGATGACTAGAGAAACAATTATCACTATAGATTCTTCAACAATGGTGAGCTTAGGTCAAGACGGTAAGCCAAAGCCTCATGGAAAAATACAAATTGAATACGTTGCTGATCGATTGAAATAAAACTATTTTGTTACATCAATAGTATTGGTCATTTCACAAATCTCCAAATCAAAATACTTAATTGAAGCAAATATATGGTCAAAAATATCTGACATTATATATTCGTAATTTTCAAATTTTTTATCATTTGAAAAAGCATATATTTCCAATGGAATTCCACTTTGTGTAGGCTGCAATTGACGACACAACAAAATCATATCTTTATTTAGTCCTGGATGGTTGTGTAAATATTGGGTAATGTATTTTCTAAATAAACCAAAATTGGTGAGATTTCTCCCATTTATAGCAATAGTTTTATCTACATTATGAGTAGCATTATAATTGGCAATTTCATCTTGACGGTGCTGGATATAAGACGTTAACAATTGAATTTTCTTTAAGTTTTCAATTTCTTGGTCTTTCATAAATCGAATACTTGTGGCTTTGATAAGAACGTATCTTTTTATTCTTCTACCATCTGAATTCAACATTCCACGCCAATTTCGAAAGGAATCCGAAATCATACTATAGGTTGGAATTGTGGTCGTAGTATTGTCGAAATTTCTAACCTTTACGGTAGCTAAATTAATTTCAGTGACATCGCCATCGGCACCAAACTTATCAAAAGTTATCCAGTCACCAATTCGAACCATGTCATTTAATGAAACTTGTACACTTGCTACAAATCCAAGAATGGTATCACGGAATATTAATATGATAACCGCAGAAATAGCTCCTAAAATGGCAAGTAGATTTTTAGTATCGATATCGAAAATTTCAGAAACAATAATGATCGTTCCGAAGATCCACAAAACAATCATAATTACCTGAATGTAACTATCTATTGGTTTATCGCTAAATTTTGGATCTTGCTTTAAATAATCTCTGATGGCGTTAAAAATGGTTCTGATAATCCAAAGAATAAGCAAAACGATATAAACTCCAACTAGTTTTCCAAAAACAGTCTCCCAATAAACAAAATCGTTTAATATAATTGGAACTGATTTATAGATGAATAACAATGGTATTAAATGGGCTATGTATTTTGCAGTTTTATTTGAAACTAATAAATCGTCAAATTTAGTTTTCGTTTTTCTAGCAATAAAAACCATTGTAGTTACCAATACAATTCTAAAAACTATATATATTGAATAGGCTAAAGCACTTAGTAATATTGAATTAACAAGTACACTAACATAGGATGCAATTGATGGATTAAAACCAATTTTTAATAATAAATAATTACACCAGCTGAATATTGATTCTATTATTTTAATCATATTTTTATATATTTTCTTTCAACATAAAAAGTTGCAAATGGAAGGAGGGAAGCCAATAAGACAATTCCTAAGTCTATTAAATTCCAGTTTTGAGATTTTCTTATAATCAATGCTAATAGTATATATCCAATAAAAAGTAAACCATGAGACATCCCAATCGGATATAATAATCGATGATACAATTCGAAATTATTGGGTTTAATAAATAACATATTTGAAAATAATGCCAAATACGAAATTCCTTCTAGAATTGCGACAGTTTTAAATATTTTAACCATATTATTTTCTATTATAATTACAAATTTAAATAATATGAATCATATATTAACATAGATTGAAAAAGTAATTTAAATTTGTGACAACATAAAACAACAGTATGAGTAAACGAGATTTAAAAAAATACCTTAACGAACTCAATAAGGAGCAGTTAGAAGAGCAAATTATTAACTTATACGATAAATTCCCTGCTGTAAAAACCTATTACGATTTTGTTTTCAATCCGAATGAAAGAAAATTGTTGCAGGAATTTAAATTAAAAGTATCCAATGAGTATTTTCCTGTAAGAAGTAAAAGAGCTAAAACTAGAAGGTCAGTTGCTCAAAAAATGATTAAGCATTTCATTTCTCTTGGGGTTGATTCATTTGTGATTGTTGATGCCATGTTATATTCTATAGAAATTGCTCAAACCTATTCTTCAGAGAAAGAGATTAAACAGGAATTATTTTTCAAAAGTATGTTGAATTCTTTTCAACTAGCATTAAGTTTTATGATAGAAAATGGAATTTTATATGATTTTAAAGATAGGGTGGAAGCAATAAGAACCGAAGCAGAAAATCAAGAATGGTATAATGTATCTGAATTTAATTCGATCGTAGAAAAGTTTGATTATTAAAAAAAACATGAAATATAACTTCAATATGCTCAAATAACCCTTTTTTAAACGTATTTTTGCAAAAACTACAACTTTAAAAATGCCGTACAAAGAGTTAGATATTGAAATTGAGGATAAGAAAGAACTTTACGGTTATCAGCAATCTGATATTGACGTCATTTTTGAGCGTTTAGATAACGCACCTAGCAATCATCATTTATTGTATCAATTACCAACAGGAGGAGGGAAGACGGTTATTTTTTCTGAAATTGTAAGACAATATATTGCCAAGCACGATAAAAAAGTGGTGGTATTAACTCACCGAATAGAATTGTGTAAGCAAACTTCAAAAATGCTAAAAGGGTTCGATGTTAAAAACAAAATAATCAACAGTAATATTAAAGAATTACCAGATCAGAATGATTATTCGTGCTTTGTTGCTATGGTAGAAACATTAAAAAACCGGATCAATGATGAAAAGTTACATTTGGATAATGTTGGTTTAGTAATTATAGACGAAGCGCATTATAACTCCTTTAGAAAATTATTAAGTTCCTTCAAAAACTCCTTTATTCTTGGAGTAACCGCAACTCCTTTAAGTTCCAATGTTAAATTACCAATGAATGAAAACTACGATGAATTGATAGTAGGTGACACCATTGCTTCATTGATAGACAAAGGATTTCTTGCAAAAGCAATTACTTATAGTTATGATGTAGGTTTAACGTCATTAAAAGTTGGAATTAATGGAGATTATACTGTAAAATCATCCGATGATTTGTACTCAAATATGGTAATGCAAGAAAAATTACTTCATGCTTATACTGAAAAATCATTAGGAAAAAAGACGCTTATTTTTAATAACGGAATTAGTACTTCACTATTTGTTTATGAAACATTTAGAGAAGCTGGATTTGAAATACGTCATTTAGACAACACTTGTGGTACAGAAGAAAGAAAAGAAATACTGAATTGGTTTAAGAAAAAACCAGATGCGATACTAACATCAGTGGGTATTTTAACGACCGGTTTTGACGAACCTACTGTGGAAACAATAATATTAAATAGAGCGACAAAATCCTTGACCTTATATTATCAAATGATAGGCCGTGGATCTAGAAAATTACCCAATAAAGATACTTTTACAGTAATTGATTTAGGTAATAATGCCGCTCGATTTGGGCTTTGGAGCGAACCTATTGATTGGCAACATATTTTTAGATCACCAGAATATTATCTTGAGAATCTTCGTGAAGATATTGAAATTGAAAGATATTTTAAGTACCAAATGCCTCCTGAATTAAGACTCAAATTTAAAAATTCACCTGAAGTTACCTTTGATATCGTTGACGAACATAAGAAAATTATTGCAGCTAATTTAAGATCAAAGATAGTTTTAGAACGTTCGCTAGAGCAACATTCATTAATGTGTGTGGATAATTCGGAAGATTTAAGAGAGGCTAAAATCCTTGCTCGGGAGCTTCATGACGATATTGAGTGTAGAATGAAAAGATATGCTTCTTGTTTGAGCCATTGTTCTAAAAATTACCGTGAATGGCTAGTAGAGGATTATAAAATTAAATTAAACCTGTTAATTGGTAAGAAAATACGAGAATCATTATTCGACTAAATATGTAATTTTATTATTTATATAATTAGTTTCAATCTATTGATTTATAGTGTTTTAATAAAAAAATTTAAATTATGTCAAAACAATTCATAGCTCTTGGTATTTGTGAATTAATTGCAAAAGCACTTACCAATTTAAAAATTGAAATTCCAACAGAGATTCAAACTAAAGCAATTCCTGTAATTCTTAATGAAACTCATGATTTTGTTGGATTAGCAAAAACGGGGACAGGGAAGACCGCGGCTTTTGGCTTACCATTACTACAATTAATTGATTTAAAATCAAATGCAATCCAAGTGGTAATTTTAGTTCCAACACGAGAATTAGGTCAACAAATACTGAACAATTTCAATCAATTCTCTAAATATTTACCTGAAATTTCGATTACCTCTGTTTGTGGTGGAACACCTATTAAACCTCAAATAGAGCAGTTAAAAGAAACCAATCACCTAGTAATTGCAACTCCGGGGCGATTAATTGATTTAATTCAAAGAAAAGCGATAAATATCAAGGAAACCAACTATTTAGTTCTTGACGAAGCCGATGAAATGGTAACGGTGTTGAAAGAAGGTTTAGACGAAATTGTTGCTGAATTACCTAAAAATCGAAGAACATTATTGTTTTCAGCAACAATGCCTGGACCAATCAAGCAGCTGATTCAGAATTACATGTCCAAACAGGTAACTCAGGTTAGTGCCAATATGGAAACTGTTGGTAATCAAAGTATAGAACACAAATATATAGTGGTAGATCCCATTGAAAAATTAGCTGTTTTAATGCATTTTCTTAATTCAAAAGAAGGAGAACGCGGAATTATATTTTGTAAAACAAAGGCAGCAGTCAATAAATTAGCTAAAAACCTCGCTATAAATAGATTTTCATCAGGAGCAATACATGGAAGTCTAACACAGCCCATTCGTGATAGAATTATGGGGCAATTTCGAGAAGGACACATCAATATCCTTGTAGCCACTGACTTAGCTGCTCGTGGAATTGACGTTCAGGAAATTAGCTATGTTGTAAACTATCATTTACCGGATACTTTTGAAACTTATGTTCATAGAAGCGGAAGAACCGCTAGAGCTGGTGCAAAAGGATTGTCTTTAACGGTATTACAAAATGAAGAAGTTGGCGAAATTCAATTATTTGAAAAAGAACTGGGTATTAAATTCAATTTAATTGAAAAACCCAATTCTAATAGTATTGAAGAAAACAATGCCGTATTGTGGGCCAAACAAATTTTCAAAACAAAACCAAATCAAGAATTAGATTCTGATTTTAAAAATAAAATCAAAACGGTTTTTCATCATTTAACTAAAGAAGAGCTGATCGATAAACTATTATCAAACTACTTATTACAAAATAAACAAGTATCTAACAATAAGCTCAAACAATAATTACAGACTCTTTTTATTTAAATAACAGTTAATTACCTCCAATTATTTTTTCTTTGTTATGTTAGGGTAGTTTTCCTCTTTTTGTTTTTTACTTGAATATAAAATACCCCAAACAGTAAAAAACATATAAATTGAAAAAATTATTCCTCCAACTATAAAAAACCCGATACTCATGTTGTTCTTCTTTGACGGATTACTAATGCAAATAATAGAATTGTGCCTGGCCAGTGAGCCGAATAAAGAGCTTCTTGTTGTCTCCCAAGAAGACCTAATGATATTGAATAAAGCATGCAAATGAATGCTAATATAACTGGATACCATTTTAAAATAAATAATTTCATAATGTTTATTTTAGATTTTATCAATTAATTTACGCTAAGTTACATATTTTTTTTAATATATAAATGTATTTATATTTAAGATTATTATATTATTTATCATTGTTGTCCGAAAAAAAATATATAGTCCCTAAGGGACAAAAATTAACTTCATAACTAACTATTTACCAACATATAATCTCTACGAGATATACTCCATAGGAGTTAAATGTTGGTAGAATATAAAAAGCGGTCCAGTTAAAAATGTCCCGTAGGGACTATATATGTTAGGTTCTCTACGTATTACATTGTTTTTGTCGGACAACAATGATTATTTATGTCAATTTTAATATTGAATTAAATTATCATTTTGAATTATAATTTATATTATGTAAAATAGATTATTTAATAAATAGACCTACTATTGTTTGATATAATAATATAGTTTAAATTTACGCAACTATTTAATATTCTATTATATAATGAATACAATTGTCTCTCGCGTTGCTTACTTTTTAAAACAATATCCACCTTTTAATAATTTATCAATTGAAGAATTATCAATTGTTGCAATGAGTATTAAAATTATTAATATTGAAAAAAACAAAGATTTATTTCAGATTAATGATACATTACACGATAGCTTTTACATGGTTGATTCTGGAGTGGTGAATTTATTTGTAATTTCAGACTCTGAAGAAACCTTATTAAATAAATGTGTTCCTGGTGACGTTTTCGGATTGCGCCCCTTTTTTGCAAAGAATAACTACATGATGACCGCAAGGGCTCGTGAAGAATCTATTATTTATGCAATTCCAATTGCGACTTTCAGACCCTTTGTTGCACAAAATTCGGAAGTTTTAAATTTTCTTTTAGAAAGTTTTGCAAATAATACCAGTAATCCTTCCGATATTGAAAACAAAGGTAAATTATTATCGGATAATATTGCTTTTTCTTCTAAACCTAATGAAATTCAGTATTTTCAGACATTAGCTTACAATAAATCTCCTTTAAAAATTTCTCCGAATACTATAATTAAGGATGTTGCACAATTGATGACGGATAATTTAGTGGATAGCGCTATAATTTCTGAACTCAACCTCCCTATTGGGATTGTAACGGATACCGACATGAGAATTAAAGTAGCTTCGGGCCGCGTTGATATTTCTATGCCAATAAATAAAATAATGTCTTCCCCTGTAGTTACCGTTCCTGAAAACGTTTCATTGGCGGAAGCACAATTATTATTATTAAAAAATAATGTAAGTCATTTATGCGTAACAACTGATGGATCAGATCAAACGGATATTAAAGGGGTGATTTCTGAACATGATTTAATTGTTTCTCAAGCTAGTAATCCTGGAGTTTTTATTAAAGAAATTAAGCGTTCTCAAAATGCAACTGAACTAAAAAATGTTCGTTCTAAAGTAACCGATTTAATTTACACCTCATTATCAAAAAATATACCTTTAACTCATATTACTAATATTGCCAACGAAATTAATATTGCAATAATAAAAAGATCAATAGAATTAGCAATTTTAGATATTGGCTCCCCTCCTGCATGTTTTGCTTGGCTTAGCATCGGTAGTCAAGGGAGAAAAGAGCAACTATTATTTACTGATCAAGATAGTATTTTAGTTTTTGAAGATGTTGCTGCAGAAAAATATCGTGATGTTAAAAATTATTTTTTAAGATTAGCAAAGAAAGCAGTATCCAATTTAGAAGTTGTTGGTTACCAACCTTGCCCAAATGGTCATATTGCAAGTAATATAATTTGGTGTAAATCGATGACGGAATGGATAAAACAATACAGTAATTGGATGAAAATTCCAGGAGAAATCAACAATGATATAAGCAGTATTTTCTTTGATTATGAGATTGCTTTTGGTGAACAAAAATTGGAAGATGCTATTACCGATATTATTTTTGTAAATACTAGAAAAAACAAACTATTTTTTGATTATTTAGGTAATGATGCTTTAAAAAAACCAGCAGCATTGAGCTTTTTCAAGAAAATAAATGTTGAAGAAAAAGCACCAAACAAAGGAAAATTTGATATTAAAAATCGTGCATTATTGCCATTAATTGATGGTGCAAGATTATTTGTTATCAGCTATAATATTCGTGGAATAAACAATACTTATATGAGATTTAAACACCTTGCAATGGTAGATTTAAAAAATTCTGAAACATACATGAATTGTGCTGAAGCCTATCAATCTTTAACAAAAATTAAAACTACTGAAGGTTTAAGATATGATAATTCAGGTCAATACATCAATTTGGAAGATCTAAATAAAGTGGATAAAGAAAATTTAAAAAACGCGCTTAATACCATTAAAGATTTAGAGGAACTTATTAAAGATAGTTTTCAACTTACACAGTTTTCCTAATTATGATAGATTGGATTAAAAATATAAACAAAGATTATCCTGAATTTTGGAGAATTTATCTTACAAAATTTGAGGCACGACCTCAAAGACATGTAGCCTTAACTATTGATTACTCTGGAGTTAATCCTCAAAAAGATGTTATCATGGCTTTTGGAGCGGTTGGAATTGAGAATGATAAAATTATCATCGGTGATTTCTTCGAAGTTGTTTTATTGCAATACATTTACCTTCATGAAAATGGACTTTCAAAAGAAGCAATTATTGAAAGTACACAACCAAAACTAGGTGAAAGAGAAGCAATTCAAGCTTTTATTGAGTTTTTAGGAAATGCGGTTTTAGTCGGTCATAAAATAAATTTATCTATCGATTTAATTAATGCTGCACTAGAAAAAATGAATTGTGGCCGACTAAAAAATGATGCGATAGATATTGAAATTATGTTTAGGAAATACAAAGACACCTCAGATAAATCCTACTCTATTGATGATTTATGTACTGAATTCAAACTCCCTATAATTGAAGAAACTGCAATTCCAGATTTAGCCTATACGGTTTCACTGCTTTTTTTAAAATTAAAAAGTAGGTTGGGTTTGAAGTAAAGAGACTATTTTCTCAAATCTTCCGTGATTACTTATTGAAATGGGATTTAATACTTTTTTATCACGATATTTTAAAAAAGGAATTCCGTTAATTTTAATTATTTCGGAATTTCTATCTTCGAATCTAATTTTTTCAAAGTCATCCAAATTTAATACCGAAATGGTATGAATGTAAAGTGAATTGATTTCAGTTCTAGTGTAATATGAAACACCTTTGTTCTCAACGATTCCTATAGATTGTTCAGAATCAAAAAACTCAAATTGTAATGGATTGTAAATTCTATTGCCGGTTATTCGGTTGTAAATTTTATATGATGCTTCTTTTTTACTCCATAAATTCCAAACCATTATATCTGGATAATTTGATTTCAAGATCAGCAATTGTTCGTTTTTTGTAAATATTTTATCGAGATACCCTTTTCGTTTCCAATTGCTTTGAGTTTGAGCCAACTCCAAATCTACAATATCATTTCCTATCATTTTCGGCTAATTTAGTTTCAATTACTTCTAGTGTGGCATTAATAGTCAACATTTTTTCCATTGATTGGTTGTCAATCGTAATGGCAAAAGCTTCTTCTACGTCTAAAATGATATCTACTATATTAGCAGAATTAATATTTAAATCTGTAATAAAATCTGTTGTTTCTGACATGTTTTCAAATTCCTCTTCATTGTTTACGAAGGGTTTAATAATTGCTTTTAATTTTAAAATTGTTTCTTCTTTATTCATTTTATAAATTATTTAAGTATGATATTTTTTAAATACGACACATCCATTAACATCGCCAAAACCAAAACTTGCTTTGATGATGATATTCAAATCTTTTTTAATCAGTTTTTGGGGTATGCAACTGTGGTCTATTATTTCTGTAATTTTTGGATTTAAATCCGAACAATTGGTATTAGGAAAAACAAAACCTTCTTTCAATTGCAAAACAGTGGCAACACTTTCAATACTTCCTGCTCCAGCTAAGCAATGTCCAATCATCGATTTTAGTGAATTTATATAAGGAAATTCCGATCCTTTCCTGTTCAAAGCGGTACTCCAATTCTGAATTTCTAAACTGTCTTTTGAGGTTGCTGTTAAATGCCCATTAATAGCATCTATAGCATTTGCTGAAATTCCTGAGATTTCTATTGCTTTTGAAATGCATTTTTGTACTGCAATTGGATTTGGTGCCGTCATAGTTCCAGTTCCACGTTGTCCTCCCGAATTAACATTTCCTCCTAATATTTCCCCATAAATTTTTGCTCCACGAAGTAAAGCACTTTCCAAATCTTCTAAAACCAAAGCTCCTGCCCCACTGCCTGGCACAAATCCTGAAGCACTTTCACTCATTGGTCTTGACCCACTTTCAGGTGAATTATTGTGTTTGTAAGTACAAACTTTCATTGCATCAAAACCTCCCCAAATGTAGGGGCCAGAATCACTTGTGCTTCCTGAAAGCATTCGCTTGGCTTGGCCTGATTTTATTCTTTCGTAAGCCAATATAATACTTTCTGTTCCAGTTGTACAAGCCGAGGAATTGGTGGTAACTTGATTTCCTAAACCCAACTTACCTGCTAAATAAGCACTTACGCCACTGTTCATGGTTTGTGCTACGGCCGTACTTCCTAAACTTCGAGTTTGAAAAGCATCAATTTTGTAAATACTTTCTCTGAATTTATCAATTCCGGAAGTTCCCGCACCAAAAATAGTACCGCTATCCCAATCGGGTTCATCAAAGTTATTAATCAATAATCCAGCGTCATTCCAAGCCTCTATTCCAGCAATTACTCCATACATAATTCCTGAAGAATTAAAATTTCTTAATTCTAATTCTGTAAAATAGTTTGCAATCAATTCAGTTGAAATTTTTGGAGTTCCCGATATTTGGCAAGAAAAATGCAACCGTTCCAATTCTGTATTGTGTTCAATTCCAGAAATACCATTTTTTATGGAATGAGTAAAATCGGTAAGTCCAACTCCATTTGGAGCAACTACGCCAAGTCCTGTGATTACTACTCTTCTATCCATTTATTCAAATAATATAATATTTCAAATTTAAATTAAATAATAATTCCAGCAATTTCTCCACGACAAACAATTTCTTGTTTTTCATTTTTCATACTTACTTTACATTTTAATTTACCGAAACGGAAGTATATTTTTTCTGAAATCACTGTCACTTTTTCAGAAGGATAAACGGGTTTTATAAATTCAATATCAGTTGATGATAAGGCAATTGCGTAATTTTTATTAAATTCATTATTTAATAAATAAATACCCAAACAAACCAATCCGATTTGCGCCATAACTTCAGTCAATATAACTCCCGGAGTAACGGGTTTCTCTTTAAAATGACCTTTGTAAAACTCTAAATTTTCATCAAATGTAAAGGTACCTTCAACTCCATTTTCATCTATTGATAGGATTTCATCAACAAACAAAAAAGGTACTGAATAGGGTAGTTTAACTATTATTTCTTGATTTGTCATATTTTTTCTACTGCAAATTCGCAAATTTTATTTCAAACTATTTAATGAAATTTGCTAATTTGCGGTTAATTATTTAAAATTTTAATAATACCCTTTGAGCCGAAAATCCGGGTCCAAAACTAAGCATTAAACCCAAATCTCCTTTTGCAGGATTATTTTCCATAATTTGTTCTAAAACATATAAAACGGTAGCGCTTGACATGTTGCCATACAATCTCAAAATTTCTTTAGTATCATTGATATTTTTACCCAAATTAGAAAATAATTCTTCCACAGTTTGTATAATTTTTTTTCCACCTGGATGAAATATTAAATGATCAATATCTTCAATTTTGAAATTATTTTTCGCCAAAAAAGGATGGATAATTTCAGGGAAATGTGAAGCTATTGTATTTGGAACTTCCACGTCTAAAACCATTTGCAATCCTGAATTGGTAAGTTGAAACCCCATCATATCAATAGCATCATAAAAATGATACATTTCTTCCGACAAAATTTCAGGACCTTCTTCCTCTTCACATGAAGAAAGTAAAACGCAGGCTGCTCCATCTCCAAAAATTGCAGCACTAACAATATTAGCCATCGAAAAATCATTCAATTGAAAAGTGGCCGTAGGACTTTCTACAGCAATAACGGCTGCTCGTTTTCCGGGATTAGCTTGTAAAAAATTCTTTGCATAAATTATTCCTGATATTCCAGCAGCGCAACCCATTTCCGTTACTGGCAAACGAACGATGTCTTGGCGTAACTTTAATTTGTTAATTAAATAGGCATCTAAAGACGGAATCATTATTCCGGTGCAACTTACGGTAATTATATAATCTAAATCTTTAGGATTCCATTTGGCTTTTGCAAATGCCTTTTCCAAAACTTTTTCACCTAAATCAATTACTTCTCGAACATAAATTGTATTTCTTTCTTCAAAGGAAGTGTGAGAAAAAACTTCAATAGGATCCATAATTGAGTAACGTTTATCAACAGCCGCCCCCTCAAAAATTTTCTTAACTTTTCGAATAAATCTTGACTCTTGACCTAAAAGCCAAGTATCTAAAAAAGGCATGATTTCTTCTGTTGTTCTTGAAAATTTTGGTAATTGTTTGCAAACGGTTTTAATTTTTACACTCATTTATTTTAGAATTAAAATCTATTTTATTTATAATTAAAATGGATACAGAGTTTTAGATACAAATTACAATAATCTACACTAATAAAAAAAATATCAGTAAACTATTTATTTCTCTGTTTTGAAATTATCCATTGGTACCTAAAAGCCCATTTCCATTGAATTGTATGTTTTTGAAAACCTAATTTCTTCGAAAATGTTTCCAATTCTTCTTTTTTGAAACCTCGTAATATTGAGGTCAATCCATCTTCACGAGACATTGAATTCAATTGAAAAAGAAAACAAATTATTTGAAATAATCGATACGCAAGAATGCTTCTGTGTAAATCATTGATTACAATTCCGAGTTTAGAATTGGCATTAAATGTAGCCAATAAATTTTCAATTTCAGTGTTTTTAAAATGATGTAATGTCAATGTGCATAATAGAATGTCGCATTGTAACTGGCTGAAATCGTATTCAAAAATATTTTCACATTTATAAGTAATATTTGAATGGAATTCGGATAATTTTTTGGCATGATTTATCGTAAAAGCATTTGCATCAATACCAATTAAATTGAAGGAATATTTATTTTCTTTACCATAATTAGATAAAAC
>CANKLD010000009.1 GCA_947483095.1 Bacteroidota bacterium
GCTCTTGTATAACTTCCTGATGCTGGTGCGGCGTAGGCTCTTAAAGAGGCCAATCTCCATTTTACCAAGTCAAAATTCATTAGCATAAAGCTATAAGCTCCCATGTTTCTTGGTTCTTCCTGTGCCCAAACATAATCGTCAGCATTTGGATAGTTGGAAATTATTTCTTTTAATTGTTCCACTGGAAATGGGAATAATTGTTCGATTCTAACGACTGCTACATCTTTTCTTCCATTATTTTCTCTCTCCGCAGTAATATCGTAATAGAATTTTCCGGTACAGAAAACCAAGGTTTTAACGTCTTTCTTATTTACGGTAGTATCATCGATAGTTTCTTGGAAACTTCCTTTTTCGAAATCTTCAATTGGCGAAACCACTCTTGGATCACGCAACAAACTTTTTGGTGTGAAGACAATTAGCGGTTTACGAAAATTGGTTTTCATTTGTCTTCTCAACAAGTGATAGAAGTTGGCTGGCGTTGTACAATCGGCAACATACATGTTATTTCTAGCACAAAGTTGCAAATATCGTTCCATTCTAGCCGAAGAGTGTTCCGCTCCTTGGTTTTCGTATCCGTGAGGCAATAAAAGTACAATTCCGTTTTGATTGTTCCATTTATCTTCTCCACAAGAGATATATTGATCTAGCATAATTTGAGCTCCATTGCTGAAATCTCCAAATTGCGCTTCCCAAATAGTTAGTGTTTTAGGACTTGCTAAGGCATATCCATAATCAAAACCGAGCACTCCATATTCTGATAAAAGGGAATTGAAAACGTTGAAGTTTCCTTTTTTACCTTCAATATTATTCAATAAAATAACTTCTTCTTCCGAGTTTTCTACTTTAACTACAGCATGACGATGGGAAAAAGTTCCACGTTCCACATCTTGACCAGAAATACGAACATTAAAACCTTCTTGCAAAAGCGAACCGTAAGCCAAATGTTCGGCCATAGCCCAATCTAACTTGTTGGTTTCAAAGAACATGGTTTTTCTGTCGTTTATTAATTTTTGAATTTTACTAATAAACTTTTTATCTGTAGGCAAATTACAAACGGCATTGGCAACATTAGTAAGCCCTTCTTTACTGAAAGAAGTAGCTACTTTTTCAAGCATTTGAACGTTGGTAACTTGCTCGAAGCCCAACCATTCATTTTGCATGAAAGGAGTGATTATAGTAAGATCTTTCTTACGAGATTTTTCTAAATTTACTTCTAATTTATCTTTGTAATCTGTTTCTAATCCTTTGATATAATTGGCGTCAATTACACCGGCTTCTATCAATTTTGCGGTATAAAGATCTCTTGGATTTTTGTGACTTGCTATTATTTTGTACAATAAAGGTTGTGTAAATCTAGGTTCATCTCCCTCATTATGACCGTATTTTCTATATCCTAATAAATCGATGAATACATCACTTCCAAACTGCATTCTGTAATCCAATGCAAATAACATGGCGTGAACAACTGCTTCTGTATCGTCTGCATTTACGTGCAATACCGGAGATAAAGTTACTTTTGCAACGTCTGTACAATACGTTGAAGAACGCGCATCTAAATAATTAGTGGTAAAACCTACTTGATTATTAATCACAATATGAATAGTTCCGCCTGTTTTATATCCATCCAATTGCGCCATTTGAATAATTTCATAAACAATGCCTTGTCCGGCTACAGCTGCATCACCGTGAACGGCAATTGGTAATACTTTTGAAAAATCGTTTGGAAAATATTTATCTTGTTTTGCTCTAGTAATTCCTTCAATTACGGCACCTACCGTTTCTAAATGCGATGGATTGGGTGCTAAATTTAAATTGATGTGTTTTCCAGTTCTTGTTTTTTTATCGGAAGTTAAACCCATATGGTATTTTACATCACCGTCAAAATATTCTTGGTCGTAATCTTTTCCGTCAAATTCTGAGAAGATGTCTTGAGTTGATTTTCCGAAAATATTTGCTAATATATTTAAACGTCCACGGTGTGCCATTCCCATTACAAATTGCTCCACTCCTTTTTCGGCAGCTGCTTCAATTAAGGCATCTAAACCAGGAATTATTGACTCCCCTCCTTCTAATGAAAAACGTTTTTGTCCCACATATTTGGTATGTAAAAAACTTTCAAAAGAAACCGCTTCGTTTAATTTGGTTAAAATCACTTTTTTCTCATCAGCAGAGAAAGTTGGAGTATTGTCATTTATACCTAATTTTTCTTGCATCCATTGAATTACTTCCGGTTTTCTGATGTACATGTATTCCACACCAATATGCTGACAATAAATTTTATCTAAGTGAGCTATAATATCCGTTAGACTACAGGGTGCAATATTAATTAGTTTAGCAGCATCAAAAACGGTGTTTAAATCAGATTGGTTCAAGCCAAAATTTTCTATTTCTAATGTTGGAGAATAGGTTCTTCTGTCACGAACAGGGTTTGTTTTAGTAAACAAATGTCCTCTTGTTCTGTAAGCTTCAATTAATTTAAGTACTTGGAATTCTTTTTGAAGTTTTGCTGAAATAGCACTGAAATCTTGCCCTTCAGGTGAAGTTGAAAAAGTTGCGTCTGTTATGATTTCTCCATTTGAAGAACTCATTCCGAAGTCGAAACCTTGAAAAAAGCTTCTCCATGATGGCTCAACGCTATCAGGGTTTTCTAAATATTGATCGTATAGTTGCGCAAAAAATTCGGTGTGTGCTGCATTTAAAAAGGAAAACCTATCCATAATTTTGTTGAATGTCCTGATTTATAAAATAGTTACGCAAAAGTACAATAAATGAAATATAATATTAAATAATTTGGATACTTTTATGTTTTATTAATCAAATTTTAAAAATCAATGAGAAAATCGTACTTTTTAATAGTTTCAAAAATCAATTTGTCATTTTTATTGATTTTAGTTTCAGGGATACTATTCTAGCAAAGTCAAGCTATTGCAGGATGATGTCAATAAAAACAGAGTTGAAGGAAGTTTGTATGCTCAGAATAATTTCGGAACGCTCTCTTTTTCAGGAAACAGAGACAACCGTCAACTAAAATTAACCTTGTTTCATGTTCAAGGAACTGAAGTTTGGAATAAAGTAATTACCAAAAAGGAATTAGAATAATTTTATTATTATTGAAACCTAATATTCTTAACCCCAGGTTTTCAGAGAAATGGATTGGGTTTACTCGAGTGCTTTGATGCATTTTGCTAGGGTTTATTTTTGATAAAGCTTGTATATTTTGAATGACGATTATTATAGATAATAGAAATTAATATTTCTGAAACATTATTGTCCGATAAAAAATATATAGTCCCTACAGGACAAAAATTAACTTAATAACTATCTATTTACCAATATATAATCTCTACGAAATATACTCCGATAGGAGTTAAATGTTGGTAGAATAAAAAAAGCGTTCCTGTTAAAAATGTCCCTTAGGTACAATATATGTTAGGTTGGCCTTATATTATATGGTTTTTGTCGGACAACAATATTTCTGAAATATTCATCAGTGATAAAAATCACAGAAAGCCAGTTTATTGTTAAATTTCAAATTAAATTTGGTAAAATGAAATTTAGTTCGGTAGTTTGCATTTCAATTAAGAACAAAATGAAATTAACTATTTGCATAATGTGTTGTATGATGCCGGATACTTCCGCAGTGACAGCTATTGTGTAATTTTAAATTTTTAAAATATATCAACTAAAGCCTCTGCAAATCGTAGAGGCTTTTTTTATACAACAATTAAAATACTAATAATGAAAAATTCAATTTCAAATAAAATGATTATGTGTTGTAAGATGTGCTTCTGCGCACCAACCAAATATTGCCAAAAGTGAAAGAGAAAATCTTAATTATAGTTCAAACTGTAAGCCCTTTTGGAACCAAACAAAAGGGCTTATTTAATTTAAATCAAGTAACAAGTAACCATTTAACAAATAACCATTAATTTAATTCAACATGAGCACACAAAAATTTGCAACAAACGCATTACACGCAGGACACGACGTTTCGAAACACTCAGGAACAAGAGCCGTGCCAATTTATCAAACTACATCCTATGTTTTCAATAACTCGGATCACGCTGCCAATTTATTTGGACTTGCAGAAGCAGGTTTTATTTACACCCGTTTGAACAATCCTACAAACGACATTTTGGAGCAACGTTTAGCCGCATTAGAAGGCGGAATTGCAGCTGTGGTTACCGCTTCTGGAACATCTGCAATTGCAACAGCCTTATTGGTTTTGCTAAAAGCGGGTGATCATATTGTAGCTTCCAATAGCTTGTATGGCGGAACTTATAATTTATTGAAAGTGACTTTGCCACGATTAGGAATCACAACTACATTTGTAGATCCTTCAAATCCTGATAATTTTACGGCTGCCGCCAAAGAAAATACGAGAGTGTTTTTTGCAGAAACGTTAGGGAATCCAAAATTAGATGTGCTTGATTTAAAGAAGATTTCGGCTGCTGCCAAAGCCTTCAAAGTGCCTTTTATTGTAGACAATACCGTTCCGTCACCGTATTTATTGAACCCAATTCAATTTGGTGCAAACATTGTAATTCATTCTTTAACGAAATATATTTCTGGAAACGGAACGTCACTGGGAGGAGCAATTATTGACGCTGGAACTTTTGACTGGAGTAGTGGTAAATTCCCAGAATTTACTGAACCATCAGCGGGTTACCACGGATTAATTTATCACGAAGCTTTAGGAAATGCAGCTTTTATTGCAAAAGTTAGAATCGAAGGTTTGCGCGATTATGGCGCTGCTTTGAGTCCGTTGAATGCTTTTCAAATTATTCAGGGATTAGAAACTTTACCTATTAGAGTAAAAAAACACAGCGAAAACGCATTGGCTTTAGCCCAATGGTTGGAAATACAAGAAGAAGTAGCTTGGGTGAATTATCCGGGATTAAAGTCGAGTAAATATTATGCTTTAGCGCAAGAATATTTGACAAAAGGACAAAGCGGAATTGTAACTTTTGGATTAAAAGGAGGTTTTGAAGCGGCAAAAAAAGTGGCAGATCAAACCAAATTATTCTCGTTAGTTGCGAATATTGGAGACACAAAATCATTGATTATTCACCCATCAAGTACTACGCACCAACAATTGTCGGAAGAAGAACAAATTACAACGGGCGTGACTAAAGATTTAATTCGTTTGTCTGTGGGGATTGAAGATATTGACGATTTAAAAAACGATTTGAAAACTGTTTTTGAAAACATCAGTAAATAAGAATTAATTTAACAAACTTGTATAGATAAATAAAAAGTAGTTACTTTGTGCCTTTAAGTTCAGAAACGTATTGAAATGTTATAAAGAAAGGCGGAGGGATTAGACCCAACGAAGCCTTAGCAACCCTGCAAACTTTTGTAGAAGGTGCTGCATTCTACCACTTTTAGTGGAAAAATAACAAAAAAGATTACCCTAGTTTTTTCTAGCTTTTCTTTCTAACATTTCCAGGCACAAGTCAAATAATCATTCAGATTTGAAATTGGAAAATAAATTAAAACATATTACATTACAGAATTTCACCACCGAAAGAGGTGCTTTCTATGGCGTCATAAATTTGAGTTATCAAGTTTTTGGACTCCCTTTGAATACTGCTCCAATCGTTTTAGTAAACCATGCCCTTACAGGGAACTCGCAAGTGGTAGGGGAAAAAGGATGGTGGAACGATTTAATTGGAGACAATAAAACAATCGATACTAATTTTTACACTGTTTTGGCTTTCAACATTCCGGGCAACGGATACGACGATAACTTTGACAATCTATTATTAAATTACAAAGATTTTTCGGTCAAAGACTTTTCCGTACTTTTTTGGGAAGGATTAAAAACCTTAAAAGTTGAATCTCTTTTTGCCGTTATTGGAGGAAGTTTAGGAGGTGGGATTGCATGGGAAATGGCAGCGTTAGAACCCACTAAAATTAAAAATCTAATTCCAATTGCTACTGATTGGAAAGCAACCGATTGGGTTATTGCTAATGTTTTGGTTCAAGACCAAATTTTGAATAATTCACAAAATCCAATTGCAGATGCCCGATTACATGCCATGCTTTTGTACAGAACGCCACAATCACTAAAATTAAAATTCAACCGAAAAGAAGCTGAAATAGCAAACAGTTTTGAAATAGAAAATTGGTTGAATCATCACGGCAAGATATTACAAAATCGGTTTCATCTTGCTTCCTATAAATTGATGAATCATTTGCTAAAAACAATCGACATTACTAAAAACAGGAGTGACTTTTTGGCTGTAACCAATAAAATTACATCAAATATTCACATTATTTCTGTTGATACCGATTTGTTTTTTATCCCAAGTGAAAACCGAGAAACATATGAAGAATTGTTTCCAACAAAAGAAAATGTCTTTTATCACGAAATTAAATCCATTCACGGACACGACGCTTTTTTGATAGAATTCGAACAATTATCAACTATTATTAGCCCTATTTTTAGCAACTAAAAATTATGTCAAAAATTAAAATAAACATTGTCCTTTTTGGAATTGGGAATGTGGGAAGCACACTCATAAATCAAGTTTTAGAGAGTCAAAAATTCTTTCTAGAAAAGAAAAATATTGAATTACGCTTTCCAATAATTACTAATTCTAGGCTCGCTTTTTTTGAAAAAGAGGGAGGGATTGAATTGTGGAAAGAAAAATTTTCAGAATTGGCAATTCCATATACAGTTGAAGAAATTATAAGTTATGTAAAAAAAGAAGGCCTTGAAAATTTAATCGCTGTTGATGCTACAGCCAGTTCAAAATTGGTAAAATCATATTCAACTTTAATTGAAAATGATTTTCATATTGTGTCCGCTAATAAAATAGCTAACACTTTAAGTTTCGATTTTTATAAAGCGATAAGAGAAAAATTAAATCAATATGATAAAAAATATTTGTATGAAACAAATGTTGGTGCAGGTTTACCAATTATAAATACCGTTCGAGATTTGCACTTTTCGGGAGATTCAATTACAAAAATTAAAGGAGTTTTCTCGGGATCTTTGAGTTATATTTTTAATAGATTTGCAAATGAAAATGTCCTTTTTTCGGATATTCTTAAAGACGCAGAAAAATTAGGATATACTGAGCCCGATTCTCGAGAAGATTTGTCGGGAAATGATGTAGCTCGAAAATTGTTGGTTTTGGCAAGAGAAATGGAATTAAACGTAGAATTTTCTGACATTAACATCAATTCTTTGTTACTTCCTAATTTAAATGAAACCCATTCGAAATCGGAATATGCTAGCACCAAAAATCTGTTTGACGAACCGTATCGCATTGCAAAAATCGCACAAATTGAAGATTATGTTTTGCGCTATATTGGGGAATTAGATGTCAAAAATAATAAATTAGAAGTGAAATTAGTTTCTGTTCCCGGCAATTCGCCCTTAGGACAATTGAAAGGCGCAGATAGTTTGATTGAAATTTATTCGAAATCGTATGGTGAAAATCCAATTGTAATTCAAGGTGCAGGAGCCGGTAAAGAAGTTACAGCACGAGGAGTATTGGCTGATGTTTTGCGTCTTTCAGAAATAAAAAAAACCAATTAGCATGAAAATTACCTTAGAAAGAGTAAACGACAACTACCATTTTGAGTTAAAAAACGAACGCGGACATATTATAAATGTTGATAATAGAGCTGAATTTGGCGGTGATGATTTAGGCGCAAGCCCCATGGAACTACTATTAATGGGAGTTGCCGGTTGCAGCGCCATTGATATGATTTCGATTCTAAAAAAGCAGCGACAGGAAATCATTTCTTTCAAAGCAGAAGTTGAAGGGCTTCGAGTTCAAATTAAGGACGCCAAACCTTTTAAAGAAATTACCGTTGTGTTTCTTTTAGAGGGGCCTATTGGTGAAGAAAAAGCAGCTAGGGCAGCACAACTTTCATTCGAAAAATATTGTTCGGTTTCTAAAACATTGGAACCTACAGCAACAATACTTTATAAAGTAGTTTTGAACGGAATTGACATCCCCGACCCTTCCCAAAGGAAAGGGAGCCAAGATTAATAAAACAATAACAATGCCCTTTCAGCACCACGCCATGGCGTGGCTGGGGTGAGGAAAAATTAAAAAAAATGAACGAAGAAGAATTTGGTTTTGAAACCCAAGCAATCCGCACACAATTAGAACGATCTCAATTTCAAGAACATTCCGTTCCTTTGTATCTAACGTCAAGTTTTGTGTTTGAAGATGCTGAAGACATGCGCGCCTCATTTTCTGAGGAAAAAGATAGAAATATTTACAGCCGATTTAGCAATCCAAATACAACTGAGTTTGTTGAAAAAATTTGCAAGATGGAAGGTGCTGAAACAGGTTATGCCTTTGCGACTGGAATGGCAGCGGTATATTCTACTTTTGCAGCTTTGTTGAATTCCGGTGATCATATCGTTTCTGCAAGTAGTGTTTTTGGATCTACCCATACCCTTTTTACCAAGTATTTTCCAAAATGGAACATTCAAACTTCCTATTTTGATATCAATAAACCGGAAACTATTGAAAGTTATATTACTGAAAACACTAAAATTCTTTATGCAGAATCACCAACAAATCCCGCTGTTGATGTTTTAGATTTAGAATATTTAGGCGAAATTGCAAAAAAACACGATCTGATTTTAATTATTGATAATTGTTTTGCAACGCCTTATATTCAAAATCCAATTCAATTTGGTGCTGATTTGGTGATACATTCTGCCACAAAATTAATTGATGGTCAAGGACGAGTTTTAGGCGGAGTAACTGTTGGGCGTGAAGATTTAATCAAGGAAATTTATTTATTTTCCAGAAATACTGGACCTGCATTATCCCCTTTTAATGCTTGGGTTTTATCCAAAAGTCTTGAAACTTTAGCGGTTCGCCTTGAAAAACATTGTGAAAATGCATTGGCTGTAGCCGAATTTCTTGAAAATCATTCCAATGTAAATCGGGTGAGATATCCGTTCTTGAAATCCCACCCAAAATATGAAATTGCCAAAAAACAAATGCGTTTGGGAGGAAATGTCGTAGCCTTTGAAATTAAAGGGGGTTTAGAAGCTGGTCGTAAATTTTTAGACAAAATCAAACTTTGTACTTTATCTGCAAATTTGGGAGATACCCGAACAATTGTAACCCATCCAGCATCTACAACACACAGTAAATTGTCTGTTGAAGAGCGTTTAGCGGTCAGTATTACCGATGGATTGGTTCGTGTTTCTGTAGGTTTAGAAACGGTAAAAGATGTAATTGCCGATTTAAATCAGGCACTTTCTTAAAAATTTCACGATATTTGAGTCTCTTTTTAGAGATTAAAAAATATAAATATGCTTTCTAAGAAAACAAAATATGGAATTAAAGCACTGACTTTTTTGGCTCGTCAAGAAAATCAAACACCCGTTGCTATTGCAGAAATTGCAAAAGCAGAGCACATTTCGGTAAAGTTTTTAGAAAGTATTTTATTGGTATTAAGACATTCTGGTTTTTTGGGTTCTAAAAAAGGAAAAGGCGGTGGTTACTATCTAATTAAAGAACCAAAAGACGTAAATATGGCTACTGTTTATAGAATTTTAGAAGGGCCAATTGCTTTATTGCCTTGCGCAAGCCATAATTTTTATGAAAAATGTGATGATTGTATTGATGAAATTACCTGTTCTGTTAGAAGACTAATGATGGAAATTAGGGATAATACACTTATTATTTTGGAAAATAATTCGCTTGCAGACATCGCTTTCTAATAAAATTCCCTCATTTTTTTATGTTTTTATTAAATAATAAATTACTTTTGCATAATATCCTATAAAACCCATGGGATAATAGATTTAAAATATAGATGATTCAATTATGATTAAAAAATTTACTAAAAGTTTCAATGATTCGGTTGGGGTATCGCAAAATAGTGCTTTTGCCAGACAGCTTTGGATTATTGTTCCAGTTTTTTTACTCGTTTTATTATTAACATTTTTGATTTACAATTATTATGCAGATTTTACATGGAATGGGGTTTTTTCCGGATTTAATCAAGAATTTTTAATTTATTTCACGATAGGAATTTTTGCCCAAATGGTTGACGGCACTTTGGGAATGGGATACGGAGCCACATCCACTTCATTTTTATTGGCTTATGGCGTTCCACCTGCTGTCAGCAGCACTGGAGTTCATGTTTCTGAAATGTTTACTACAGGAGCATCTGCAATCTCTCATCATAAATTTGGAAACATCAACAAAAAACTGGTAAAACATCTCTTAATTCCAGGAGTTTTAGGGTCAATTACTGGAGCTTATTTACTTTCTGATGTAATTGATGGCGATGTAATTAAACCTTTCATAGCAGGATATATGATTGTTTTAGCAATTATGATTATTAGGAAAGCATTACAAAACAATATTATAAAAAAGAGAACTAAACGACTTGGGATTTTGGCTGCTTTCGGAGGTTTTATGGATGCTGTTGGTGGTGGCGGATGGGGTCCAATAGTGACTTCAACATTACTTGCAAGAGGCAGAAATCCAAGATATACAATCGGTTCAGTGAATGCAGCTGAATTTGCAGTTTCATTTGCAAGCGGTGTGACATTTATTATTTTTGGAGGGATTCATGGATGGCAGGTAATAATTGGGTTGATTTTAGGAGGCGTGATTGCCGCTCCAATTGCTGCGAAACTAGTTAATAAAATCCAAAGGAAACCCATGATGATTGCCGTTGGAATACTGATTATCATTTTGAGTTTAAGAACATTATCTAAATTATTATAATGAATACAACGATAGTGAAAAATTTATTAGAAAAAACAGCCCAATTCTCCATCGAGGAAACTTTGGCTTTTTTAGCTGATCAATATAAAGGCAAAGTGGTTTTTTCGACTTCTTTCGGTCAGGAAGATCAGGTAATTACTGCTTTAATCGCAACAAACGATTTGCCAATTACCATTTTTACTTTAGACACAGGTCGGTTATTTCAGGACACCTATGATGTTTTTCATAAGACCTTGAAAAAATATAAAAAAGAAATAAAAGTTTTTTTTCCTGAAGCTTCGGCAGTAGAAAAATTACTTGAAGAAAAAGGGCCAAACAGCTTTTACGATTCTGTAGAGAACAGAAAACAATGTTGTTTTATTCGAAAAGTAGCGCCTTTGACAAAAGCTTTGAAAGAAAATACCATTTGGATTACCGGTTTAAGAGCCGAACAATCTGAAAATAGAAATGATTTAACACTTTTTGAATATGATGCCCATTTTGATATTATCAAATTCAATCCATTGCTAAAATGGACATTAGCAGAAGTTCAAAAATATATTGACGAGAATAATGTGCCGCAAAATGCATTGCACAAAAAAGGATTTGTAAGTATTGGATGTGCTCCATGTACCAGAGCAATTTCGTCTGACGAAGATATTAGAGCCGGACGATGGTGGTGGGAATCGAGTCATAAAGAATGCGGGTTGCATAGCCCCCTAGCCCCCAAAGGGGGAATTAGTGAAGATGAGAATTAAATAATTAACAAATAACCACCCCAACAGTTTCCCCTTCGGGGATTAGGGGGCTTATATTATGAGTACACTATTAAAAACAAATGCTCTCGAAAGCGAAGCGATTTACATATTTAGAGAGGTTATAGCTCAATTTGACAAGCCTGTTTTACTTTTCTCTGGAGGGAAAGATTCAATTACGTTGGTGCGTTTGGCGCAAAAAGCTTTTTTCCCAGCTAAAATTCCTTTCCCATTATTGCACGTAGATACGGGTCATAATTTTCCCGAAACAATTGCATTTAGAGATAAACTAGTTGCCGAATTAGGATTGGAATTAATAGTTCGTAATGTGCAAGATGCGATTGACGAAGGCAAAGTTGTTGAAGAATCGGGTAAATATTCGAGTAGAAATAGTTTGCAAACCGTCACGCTTTTGGATGCAATTGAAGAATTTAAATTTGATGCTTGCATTGGTGGCGCGCGTCGTGATGAAGAAAAAGCAAGAGCAAAAGAACGTATTTTCTCTGTTCGTGATGATTTTGGACAATGGGATGAAAAAAACCAAAGACCAGAATTATTTGATTTATTAAACGGTAAAATCGAAAATGGGCAAAATGTACGTGTTTTCCCAATTTCAAACTGGACAGAATTAGATGTTTGGAGTTATATCGAACAAGAACAAATAGAAATTCCATCGATTTATTTTTCGCACAAGCGTAAAACTTTCTTGCGAGACGGATTAATTTGGTCTCATTCTCCTTTTGTATATCAAGAAGAAGATGAAGTTGTTGAAGAAAGAATTGTTCGTTTTAGAACGGTTGGAGATATGAGTTGTACAGCAGCAGTAGATTCGTATGCAGCAACAATAGCAGAAGTAGTTGGAGAAATTAGAACTTCTACAATTTCTGAACGAGGTGCCAGAATCGATGACAAACGTTCTGAAGCTGCAATGGAAAAAAGGAAACAACAAGGATACTTTTAGAATTATTTTAAATGTTGAATTTTAAATTTTAAATGGGTGAAAGTGACATTAAAATTAAAATAATCAACAGCATTTAAAATTTAAAATTTATAATAACAAAAAACGGATGGAAGTTTTAAAAATAGCAACGGCAGGAAGTGTAGATGACGGAAAGAGCACCTTAATTGGGAGGTTATTATACGACACCCAATCATTAACAACCGATAAATTAGAGGCAATCGAAAAAAGCAGCAAGCAAAAAGGATATGATTATCTCGATTTTTCATTGGCTACAGACGGTTTAGTAGCTGAAAGAGAACAAGGAATTACAATTGACGTAGCGCATATTTATTTTTCGACAGCAAAGAAAAGTTACATTATCGCCGATACACCAGGTCACGTGGAATATACACGTAATATGGTTACAGGAGCTTCAACTTCCCAAGTTTCAATTATTTTGATTGATGCCCGAAAAGGAGTTATTGAGCAAACGTATCGTCACTTTTTTATCAATAATTTATTGAGAGTAAAAGAAGTAATTGTTGCTGTAAACAAAATGGATTTGGTTGATTATTCAGAAGAAGTGTATAACAAAATCAAAGCTGATTTTCAAGCCTTGAACGCCAAAAGCACTTTCAAAGAACAAAATGTAAGTTATATTCCATTGAGCGCTTTGACAGGAGATAATGTAGTTGAAACATTAGGGAAAATGCCTTGGTACACCGGACAAACAATTCTACAACATCTTGAAGCTTTGGAGCCTGCAGATATTTACGAAAAAGGGAAAGCACGTTTCCCAGTTCAAACGGTAATTCGTCCGAAAACAGAGCACTACCATGATTTTAGAGGCTATGCCGGAAAATTATATGGCAACTCAATAAAAGTGGGAGACGCGGTAACGGTGCTTCCTTCTTTGACAGAATCTGTAGTTACCAACATTCATTTTTTCGATCAACAATTTGATGAAGCGGCCGTGGGTTCTTCCATTACAATCGAATTGGAAAATGATATTAATGTGACAAGAGGGGATATGATTGTAAAATCAGATGAACTTCCTAAAATCGAAAAAGACATCAATACAACGATTTGTTGGATGGACAGTAAAAAATTGGTGCCAGGATCAAAATATTTCGTGCAACACAACACGAATAGAGTTTTGGCTAAAATCGACAGCGTGAAAAATATTATTGCAACTGATTTTTCAGGAATAAAAGAAGCTTCACAATTAGCCATAAACGAAATTGGAGAAGTGAATATTAAATTGAGCAAAGCCATTTATTTTGACGCCTATAATGACAACAAATCAAACGGCGCTTTTATTTTAATAGACGCTGCAACGAACACAACTGCGGGAGTAGGATTTATAAAATAGGGTTATGACTATTAAAAACTGGGTTCAATTAGGAATGAAAAGAGCGATTGGAGTACTATTTTTGTTAGTTGTAACAAATTCAGTTTTTGCTCAAAAAGAAATTACAAAGCAAAGTCTAGTTTGGTACAATTTATATACCACTTTAGAATTTAACGAAAAGTGGTACTTTGAAAACGAAATTCAAGAAAGGCATTTTATTAATCCAACAGCTCAACATCAGTTCATTGTGAGAAGTCACATACATCGATTACTAGGAAAAACAGGATGGGAAGCTTCAATTGGTGGATGTGTTTTTTTTCAAAAACAAATGATCCTAATACATCAGTAAAATTAACGGTGCCTGAAGTTCGACCGCATTTGGAATTTGCGTACAAGCAAATACTAGATAAAATTACTTTTAATCATCGGTTTAGAGGTGAAGCTCGGTTTTTTCATAATGTCAACGAATCTAGAACCGAATTAGAAGATGGATTTGAATACAGTAATTATCGTTTTCGGTATAAATTGCAAGCGACAATTCCACTGTTTAAAATGGATGAAAATCGAGCATTAAAATTTAAAATTTATAACGAATTATTTATAAACGCTGGAAACAAAATTTTAACTAATGTGTTTGACCAAAATAGAGTTTATGCAGGTTTGAATTATGATATTATAAAAAACTTGAGCTTTGAAGTAGGTTATTTAAATTGGTTTCAGCAAAAACCAGACGGACACTTTTTTGATAGAGACATTTTACGATTCACCGTTTTTCATAAATTAAATTTGGAAAAGAAAAAATAATTGATATAATAATAAACAACCCAATTACCTAAAAAAGATGGAAAGTTTTAGAACAGAAATAGAAGATCCGATTGTCCAAAAGGACATCATTGATTTAGAAAGAAAAATTGCCTTATTCAAAGAAGGAAAAATTGACGACGAACGTTTTCGAAGTCTTCGCTTAGCTCGTGGGGTTTACGGTCAGCGCCAAGAAGGGGTTCAAATGATTCGTATTAAATTGCCATTTGGAAAAGTGACAAGCGAACAATTGATGAGAATATCTAAAGTTTCCGATGAATATTCCACAGGACGTCTTCACATAACAACGCGTCAGGATATTCAAATTCACTATGTAAGTTTGGACAAGACACCACAACTTTGGGCAGATTTGGAAAAAGATGACATTACGTTAAGAGAAGCTTGTGGAAATACCGTTAGAAACATTACAGCTAGCGAAACAGCAGGAATAGATACAGAGGAACTATTTGATGTTTCGCCTTATGCACATGCTATGTTTCAGTTTTTCTTAAGAAATCCCGTTTGTCAGGAAATGGGACGTAAATTCAAAATATCATTTTCTTCTTCAGATAAAGATACCGCCTTGAGTTATTTGCACGATTTGGGTTTTATTCCAAAAATTATAAATGGCGAAAAAGGGTTTAAAGTGATGCTTGGTGGTGGATTGGGCTCGCAGCCACATCACGCCGAATTATTATCTGAATTTATTCCAGCAAATCAAATTATTCCAACAACAGAAGGGGTTTTAAGGATTTTTGATCGTTTAGGAGAAAGAGCCAAACGATTGAAAGCACGTATGAAATTCTTAATCAAAGATATAGGAAGAGACGAATTTTTACGATTGGTAGAAGACGAGAAAAAAGCGTTGGCTTACCAAACAGTTGAAATTGACACAGCCGATTTTGAAGCTCCTATTGCTGAGCCTTTATTGGCTGCTCCAAAAGTAGTAATTAAAGATGCGATTGCTTTTGAAGCTTGGAAAAAATCAAATGTGATTCAACAGAAACAAACGGGTTATGTTGCCATTGGAATCAAAATTGTCTTGGGTGATTTTTACACAGACAAAGCAAGATTATTAGCAGAATTAATCAAAAATTATGCAGCCAATGAATTGCGTTTTACTTTAAGACAAGATATTTTAGTTCGTAATGTTAAGGAAGAAAATTTAGCTTTTTTCTACCAAGAATTGGCCAAATTGGATTTTGTAACTTTAGGATACAACACGATTTCAGACATTACAGCTTGTCCAGGAACAGACACTTGTAATTTAGGAATAGCAAGCAGTACGGGAATTGCGGTAGAATTAGAACGTGTTTTAAATGCAGAATATCCTCAATATGCCAATAATCAGGAAATCACAATAAAAATTAGTGGTTGTATGAATGCGTGTGGGCAACACAATATGGCAGAAATTGGTTTTCAAGGAATGTCTATTAATTCAGGAAAATTAGTTGCACCAGCGTTACAAGTATTATTAGGTGGTGGAAATTTAGGAAATGGAACCGGACGATTTTCTGATAAAGTAATTAAAATTCCTAGTCGTAGAGGACCAGATGCGTTGCGTTTTATATTAAATGATTTCGAATCTAATGCAAATGGACTTTCGTTTTTGGATTATTATGATGCCAAAGGAGAGAAATATTTCTATGAATTTCTAAAACCATTAGCCGATTTAACAAATCTTACCCAAGATGATTTTGTAGATTGGGGAAATGCCGATAATTATGTAAAAGCAGTTGGTGTAGGCGAATGCGCTGGTGTGGTTATTGATTTAGTTGCAACATTATTATTAGAAGCCAAAGATAAATTAACTTTTGCACAAGAAGCTTTTGACGATAAAAAATGGTCGGATGCTATTTATCTTGCTTACGCAGGTTTTGTAAACGGAGCTAAAGCAATTTTGCTCGCTGAAAACCAAAAAACAAATCACCACGCAGGAATTATTGATTTATTTGATACGGTTTTTATTGAAACTGAAAAAATAGAATTGAGTTCAAGCTTAAAAGAACTGGTATATCAAATTAATAAAAACGAACCTTCTGAAGCTTTTGCAAAACAATATATTCAAGAAGCAATTTTGTTTTTTCAAACAATTGAAACCTATAGAAATAAAGATTTAGCAAATGTATAAAACTATAAATCCAAAAGTAACCCTAGTTGGCGCAGGCCCTGGTGATCCAGATTTGCTAACTATTAAAGGCGCAAAAGCACTTGCTGAGGCAAAAGTGGTTTTGTATGATGCATTGGCAAACGAAGAAATTCTGACGTATGCCCCAAAAAAATCCATAAAAATATTTGTGGGTAAAAGAAAGGGGTGTCACCAATATACGCAAGATCAAATCAATCAATTAATTGTTGATAATGCGCTTACTTACGGAAATGTAGTGCGTTTAAAAGGAGGAGATTCTTTTATTTTTGGACGCGGAAGCGAAGAAATCGAATACATTGAAAGTTTTGGCATTCCAACATTTGTTGTGCCTGGAATTTCATCCTCTATTGCGGTGCCGGCAAACAAAGGAATTTCTTTGACAAAACGAGGAGTTTCTGAAAGTTTTTGGGTAATAACTGGTACAACTTCCGACAGGAAATTATCAAAAGATGTAGCTCTTGCAGCGCAATCATCGGCAACGGTTGTTATTTTAATGGGAATGAGCAAATTAGCGCAAATCGTGACTTTATTTCAAAATGAATCCAAAGGAGAAACAGCGGTAGCAATTATTCAAAATGGAACGATGCCAAATGAAAAAATCGGAATTGGAACCATAAATACTATTTCGAAAGTAGCAAAAGACAATCAATTAAGTTCTCCCGCAATCATTGTAATTGGCGAAGTGGTGAGAGAAAGTAATAAGTTAAAAGGGTTTTACGAAGAATTTGTATCTAATAAAATTTGTGCAAGGGAATAATCCCCACCCCAGCCCTCCCCGAAGGAGAGGGAGATTGGAAAGGGAAAAAACAGAACAAATTTCAACAGATTTCTTTTAGATTGGAACAATAAAATGAAGAAAAACGAATTATATTCTACTATTCAGGACTCGGCTCCACGCCCAGGCTTGGTCGAGGAAAGGAATGAATTATATCCCATATTTTTAAAACTTCACGACCTCAATGTTCTAATTGTAGGTGGAGGAAACGTGGGATTAGAAAAATTATCGTTCTTATTGAAATCGAGTCCAAATGCGAATGTTGAGGTGGTTGCGCCAAGATTTCTACCTGAATTAGAAGCTTTATCGCAAAAACATCCTTCTGTACAATTGACCTATAAAAAATTCAATCGGTGGATGCTTCGCAAAAGACATATGGTTATTGCTTGTACCGATGATTTGGCGGTAAACAAACGCGTTTATGATTTGTCAAGAAAAAGATATTTGATTTGTAATATTGCCGATACGCCGCCATTATGCGATTATTATTTGGGTGGAATTGTAACGAAAGGGAATGTAAAAATCGCCATTTCAACCAATGGAAAATCGCCAACAACAGCTAAAAGGCTTCGGGAGTTTTTCGAAGAAATAATACCGGACGACATTAATAAAATGGTTGAAAACCTAAATGAATATCGAAAAACTCTAAAAGGAAATTTCGAGGAAAAAGTCCAAAAAATGAATGAAATTACAGAAGCATTAAAGAACAAACAATAAAGAGAATACAATAATTTTAAACAAAAATAAACGAACGAAACTCTATCTCGTCTCCCCTTCCTTCAGAGGGGGTCGGGGGGAGAAAAAATTAGCATTATGGTTAAAACAGACATACTTATAATAGGTGCGGGACCAACAGGATTATTTACCGTATTTGAAGCAGGATTATTAAAATTGAAATGTCATATTCTTGACGCCTTACCACAAGCTGGTGGCCAACTTTCTGAATTGTATCCAAAAAAACCAATCTACGATATTCCTGGATTTCCAGAAGTTTTAGCGGGTGATTTAGTTTCTAATTTAATGGAACAAATCAAACAATTCGAGCCTGGATTTACATTAGGCGAACGTGCCGAAACTATAGAAAAACAAGAAGACGGAAGTTTTATTGTTACTTCAAATAAAGGAAAAAAATTCCACGCTTCAGTAGTTGCAATTGCAGGTGGATTGGGGAGTTTCGAGCCAAGAAAACCACTTATCGAAGATATCGAATTTTATGAAGATAAGGGAATAAAATACTTTATTAAAAACCCAGAAAAATTCCGTGACAAAAGAGTGGTTATAGCTGGTGGTGGTGATTCTGCATTAGACTGGAGTATTTTCTTGTCGAATGTTGCCTCTGAAGTAACCTTGATTCACCGTAGAAATGAATTTAGAGGAGCATTAGATTCTGTAGAAAAAGTTCAGGAATTGAAAAATTCGGGAAAAATAAAAATGATTACGCCAGCCGAAGTTATAGGTTTAAACGGGGCAGAACATTTAGAATCAATTGTAATTGACGAAAATGGAGCGCAAAGAACCATTCCAACCGATTATTTCATTCCGCTTTTTGGATTAACACCCAAATTAGGCCCTATTGGAGATTGGGGATTAGACATTGAAAAAAATGCAATTAAAGTAAATAATGCCTTGGATTATCAAACGAATATTCCAGGAATTTTTGCAATTGGCGACGTAAATACCTATCCCGGAAAACTAAAATTAATACTTTGTGGTTTCCACGAAGCTACGATGATGTGTCAAGCGGCATATCAAATCATAAATCCAGGGAAAAAATATGTAATGAAATATACCACTGTATCTGGCGTTGACGGGTTTGACGGAACTAGAAAAGAAGCTCCAAAAGCGGTAGTGAAATCAATTGTATAATTTGATAGCAAACTACTTTTTCGAAAAAATGGATCGCTATAAATTTAGAATAAAACACATCAACTTTGTACCTTTGCAATTCTAAAACCTTTGCAACAAAAAAATGATTGAAGATAAAAACCCACAAAGAACAAGTATTGCACAATTAGGTGAATTTGGATTGATAGACCATTTAACCAAAAATTTCTCAATCAACCAACCTTCTACCTTAAAAGGAATTGGCGACGATGCTGCCGTTTTAGACTTTGGTGATAAAAAAATAGTAGTTTCCACCGATTTATTGATTGAAGGCGTACATTTTGATTTGGCCTATATGCCCCTGAAACATTTGGGTTACAAAGCAGTGGTGGCAAACATTTCAGATATTTGTGCAATGAATTCAAAAGCAACACAAATCACAGTTTCTATAGCTGTTTCAAACCGATTTCCTCTTGAAGCATTGGAAGATTTATTTGATGGAATTACAGTTGCCTGTCAAGAATATAATGTAGATGTAATTGGTGGCGACACGACTTCATCCCAAAAAGGGTTAATTATTAGCATTACTGCTATTGGTCAAGCCGATGAATCCGAATTGGTTTATAGAAATGGCGCTAAAGAAACTAATCTACTGGTAGTTTCAGGCGATATTGGTGCGGCTTACATGGGATTGCAAGTTTTGGAACGCGAAAAACAAGTGTTCCAAGTCAACCCGAATTCACAACCAGATTTAGAAGCTTATACCTATTTAATTGAACGTCAATTGCGACCTGAAGCCCGAAAAGATGTGCGTACTTTACTGCACGCTTTAGATATAAAACCAACGGCTATGATTGATATTTCGGACGGATTGTCATCGGAAATTATGCACATTTGCAAACAATCAAAAGTAGGCTGTAATTTATATGAAGACAAATTGCCTCTTGACCCTCAATTGATAAATGTATGCGAAGAGTTTAATATTGATGCCACAACTGTAGCAATAAATGGTGGCGAAGATTATGAATTACTGTTTACCATTGCCATGGAAGACTTTGAAAAAATTAAAGGAAATCCAAATTTTACCATCATTGGCCACATGACTTCCGAAAGTGAAGGGGTTCATTTGGTTACCCGGGCGAATACTAAAATTCCATTGAAAGCGCGTGGTTGGGATGCTATTTCTGAAGAATAAAAATCTATACAAATCCTGTCATTAAACCGTCAGGATTTTTTTGGAATTAAATTAATGTTAAATCTCATTTGAAGCTTTCTCTATTCAAAACTATATCGTAATATTGCGATATGGGAATAACAAAAACTACAGGTTTTTCCGAAGAAACAATTGAAATGTCAGAAATCCTGAAAGCATTTGGGCATCCTGCACGTTTGGAAATCGTAAAATTTTTATTCAATTCACCAACTTGTATTTGTGGAGACATAGTAGAATTCTTGCCTTTGTCGCAATCTACAGTTTCCAAACATTTGTCAGAATTGAAAAAGGCAGGAGTTATAAAAGGAACTATTTCAGGCAATTCCATTTGCTATTGCTTGAATGAAAGTACCATTAAAAAACTTCAAAGCTTTATCAATATAATAAAAACCGATGTTAATAGTTCGGAATGCTGTTAAAAGACGAGCGATTTTGAAATGAAAAAATTTAAAAAAAGGATAGTAAAATATGAAAAAAATAATTATTAAGTATAAAAAACCAATCATTATTACCATTGGGATAACCATTTTAAACCTCCTTTTTGGGTTTGATGCACGATTTACATTAATCAATTTATTATGGTTGTTAGTATGAAAAAAATCTTAGTTTTATGCACCGGAAATTCCTGTAGAAGTCAAATGGCACATGGGTATTTGCAACATTTTGGAAAAGATAAAGTAGCAATTTATAGCGCAGGTGTTGAAATTCATGGGCTAAATCCCTTTGCTGTTGGGATTATGTCGGAAGATGGAATTGACATTTCAAAAAACACTTCCAATCACGTCGATGAATATTCCAACATCACTTTTGATTATGTAATTACCGTTTGTGACAACGCCAAAGAAGCTTGTCCCTTTTTTCCTACGAAAACCAAAACCATTCACCATAGTTTTGAAGACCCTTCAAAAGCATCCGGAACTGCTAAAGAACTAATTGCTGAATTCCGAAAAGTACGAGATCAAATTAAAGAATATTCAAAAGCCTTCATCGAAAATTTAGAATCAATTTAACATTTTATACTGTAAAAGTAATTAGATTTGTAAAAATTAAAACCTCTATTTATGAAAAAGATCCTAGTTATTATAGTACTATTTGTTTCGTTTTTTGGATTTGCACAAGACAAAGCCTCAGTTTTTAAGAGAAATCATGAAATTAAGATTGGTGCTATACATCTTCTTGGCGGACCAATATTAGAGGGAACCTACGAATATATTTACTCTAAAGATTTTACCTACGGCACCTCGGTGTTGATAGATCTTAATAGTAAAAATTATTATGAAGAGGAATTTTCGGTAACCCCTTTTGCCAGATTTTATTTTCAAGAAACTAAAGAATATGGCGCTCAAGGATTTTTTGTTGAGGGATTTGCTAAATATTTGTCTGGTAAATACAGTCCAATATTTTCTTACAATACACCAAAATCTTATTCTACAGCAGCTTTAGGACTTGGACTTGGTAAAAAATGGACCAATTCTAGCGGATTTGTGTTTGAAATTCTTGGTGGAGTTGGAAGAACAATTGGCGGCGGCGATCAGCCGGACGTTATTTTTAGAGGAGATATTGGTTTAGGATACCGATTTTAATTCAAACTTAAAACAAGAAAAAAGGCGCTTCAATTTAAACGAAGCGCCTTTTTTATTAACGATTAAACAAATAACCGAATAAACTATTTTCTACATTTTCATCAACCAGTTTTTCATTGAAACCTCATTTTCAATAATTGATTTTAAATCAGAAATATTCACGCGATCTTGTTTCATTGTATCTCTATGGCGAATGGTTACCGTTTGGTCGTCAATAGTTTGGTGGTCAACTGTAATACAAAATGGAGTTCCCAATGCATCTTGTCTTCTATAGCGTCTCCCAACAGCGTCTTTTTCGTCATAGGCAATATTGAAATCCCATTTCAAATCATCTATAATTTGATGAGCAATCTCTGGCAATCCGTCTTTTTTTACCAATGGAAAAACCGCTGCTTTTGTAGGCGCTAAAACCGATGGCAATTGTAAAACTGTTCTTACTGATCCGTCTTCTAATGTTTCTTCTTTCAAAGAATTTGAGAAAACAGCCAAGAACATTCTGTCTAATCCAACGGAAGTTTCCACCACATACGGGGTATAATTCGCATTGGTTTCGGTGTCAAAATATTGTAATTTCTTACCTGAAAATTTCTCGTGGGCTTTCAAATCGAAATCGGTGCGGGAGTGAATTCCTTCCAATTCTTTGAATCCAAAAGGGAAGTTAAATTCTATATCTGCCGCAGCATTAGCATAATGGGCTAATTTTTCGTGATCGTGAAAACGATAATTTTCCTTTCCTAAACCCAATGATAAATGCCAATTCAAACGAGCAGTTTTCCAGTGTTCGTACCATTTCATTTCTTCGCCTGGTTTAACAAAAAACTGCATTTCCATTTGTTCAAATTCACGCATGCGGAAAATAAATTGTCTTGCAACGATTTCATTTCTAAAGGCTTTACCCGTTTGTGCAATTCCAAAAGGAATTTTCATTCGTCCTGATTTTTGAACGTTCAAGAAATTCACAAAAATTCCTTGAGCCGTTTCTGGACGCAAATACAAGTCCATTGCAGTATCTGCCGAAGCGCCTAATTTGGTTCCAAACATCAAGTTAAACTGACGCACTTCGGTCCAATTTCTTGATCCCGATTCCGGACACGCAATTTCTAATTCTTCAATCAAGGCTTTCACATCATCAAGGTTTTCATCGCCTAAAGATTTTGCCATTCTTGCAAGAATTTCGTTTTTCTTAGATAAATATTCAACCACGCGTGCATTTGTAGCAACAAATTCATCACGGTTAAAAGCGTCACCAAAACGAACACTTGCTTTTTCTATTTCTTTTTCGGCTTTTTGATTTAGCTTTTCTGCATAATCTTCAATCAAAACGTCGGCTCTATATCTTCTTTTAGAATCTTTGTTGTCAATTAATGGGTCGTTAAAAGCATCTACGTGACCGGAAGCCTTCCAAGTTGTGGGATGCATCAAAATTGCGGCGTCAAGCCCCACAATATTTTCGTTCATTTGCACCATAGATTTCCACCAGTATTCTCTGATGTTTTTCTTTAATTCAACCCCGTTTTGTGCATAATCATAAACTGCACTCAAACCATCATATATTTCGCTTGACGGAAAAATAAATCCGTATTCTTTTGCATGCGAAACTACATTCTTAAATAAATCTTCTTGTTTTGCCATAATGATGCAAAAATATAAAAAGTGAAATTAATAAATGCATATAAAATGTACTTTGAGCGTTCCTTTTAGCTATTTTTATAGATAAATCAAAAAATCAATGATAAATAACCTAATTAATTTATTTTTTCCGGAAGTTTGTCTTGGTTGTAAAGGGTTTTTATTATCAGAAGAAAACGTAATTTGCTCTTCGTGTAGACATGAAATTCCACTTACACAACATTTTCTACATCAGGAAAATGAAGCTTTTTTGAAATTTTACGGGAAAATTCCAGTTGAACATGTTTCGGCATTATTTTATTTTCATAAAAAGGGAATTGTTCAAGAAATTATCCACAGACTGAAATACCACGGACATCAAGAAGTAGGAACTGTTTTTGGAGAATGGATTTCGGAAGAGCTAATTTCTTTGCCAATTTCAACCCATTTTGACTTTGTAATTCCGGTGCCGCTTCATAAAAAAAGACTTCGCGAAAGAGGTTACAACCAAGTGACTCATTTCGGAATTGCAATTGCTAAAAAGTTAGAAATCAACTATAACGAATCATTATTGCAAAGAAATGTATATTCTAAAACCCAGGTAAAAAAAGATTTATTAGGAAGAATATCAGTAATTGAAAACCTTTTTGATGTTACTTTTAGTGAAAGTGATCACAATAAACATTTTCTTTTAATTGATGATGTTTTGACTACGGGTGCTACTTTAGAAGCTTGCGGAAGAGCCTTATTAAAAATCCCAGGCGCAAAAATTAGTATTGTGTGTATGGCAATGTCACATTCTTAACTTTAATTAATAATAATGCCATTGAAAACCTTGCAGTTGTTATTGATTATTTGTTAATTTGTTTTGATTTTGAAACTTTAAAAACCCAAAAAATGTTTAGAATTTATTTATTGCTATTCTTTTTGGTTTCCCAACTTCAAGCGCAAACAACTATGATCATACCACCAAAATTACAAAAAGGAGATACTATTGCAATTGTGGCAACTGCCCGAAAAAACATTACTGATAACTTGAAGCCCGCATTGGCATTGGCAAAAAGCTGGGGATTGGAAGTGGTAATTGGAAAAACAATTGGCTTGGACGACAACCAATTAGCTGGAACTGATGAACAAAGGGCAGCCGATTTTCAAGATATGATGGACAACCCGAATATCAAAGCAATTTGGTGTGTTCGGGGTGGTTATGGAACGGCGAGAATGGCGGAATTAGTCAATTTTTCAAGGTTTAAAACAACCCCAAAATGGATTGTTGGTTTTAGCGATGTGACGGTTTTACACAGTCATTTGAATACTTTGGGGATAGCATCAATTCACGGAATTATGCCTGTGAATGTGGAGAAAGCATCAGTAAAAGTTGAGGAAACGTTGCGAAAAGCCCTATTTGGCGAAAGCTTAAAATATAGCATTCCATGTCAAAATGAAAACAGATTAGGAGTTGCTAAAGGGGAATTAGTGGGCGGAAATTTGTCTATTTTATATAGTATGATGGGATCCCAATCGCAAGTTGATTGCAAAGGAAAAATTCTATTTATTGAAGATTTAGACGAATATTTATACCATATCGATCGAATGATGCTGAGTTTGAAACGCTGCGGTTGTTTTGAAGGTTTGCAAGGTTTGGTTGTGGGAAGTTTTATAAAAATGCACGACAATGAAATTCCGTGGGGCAAAAATGCCCATGAAATCATTTTGGATATTACTAAAAAATATCCTTTTCCTATTGTTTTTAATTTTCCAGCAGGACATATTCATGATAATAATACGTTGATTTTTGGGAAAACAATTTTTTTGGAAGTGAATGATAAGGAAACGATAATGAAGTTTTAGTACAAACCATTTATACTTTTTTAATGGCCGAACACAACGATCTAGGAAAATTAGGAGAAGAATTGGCTGTTGAATTTCTTGAAAAAAATGGCTATTCGATTTTAGAAACCAATTGGACTTTTCAAAAAGCTGAGGTAGATATTATTGCCAAAAAAGAGGGAGTCCTTGCTGTTGTTGAGGTTAAAACCCGTTCAAGTATTGATTTTGGTCTTCCTCAGGATTTTGTGAAACCTAAAAAAATCCAACTTTTAGTTAAAGCAATCAACGAATATGTAAAATCAAACGACCTTGAAGTGGAAGTTCGCTTCGATATTATTGCACTTCACAGAGA